>JACNJU010000106.1 GCA_014382375.1 Rhodospirillaceae bacterium
CCACACTGGGCCCGCCAGGGATTTTCCCGGCTTCTACACGGCCCCGTTGACCACGGCGGGTCTTTACGGCGAGGTCTTTCAGGAACAAGGCGTTCATGGTGCCTTTAAGGCCGATGTGGAGTTCGTTGACATCTCCTTCGGAGACGGTGGTGATACGGACATCGGCGTGGGTAAGGCGTTTGTATATGGCGGCAATGTCTTCCTGATCCCGGCTGATGCGGTCCAGCGCCTCGGCAATGACCACGTCGAAGTCGCCCCGTTTGGCTGCCTGCATGAGAGACAACATGCCGGGGCGGTTGCTTAAAGTGCCGCCAGAGATGGCGTAATCGGTGAAGACGCCGGATACGGTGATGCTATTGCGCTCGGCATGTTCACGACACAAGCGTACCTGATCATCAATAGACGTTTCGGATTGCAGGTCTGACGAATAGCGGGCGTAAATGGCGGCGCGCATGATCAATTTTCCTCCCTGTTCCTCCGATGAGTAGAGTCCGATTTTTTAAGACTGTCAACAGATCGCTGAGAGAGAAAAACCTGAAGGGCGGCATGCCGGGCAAGCAGACGCACGAGCAAACGCAAATTGGTTCGTCCATGCGTCGTCGCAGGGGTGGTTGGAGGGCGATCCGGTTTGTAGCCCTTCATGGGTCTATTGCTCAGTCCAGGCCGCTGGTTCGGAAGTCTCGCTGCTGGCGGGCCAATGGCCGATTGGGTGTGGGGATGTTTCCATTTTCGTTGCCTGAACCTTTCAATCGATAGGAACGATTCAAGCAAAATGGCGGGCAGGCCGGAAGTGTCGAAAACGGTACGCCCAAAAACGACACCCCTGAAAGGGTGTGCTGGGGTGCGCTGGTTATAAGATATCGATGTTGGCAGTAGTTGGAAGGAGTTGGCAATAGTTGGCAGGTGTTTTGGCAGTAGTTGGTCGAAGTTGGCAATAGTTTTGAAGTCGTTGGTACGAGTTGGCAATAGATGGCAGGAGTTCTGAAAAACCGTTGGCAGGAGTTGGCAATAGTTTTGGCAGTAGCTGGTACGAGTTGGCAATAGTTGGCAGCAGTTTTGGCAGTAGTTGGTCGGAGTTGGTAATAGTTGGCAGTAATTGGCACGTTTTGGACTGTCATAGAGGGGGCAGGACATGGAAAGTGGGTCCACTTCCCTCCTGCACAGCCAAAGGCCGAGAACTTATTCGCACCTGCGGCGCTCAACGGGGTAAAGGGCGAACCCCAAACGGGGCGCATTTCATAGTCAAAACCGTTTCTAATTTTTACTGAACAGTGGCAGATTTCATAGCCTCTTAAACTGATAAACGTTGAGCGCCGAAGGCGCGAATAAGGTCCAACGAAGGTGGCAAGAGGAAAGGTGTAAGCACTTTCCATGTCCTGCCCCATTAACGACAGGAAAAGTCAGAGAATCTATGAGACCCTGGAGGACGGCTAAGAAATCTGGAAGGAAATGATTGTAGGCTGAATTTCACCTGACAGACACCGCGTCAAAATCGGTAACTGTCAGATCAGGTCGCGACTACTACACCTGATGTTAGCCGGCAAGGAGCCAAGCATCTCAAAAACCGCATTGCGTAGGCTTTCCCCCTTTATGGGGTTGGGCAGCACCATCAGGCCGTTTTTTAAATTTGGATTAAGCTTCCCGAATATTGTTAAGCAATTCATCGCCGTCTACCGGTTTGTCCCAAGATTCAATTTCCGGAAAAATAAAGGGGCTGTTTTCGGAAGTATTCGCAGACCTGCGGCCAGCGACAACGTCGTCCAAGGTGAATACGCGTACACCTAAATCTTCTGCGGCCATGGTGCGACGTTGGTAGTATTCAACCGGAGGAAGATCCGCTAACTCTGTTACAGTGGCATCCGTCCGGTCGGGTGGCGGCGGTTCCGTTGCCTCGCTCAAGAGATTCTTGAGGTCACCCTTATCCCAACCTTCAGGAAGTTCGTTGGCTAGGCCCCATTTTTTGGAAAATCATCAGGAACATCCACGACGCTAACAGAGGCGGTTCCGGCTTCATGGGCTAGTTTTGCCACATCTTCAGCATACTTGGTACCGGGTTCATCATGCTCAGGCCAGATGATCACATTCCGCCCTTGGACGATCTCGGCCACATGGCCGTCACCGGGCTCATCTTCAGTAGCGGGTTCTATTGCCTGACCCATGCCTATCGTTTGGGTCAACCGAGCTTTGGGTCGCAGTTTAATAGAAAAATTCAATACTGACGACGCCGTTGGGCTGAATGGATACGGAGGCTTCTTTGCCGCCCAGATTGCCGTGCCAGGTCCGGATCGTATAGGTTCCAGGCGGCACGTTGTCGATGAAGAATTCGCCATCGCTATCGACAACGGCGTAGTAGGGGTTACGTGAAACGAACACAAAACCGAGCATGAAATTATGGGCGTCGCACATGATTCTCATGCCGACGTTTTTCTTCAGTCCAATACGTTTGCTGACGATATCCCCCCTTTGCGGTTGGGAAACGCTGAAACTCGAAAAATTGGTTTTTCCGATCATTTCGTAGGCATGGATATTGTGGAGGATGGTATCAGAATTGATGATCTCTACCTCGCCGCCGTTGGCCAACACCGACAGATGCGGAATGAATCGACAGCCCAGTTGGTTGATAGTTATTTTTTTCGCGGCCGCCGGGAACGGTTTACCCGATGAGATGTTTTCAAGATAGACGACGGTATTGAGCAACCCATCACCGTTCGCCTGGACCAGTGGGATGTCACGGTGTTCCAGCCCACATATCTTTTGGTTCTTGAAAATCGGCACGCGCTTGACCAATGGAATGGCGTTGCCAATATGGACTTTCCCCCGAATGCCGCCAGCGTCAACGGGGTCCTTGACTTCGTAAGCGCCGGCATCATGGATTCCTGTAACGACCAGGACGAAACACAGCGCCAGCAAAAGAAAGGCGCCGGTGAGGCTCCAGGAAGTTGCCGCTTTGGCGGCTCCGGAATCATGGCCTATGTTGCCACCCAACCTATTGTCATTATTGTTATTCATTGTACTGTCGTTCTTGAGCCAAGGTGTCTCAGGGTGCCGATGGTGTGACGAGATTACAGGCTAGAGGTATCGAACGTCCAGATGCTGAAGTACGCAGACGACGATTATATGAAGGTCGACGCATGACATCAGAGTCGGGAGGAATTTCACTCGGTATTCGCGGTCGCCTGGCGATCTGGTTCGCACTCGGCGCCGTCGGCGTTCTTCTTGTTTCGGCTGCCGTCGTTTATGTGACGGGACTGGTTTCGATCCAGGGCACCCTGGGTCAGACCTATTGCCAGATTGCCAGTCGCGTCACCGGACAGTTTGAAACCCATTTCACGCAAAAAACATCGCTGATCCGCAATATCGCCATCGACATACTGACGACCGAAGCGGTAATGGAAAACAATTACCTGTATCGCAGCCATCCCCAGGAATGGATCGACGCACGGATCAATCGCCTGAACACGGAATGGCGGGAAATAGCGGATGACAAACTGCGCAGGGAATACTTCCATCCGCAGCTATCGCAGCGTTTGTCAATCCTGGCCGGCCTTGAAGGAGCCCTGGTCAGAAAACTCTCGGTTTTTGATCGGCACGGGGTCCTGATCGGTTCGACGGCGACGACGGGAGACAGGGTCGTCAGGGACAAGGATTGGTACCGGGCGGTAACGAGCAAAGACGAGCACTTTACATATCTGGATATGGACACGACTGGGAATATATTGAAAGTGGTGATGCCGGTTTGGGGCGGCGTCGAGATCGCCGGATATGTTTATGGCGAACTGGAATACCAAATTTTTTCCCGCGATGTGTTGTCATTGCGTTTCGGACAGACAGGTGAAGCCGTCGCTGTCGACTACGCCGGCGTGCCATTACAGGGGCAGGCCCGGTCGTTCCTGATTGCGGCAATGTCGGAAAAAAGACCGTCACATATCGTTCCCGCCGAGGGATTCATCCCCGGTGAGGAACCTTATTGGGTTTCCATTGCCGCTGGCAGAGGTGATGGGTTCTGGGACCGCCTCGTCTGCGTCGCGCCGATTGCTCAGATCAATAAACTAAGAGACGTCTTTTCTTTGCCGTCATGGTCGGTGGTCGTCACCCAGTCGCCTGACGAAAGTTATGCGGGACTTAGAAAATCTTTGGGATCGTTTGCTATCGCCGGTTTTTTTGGTGTTACTCTCGTCGGCTTTGCCGGCGGCCTGTTGGCCTGGACGATGACAAAACCGCTTCGCGATTTACGCGAAGGCGTTCGTCAGTTCGCCCGTGGCGACAGGGATCATCCGGTAAAAATTTCAAGCTCGGATGAAATCGGCGAACTGGCCGAGGAATTCAACCGTATGGCCCAGAGGGTCAGCCAATCGGAAAATGAACTTGCGGCCTTCGCCCAGGCCGTTGAAGGTGCCGCCGATGCGATTATTCTGACGGATCCAGATAGCTATATCTATTACGCCAATTCATCATTTGAGAGGGTTACGGGTTATTCGTCAGATGAGGCTATCGGTTTGCGGCCCGCAATCCTCAGGTCAGCCAGGACACTTCCGCAAACGCATCGCCAAATGTGGCAAACAATTTCCGAAGGGCGGCCCTGGAGGGGCGAGGTCTGGAACCAGAAAAAAAGTGGTGAAATCTATCCGGCTGATCTGACCATCAGCCCGATTCTCGACGAAAATGGTAGTATCGTTTCGTTTTTGGGTATCCAGCGCGACATTACACTGACTCGGACTTATCAGGAGCAACTCGAAAAAGAAGTTGAAGAAAGAACTAGGGAGATTACCGATACCCGGTCCTTGGCGGTCCTGGGCCGGATGGCCAGCATGATTGCCCACGACCTTAGAAACGCGCTGTCGACAATCAAGATGAATCTGCAAATCCTCAACAGGAAGCACCCCAGTCCGAGTGATCCGGAGCAGGAACATTCCCAGATCGGTCTCGATCAGGTCCGATATATGGAAGAATTTTTGAGCGATATGTTGAGTTATGCGCGCCCGGAAAAACTGCAGTCCGACTGGTATGATATCGAGAGGATTGTCGAAGAGGCCCTGACATCAGTGGCGCACCATATCGGGGAACACGAAATCGAGGTCGTGCGTGACATCGAGAAAGGCTTGCCGAAAATCTATTGTGACCGTTTCAAAATCATGGCTGTGTTGGGGAATCTGATTGAAAACGCCATTCAGGCGTTACCAGATGGCGGTGCCCTGACGATTTCAGCCCGATTGCAGGAGCAATCCCCTGATCCGTGGGTTCTGGTCGAAGTCTCCGATGCCGGTTGCGGCATCGCCGAGGACGTCATTGGCGATGTCATGGAGCCGTTTTTTACGACACGCACCAAGGGCACGGGGTTGGGTTTAGCCATCGTTAAAGGTATCATTGAGCGCCACGGCGGCGAAATGTCCCTGGTCTCGCAGGTTGGTGTTGGCACACAGGTCTCATTCACCCTGCCGACGGCGAAAAGCGATTCAAAAGGCTGATGGTGATGACGAGAATACTTGTAATTGACGACGAACAGGCGAGTTGCCGAACCCTGAAACTGCACTTTGAAGACCGCGGCTTCGATGTCGAAACTGCAGGCGCCGCCGAAGAAGGCCTGGCTTTCATCAAGTCTCAACCCTTCGATCTGGTGATCAGCGATATCCGCATGCCCGGACGCGATGGCCTGTCGCTCTTGAAAGAGGTTCGCCAATTGTTGCCGGAGCTGCCGTTCATCATGATCACCGCTTTCCAGGATCTTGACAGCACGGTGGCCGCCATGCGTGGCGGCGCCGTCGATTATGTGCCCAAACCGATTGATCTTGAAGAGTTGGAGGCCGCCGTCGACAAGGCCGTCATCAAGCACATCGATCAATCCGACGACGATATCGTCCTCGCGCTGGATGACAAATCTGGGATCATCGTCGGACGCTCTCCCGGCATACAGGAAGTTTTCAAGCTGATCGGTATCACCTCGCAAAATCGCGTTAATGTCCTTATTCACGGGGAACCCGGTACAGGCAAGGATGCCGTTGCCAAGGCCATTCATAACGCCGGGGCTGTGGCCGATACCGACAAACCGTTCGTCGCCGTCAACTGTTCTTCGTCAGACGACACGTTTCTGGAAAGCGAACTGTTCGGATGGGTGAGCGGAGATCCTTCCAACTCCGACGCAGCCCGGCCCGGCAAAACCAGCCTGGCCGGCGCGGGTACATTGTATCTTGACGAGGTCAATGTGCTTTCCCCACACCTTCAGGGGAAACTGTTGAAGTTGCTGGAAGATAACGAATACACACCGACCGGTGGAACCCGACCGCTCAACGCCTCATGCCGGTTCATTATGGCGTCCAATGACGATCTGGCCCGGCAAGTCGCGTCCGGGAAGTTCCGTGAAGACCTTTTCTACCGACTCGGCGTCTTCACCATCAGCGTTCCACCGCTCAGGAAGCGCAGAGAAGATATTCCGCTGCTCGTCGAGCGGCTGGTCAACAAGATCAACAGGGAGGCGGGCAAGGTCATTAAGCGCGTCCCATCCGATTGCATGGATGTCCTCGTTGCCTATGACTGGCCCGGCAATGTGCGTCAGCTTGAAAATATATTGATGAAGGCCATTGTCATCGCTCCAGGAGAAGTCTTGAGTGCCTCGCTCCTGCCTGAGGAAATCATTAGTGGAAAGAAATTCTCACCCTCTTCTGGCGAAAAGACCTCGGCCATGTCGCTCAAGGAACTGGAGCGCGAACATATCCATTCTGTGCTGGTTGCAACCAACTGGCACAAGGGAAAAGCATGCCAGATTCTCGGCATAAGCCGTCCCCGGTTGGAGCGCCGGATTGATGAGTTTGGTTTCGTCCGCGACGAGTGAGCGGGAGTCTCTTGCGTCGGCCAGTATTTTTTAAAAGTTGTCTCTTCATTTCATACAAGCCCAGGGGCGAAGTTGAACGAAACGTTAAATTGACACTTTCCATATATTAAAACGTTTCTTAATTTACCTGCTAAGGCCCTGTTTTGCATGTAAAGCTTGCTCATCGGCATGCATCTGAAAAGCGCTAATAAAATGAACAATTTAGCGAATTGATCCGGACAAACTACACGCTCAAACTCTCCCCCTGATTTAAGGATGTGGGCTTCTCTTTGATTAAAGGGTCCACGAATTTATGAGGCGTTTCTTAAAGCATGCAAGTGCGCCTTGAAAGGGAGGGTAAAGCTGATGTTACGATGCTTTCCAAAATCTATGCGTCTTGGCGGGGGGCTGAATATAGCCTTGGCCTTGGCGATTGCTATGTCTTTCACATTGCCTTCTAGCAACACGCTCGCTGATGAGGCAGGACCGGTTGAAGCGATCAAGGTCGACGCCAAAAAGGCGGCCTTGGGAAAACGACTGTTTTTTGATAAACGGCTTTCCGGCGATTCATCGCAAAGCTGTGCGACCTGCCATATCCCTGAAAAGGGGTTCTCCGACGGCCTGGCGCTATCCAAGGCTTATCCTGGGTCCGAAGGGTTTCGCAACACGCCAACCCTGATCAACACGGCGCTTAAGGCGTCCTGGTTCCATGATGGACGCCTGGGCACCAATCTGAACGACGTGACCCGCGAGTCGCTGACCGAAGATTACGTCATGAACATGGACATGCGGATCATGCAGGAACGTATCAAGCAGGATCCTGTTTATATTCAGATGTTCAAGGATGCCGGTTGGAGCGAGCCGTCCAACGGTTCCGTTCGTAACGCCATTCCCGAATACCTGAAGACCCTGACTTCGCGGGGCTCGCCGTTTGATAAAGGTACAATGTCGGCGGCGGCAAAACGCGGTTCCAAGGTATTTCAAGCCAATAATTGCGCCAGTTGCCACAGCGGTAACCGCTTTACCGATGACAAGCCGCATAACACCGCCGTTCCCGACAACCCGGACATCTGGTCCGACCCGCTACGCCATCACACCTATGTGGCGTTTGGCATGTTCATGGGGATCGAGAACATCTTCAACATCCGCCGTGATGTCGGCGCTGATGTGCGCTCGCACAAGGTTGACGGCACCGATGTCGGAAAGTTCATGACGCCGACCCTTCGCGAACTGAAGTACACGGCCCCCTACATGCACAACGGCACCATCAAAACGCTGGCCGATGTTGTCGCCTTTTACAACAACGGTGGCGGCAACGATGCCAACAAGGACAAGGCGATGAAACCTCTGGGCATGTCGGTCGCAGATCAAGCCGATCTGGTGGCCTACCTGGAATCCTTGAGCGGAGATCCGCTTACCAGTGCAGAGCATGTGTGGAAAGACAAAATCCCGGCCAACTACACGGCCATCGCGGATTGGCTCAACACCCCGAACTAGGAGCAGAACGATGACAACGTTTAAGACCAAAACCACTACCATCGGGTTGGCTATCGGGGTTGCCATGGCCACCCTCGCCGGGCCGGTACGGGCGGATATAAATGCCCCTCTGGCGGCCCTCGGGCCACCACCAATCCCGTCCGATAACAAGCAGACACCGGAAAAAATCGAACTCGGTAAGATGCTGTTCTTCGATACACGTCTCAGCGGCGATGCCTCGGTAGCGTGTTCGACCTGTCACGAACCGAAACAAGGCTGGGGTTTCTCGGGCGATATTTCGCGCGGTTATCCCGGCACGGTCCACTGGCGCAATAGCCAAACGATCGTCAACTCCGCCTACTATGGCAAGTTGTTCTGGGCCGGTTCGGCCAAGTCTTTGGAAGCCCAGGCGCCTTCCGCCGCCAAGGGGGGTGTTGCCGGCAACCTTGAAGACGATATCGGCACCGCACGCCTCGCTTTCATTCCCGAATACCGCAAGCGCTTCAAGGCAGTCTTCGGCGACGAATATCCGAGGCTGAATAACGCCTGGCGGGCAATAGCCTCGTTCGAACGTTCCATGGTTCAAAGGGATACTCCCTTCGATAAATACATGAACGGCGACAAAACTGCATTGTCGGAAGAAGCGGTTCGCGGCAAGGGGCTGTTCGAAGGCAAGGCCAACTGCATCGAATGCCACAACGGCGCTCTGTTCAGCGATCAGAAGTTCTACAACCTCGGTGTGCCACGCGCCGAACGTTGGTTAGACGATGGCCTGGCGCAGATCACCTTCAGGTTCGAGAACTACGCCAAGGGCGTGACTCAGAAAATGTACCGGGAAGTCAAGGATGACGCGGGTTACTACTTCCGCACCAAACTTGATCAGGACAAAGGCAAGTTCCGCACACCAAGCCTGCGCTACACGCTGTACACCGCGCCCTACATGCATAACGGCACCTTCTTCGACCTACAGGAAGTCGTCGAGTTCTATAACGCCGGTGGGGGTGAAAACGAGTTTTCGGCCAGTAAGACCAAACTGATCAAGCCTTTGGGCCTGTCCGAAGGTGAAATCGCCGATCTGGTCGCTTTCCTCGAATCGCTTTCCGGCGATGAGATCAAAGTCGATACACCGAAACTTCCGCCTTACGCAGCTTTGCCTAATCCGGTCAAATAAGGGAGATATTGAAATGACTATAAAGAAAACTCTCGAAAGCCCTGTGGCCGGATCGGACTTTCCGGTAAGCCACAACCTGGCCAACAGTGAAATGGCCAAAAGCGACAAAAAAGGCGGCAAGTGCCTGGTTAACCGTCGCGAGTTCCTGCTCACTTCGGGGGCTACCGTTTCGGTTATCTTGCTCAGCGGGTGTGCTGGCGTCGCCGCCAATACCCCGGCGATGGTCTCGACTTACCCACGCAAGCTGGTCGCCAAGTTAAGCGAACTGAAACAGGATGAACCGGTCGACTTTAGTTATCCTGACGAAGGCGCTTATTCGGAATCGATCATCGTCAAGCTGGGGGTCGAAGGCGGCGGCGGTATCGGAGTTGATCGCGACGTCGTCGCATTTAACAACACCTGTACCCATCAGGGTGGCCCCCTGTCGGGAACCTACAAGGGAGACACCAAGTCACTCGGTGCCTGCCCGCTACATCTGTCTACCTACGATCTGACCCGTCACGGGATTCTGATCTCGGGCCAGGCATACCAGAGCCTGCCGCAGGTGCTGCTAGAGCTTGATGGTGACAACATTTACGCGGTTGGCGTTTTCGGCCTGATTTTTGGCCGTCACGACAACCTGCAGGGTTAGGGAGGAACATACCTTGTCTACACCATATTACATCCCAAATACCGACGTCCCGCTGCCGCCGAAGAATGCGGAAGTCCTGACCACGGCATGTGACTATTGCATCGTCGCCTGCGGTTACAAGGTGTTCCGCTGGCCCACCAACAGCGCCAATGGCGGCCCGAAAGCCGAGCAGAATGCATTCGGGGAAGATTTCCCGGTCTCTGTGTTAGGCTCGTGGGTTGCCCCCACCCAGCACAATGTCGTCATGCACAACGACAAGCCGCACAATGTTGTGATCCTGCCCGACAAAGACACCACGGTTGTCAACACCAACGGCGATTCGTCGATCCGTGGCGGCTGCATTGCGGAAAAATGCTACAATCCGCAAACACCGACACGCGACCGTCTGAAATCTCCCCTGGTCAGAATCTACGGCATTCTGCAACCGGTTAGTTGGGAGTTCGCCCTTGATATCGCCGCAAAAGTGGGCAGCCATGTCCTCGAAAAGCACGGTGAGCTGGCCTACGGGGTAAAGACGTACTCGTATCAATATATCGAGAATACTTACGCCATTACCAAGTATGCGTTGCGTCATATCAAAACGGCCAACTTCACCTTCCATGACACACCGTCCAACGTCTCTTCGACACCGGGCTTCCGTGATGCCGGCTTCGATAACTTCGGTGCGGCATATCAGGATTGGCATGACGCCGATACGCTGATGATGTGCGGTACCGATCCTTATGAGACCAAGACCATTCTTTGGACTCAATGGATCATGCCGGCCATTCAAAGAGGCCAGAAGACGATCATGATGGGGCCGCGTCGCACCGCTGGCGTTGCCTATTCTGAACAGAATGGTGGTCTGTGGCTGGACGTTAATCCCGGAACCGACTTGTTGGTGGTCAACGCCATTGCGCGCACCATCGCCGAGAACAATTGGCAAGATGCCGATTGGATCAAGGACTGGGTCAACGACAAATGGGGCTCCAATTCCGGCTTCGGCCAGGGCACCCGCAACACACCATGGCAGTGGCGCACCACTTGGGGCAAATTCCAGACCGCCGGTTACGAGGACTGGAAGAAGTGGCTTCTTTCCCAGAAAGAATTCACCGTCGAAAACGCCGCCAAGGTCTCGGGCGTCGATGCCGCCAAAATCCGCACGGCTGCCGAATGGATGGCCAAACCGGTGGGCGGTGTACGGCCAAAGACCTCGATCATGATCGAGAAGGGCTTCTATTGGTCCAACAACGTCGGCAACACTCAGGCCATTTCGGCATTGGGCATCATCTGCGGGGCCGGTGGCAGGCCCGGTCAGATGATCGGACGTGCCGGTGGACACCAACGTGGCGGTCAGGGCGGTGGCAAATATCCGCGCAATGCTTCGCCAATGAAGGTGCCGGGTCGTCGTCGTCGGGCTTTGGATACCGATACCTGGACAATTGCCGGACACACCCGGTTTGCCCATGTCATCGGCACCACCTGGATCCAGTCCATGTGTGGGTCACAGCAATTGGCCGAAAGTTTCCAAAAATTGGTCACCGCCAACCCACATCAGGTGCGCTCGTATGATAAAGATGAAATCATAGAGACCCTGAAAAAGCGGGCTGATTCGGGCGGCATGGTGGTCGTTAACCAGGATATCTATTTGGTTGATCCGATCGGCGCCCAATTTGCCGACATCGTTTTCCCCGCCGCTACCTGGGGCGAGGAAGACTTCATGCGGGCCAATGGCGAAAGACGCCTCAGGCTGTACAGCAAGTTTTATGATGCGCCGGGCGATGCAAAACCCGACTGGTGGATCATTGCCCAACTTGCCAAGCGCATGGGTTTCGATGGCTTTGACTGGAAAAACTCCAACGAAGTGGCGGAGGAATCCGCTCGCTTCTCACGCGGTGGCCGCAAAGACTTCAACATGATCAAAGTGGCTGCTCACCGGGAAGGCAAAACCCTGCACGAAAAAATGCGGGAACTTGGAACCGACGGTATTCAGGGACCGGTAACGATGGAGGATGACGGTACCCTGGTTGGTTCCGTCAGGCTGCACGATACCACCCGCAAGCTGTCGGAAGCCGGCGCGGCTGCCGGCAACGTCTTTAACAAGAAACTGACGCATTTCAATAGTCAGACCGGACGTTGCAACATTCAGAAGTCTCCGTGGTCGCTGTTCTCGGACTATTGGGAATGGCTCAAGCCGAAGGGTGACGAACTGTGGTGTACTTCGGGACGTACCAACGAGCGTTGGCAGTCAGGTTTCGATGATGACCGGCGTCCGTACATCCATCAGCGCTGGCCTGATAACTATGTCGAAATCAGTCCTGTCGATGCCAAAGCACGCGGCATCGAAAGCGGCGACCTTTTGATGGTCTACTCCAACCGGGTCCCCGGCTTGAAGGAAACCACCCTTGCCGTCGAAGGCGATGACTATTCGTTCTCAGGTCAAATGAAGAACGGCAATGTCACCCTGACGAAAGCGGCCGTAACCGGTGTCGCAATCGTCACCCGCCACATTAAGCCGGGCGTCCTGTTCATGGACTTCCTGCACAAATCACAGCCGGCGAACGCCCTTGAAGGACGGATCGTCGACTGGATCAGTGGCAACTACAACTACAAGATGGGCGTGGCGCAAGTGAAGAAGATCGGGGAGTCCAAATACAAACGGTCTTTCCGGACGATGTCCTTCGCGCCGCGTGACATCATCTAGACGCTCCCTCCTGGGCATGGTCTGGGGTCCCCCACCCCGGGCCATGCCTATCGGAGCTTTTGTTCAAATTAAATAATTTAGGATTTCCACAAGGGTCCAACGGAAACAGGTCGAACTATGAATCAATCAAGCGCCGAACCTTCACAGGTGGTGAAATCTTCCGCAAGAAAAGATGGCGACGTCTGCAGTGCCCTTTGTGATGTCCTTCTCGGTGGCATCGATATTCACCGGGTCCTGGCCGCCCAGGCCTTGGGCCATATCGGTGGCAATGAGGCCGTCGACGCCCTGATTAAAGCGCTATTGGACGAGGACGAGGATGTCCGAACCGATGCGGCCACGGCGTTGGTCCGTCTTGGCGATTCAAGGGCCGACAAACAACTCCTAGAAAACCTGATCGGCGACCCGTGCCCGGAAGTGAAACTGGCCGCCATGACCGCCCTTGCCGCAACCCGAAACAGCGAAGTCGTGCCGTGGTTACTGCGCATTCTGGCGAGCCGGGACGAGGACATCGTCTGGGATGAAGACGAATTCTACGCGACCGGCTGGGACGACTGGCTCGACATGCAACTCAAGGCGATTGAGGGGCTGGCCAACCTAGGTGTCGAAGAAGCCGTTCCGGGTATCGTCACCGCGATAAACGACGATGAAGCGCAAGATATCACCGATGTCGCAATGAAGGCTCTCGCCCGGATCGGCCCCTCGGGGATCGCCGCTCTCGCCGCCTACCTTGAAAATGACGACGCGCGCCTGCGCCGTCACGCCGCTTTGGTGATATCGCGTTGTGACGGTCCCGTCGCACAGAGCGCCGTGCTGCGGGCAATTGGTGATCCATCAAGTGAAGTCCGTCTCGCAGTCGCCAGAGGGCTTGCCGAAAAAAATCCGGCTGACGAACGCCTCGCTGTCCTGCTACTCGATGATCAACCGCAAGTCCGCGCCGCCGCCGTCCCGCTGTGCGGGGCGCATCATGAAAGCCGGCTTGATCTGCTGCTTGATGACAAGGATATGAACGTCCGGCTGGCGGTCCTCAACTTGCTCGCCGACCATCCTGAATTGAGCAATATCCCGCTCCTTGTGGATCGGCTGCGCGCATTGATGCAGTCGCCATCTAAACTCATCGCGGCTTCCGCCGTCGGTGCCTTCGCCGTTGCCGAGCCTGACAAGGCGGCATCTGAACTGGTCGATCTGATGGCAGGTGAAAACATTTCAACGGAAGTCCAGCGGGGCGTCATCAGCGGCCTGAAGGCGGTCGGCGGTGATGAAGCCGTGCAGGGCCTGATCGGCGTCGTGGCATGCGACGACAGGCAGGTCCGCCTCGAAGCGATGTCGGCAATCGCCGATCTGGCCGCGCAAACCGCTTGGCCCAATATAGCGGGCGATACCCTTCTCGCCGCCGTTTCCGGCGACCTTGTCGCCGCACCGGAAATAGAGCCGGAACAAGAAAAAGACGAAACGGCTGACGACCAAGAGGAAATTGTCGGCGAAGCACAGGAAGCTGAAGAAGCCGTCGTTGCCGAACCGGAAGACGATGTATTCCCGACCTCGACGCTTGAATCGATCCTCGGCGGGTTTAAATCTCAAGCCGAAGCGCCGCCCCCTGAAGACGTCGAGTTGACCGATGAGGACATGGAATTTCTAAACCTGACGGGGGCCGGAAAGAAAGGCAGGCGGACGATCCCTGTGGTTCCCGATGTCGTTGCGCACGAAGACGTCAGGATGTTTGCGGCGCGCTTGCTCGGCAATTTTCCCCATTCGGGAGTTACCCTTGCACTTCTGGACCCGCTTTGCAGCGGGGAAAAGGAATTACAGCAAACGGCCATCGATTCCCTGGCCCACTTAGCGGAAAATTTGTCGGAACTGCCCGTCGAAGTGCTCGAAGCCCTGAAAGCCGAGGCCAAATCCGAAAACCGGGACATCCGCAGGCAAGCGGTGCGGGCCTTGGGCTGCAGCAAGGATGCTTCTGTGGTGATGGTCTTGATTAACACCCTTGATGATGAAGACAGCTTCGTGCGCAGGGAAGCCATTCGCTCACTCGGGCGTCTCGGCGAGGCTGGTGCCGGCGTCGGTCGGCTGTTGGCCGATCCGGACGCCTTTGTCCGGCTCACCGCTGCACAGGCATTGGCCGAAACGGCGGCGCCCGGTGTCGTCGAAACGCTTGTCGAATTTTCATACGCCTTCGAGGGTTATCACGGACGCGAAACCGCCCGGATGCTCACGGCCATCGACAGGCAGGCGGCCAACGCCTTGTTTATCAAAACGCTGCATGACGAAGAACGCAAGCGGTACTGGAAAGTGGCCATCGAGGGCCTTGAAGAACTGAACCGAAGCCAGATTTCGGCGTGATTGACCAAGAAGTAAAGAAAGGATCGAGTCCCCATGAAAACGAATTTATTACGCAAAGGCCTGGCCGTCGCAGTCGCGATGATGATGTCTGCCCCGTTTGCCGCAAACGCAGCCAAGGATACGTATAAGGTCATCGCCGTCGGCGGCGGCGCCACGGTTAGCGGCAAGGTGATGTTCGAAGGGGCGCTGCCGTCGGATGCGGTTGAGAAAATTCTCATCACCAAGGATCAAACCGTGTGTGGCGAGGGCGAGCGAGAGGTCGTCTGGGTCGATGTCAAGGACGGCGCCTTGCGCGGTTCCTTCGTGTTCCTCGACAAGGTCAAGGAAGGCAAGGATTGGGGGGTGCCTAAGGAGGGGGTTTACCTGATCAATCAGCAGGGTTGCCGGTTCCACCCATGGGCGCAGGTCATCAAACCCGGTACGGTGACAATCCGTAACAGTGATAAAGGCGTGCTGCACAATATCAATGCCCGCGAGATGATTGGCGTCGAAAAAGGCCGTGTCGTCAAAAAGGGCATCTTCAATTTCGGCCAGCCCGACCCCGGTGACCTGGTGCAGGATTTGAAAACCCGGCGTGGCCCCTACATCGGCATCAACTGCGAAGCCCATAATTTCATGTTCGGTTTCATGATGGCCCCAAGCCATCCCTACGCGGTCGTGGTCGGCGAGGACGGTTCGTATTCCATCGACGGTATTCCGCCCGGCAACTACACACTGAAGGCGTGGCATCCGCGATACGGCGTCCAGAAGAGCAAGATCACCATCGAAGCGGGCGGTTCGCTGGAGCAGAGCTTTACCTTCAAGGATGAAGGCTAACAAACGCCCTTAAGAGCAAAAACGAGTAGCGACATGGAACAGGGGAATAAGTGGAAATGAGAAAGCTGTTCAACCGCTTAGCAAGACCGGGAGTGGCCGTTATCGCCATCCTGGCCGTTGTTCTGTTCGCCTCTCAGGCGTTGGCTCAGGAAGGCAATGTTTACCGGCAATTCCTGGGCCTCGATTCCAGGCGTCTGGTCTGGTTCCTGGCCCAGATGCATCTCTATTTCGGCGCTTTCGTCCTCGGCGTACCGATGTTCGCCTTGGTCATCGAGATCGTCGGCTGGCGTTCCAAAGACGAAAAATACGACAAGCTGGCCTATGAGTTCACCAGCCTGCTCAGTGTCGCTTACGCAACAACGGCGGCGCTCGGGGGTTTGATGGCGTTCGCCCTGGTCACACTGTATCCGACCTTCTGGGGTTTCATGGCCGGTGTCTTCAAGGACATCATGTTCATGTACGCCCTGATGTTCTTCTTCGAAACGTTCTTCCTGTATCTCTACTACTACGGCTGGAAAGCCATGAAGGGGGGCCGTGAGTTTGGCCGTCCCCTTCAGTTGATTCTGAAAACTCTCGGGGTCGCTGCCATTGTCTTCACCGTTGCTTTCGCCTTCGGCACCTTCGACCCTGAAGGCGGTATGCGCACCGACACCCGCGTCTTCTTCATTGTTTTGTATTTTATTCCGATCACCGCCTGTCTGTTTATGGTCAAAAATCTGAAGACCACACATATTGCCATTGGCATCTTGTTGAATGTCGCAGGCACCCTGATTATGCAACTCGCCAATAGTATGGCCGGCTATATGATGAGCCCGGTCGGCGTCAACGAGGCGCTCGAGATCACCGGCACCACTTGGCAGGCTTTTGAGAACATCCTGGCGACCCCGATCGCCATTCACCGCATGCTCGGTAATCTGGCCTTCGGCGGGTTGGTCGCCGGGTCCTACGCGGCGGTAAAGTTCATTGGCGCGAAAACCATCGAGGATAAAGCCCATTACGACTGGATGGGCTACGTCGCCAACGTGGTTGCAGTTGCCGCCCTGATCCCGCTGCCGTTCGCCGGTTATTACCTTGGCCGCGAGATCTATTCGACCAGTGCCGTCATGGGCAACAATATGATGGGTGGTGATTTCTCGTGGACCTTCATCATCCAGGCGATGCTGGTCGGCTCGCTGTTTCTGATTTCCAATTATTACCTGTGGAGCGGCATGACCCGCATTCCCGGGGCCGAGCGCTATTACAAATTTATCAAGTTCATTCTGTTCGCGCTGATCTTGTCGTTCGCGATCTGGCTAACACCGCACAACCTGCCGCTGTCCTCATTGGAAGTCGGTGAAATGGGCGGTAGTCAGTATCACCCGATGCTCAAGTTCCTGGGCTTGATGCCAGCTAAGAACGCGGTGGTCAACCTGATCATCCTGGCGACCTTCTTCAGCTTCCTGCTTTACAGGCGGGGCAACAAGCTCGTTCCGGTATCAATCCGGGAGCAGGGCAAGACCGCCAAAATGGTCATCATCGGCTCTGGCGTGGTGGCCATTCTACTGGTCGGCCAGTATGCACTGACCATGATGACCATGAACCCGGCCGATCTCGACCTGCCAGCCGACCGCGCCTACTACATGCGTATTATGGGCTACTTGTTGATCTTTGAATGTGTCATGGCGGTGGTTACTGTCGTGCTGGCGTTGAATGATCGCGGCAAGCTGGGCCAGGGTCTCTATATGGGGGTCACCGCCTTTAACGTCGCCATATTCCTTGGTGTCTGGGGCTTTGTTGTGATGGAGAAAGCCTCCCCGGTGCTGCGTAATGTCGCCGTTGCGCAATTCCTGCAACTGATCAGTTGCCTGGTCCTGGTCACCGCCATCGACCTGTTCCTGTGGAAAGGCGCGAAAGAAGTCGGCACCCTGAAATGGGGCAAGATGACGTCGCGCAGTCAGTATGCGCTGTTGCTGTTGACCATTGTCATCACCATGAACATGGGCCTGATGGGCTTCATCCGTTCCGGTCTGCGTGGCGACTGGCATATCTTCGGCATCATGCGCGATACCTCGGACTGGGGGGCGACGCCGACCAACTTCGTCATGACCCAGCAAGTCGGCGGCGCGGTTCTGCTTTTCCTGGTCGCCTGCGCTTTCATGTTCTGGCTCGGCAGCTTGCTCACCAAGGCCAACAACGAAGAGTCCTCTTCTGCTGACAACGGGAGGTCCGCAGAATGAAAAGCTCGATATGGAAAATATTCGGATTTTTGGTCCTGACCGTCGTCCTCTATAACTGGATCGGCTACGCCATCACCGATCTATCGGGCGGCAAAAAAGATATGTCGGGCGCCGTTGAAATCAGTCCGGAAGGTGGTGAAACCCTGTATTGGGGCAAGGGACGATGCTACACCTGCCACAGCCTCGGCGGGCAGGGCAGCGCCGTTCGCGGTCCCAATCATGGTCAGTTTGGCGAGAAATTCCCCATGCCCATGGGGTCGCGCGCCACTGAGCGGGCCATAGAACGTACCGAGAAGACCGGCACACCCTTCACCGCCGTCGATTACATCGTCGAAAGCATGGCCGAGCCCGGCGCCTATGTGGTTAACGGCTACAAGAACGAAATGGCCGTCGTCTATGCACCGCCGATTTCTCTCAACCTGAACGAAATCAAGGCCATCGTCGCCTACCTGATGGTCCAGGGCGGCGATTTGGATATGGAGGCCATCGATACCGCTCCGTCAGAAATCTCTACCAAACTTTATTCTAAAATCCAGGCGGCGCAGGCTGCCGGCGGCGGCGACCCCGGCGCCGGTGAGACCGTCTTCGAGGACAACTGCGAGGAATGCCATTCCCTGGAAGGCGAAATGATCGTTGGCCCCGATCTTTCGACCATCGGCGATAAGGGCATCAAGTTTATCTCTGAAAGCATTCTCAACCCGGCCAAGTCGATCACCCCCGGCTTCGAGACCTACGAGGTCGAAACCAAGGATGGCACCAAGATCGTCGGACTGAAAACCCGCGATGAGGGTGGCGAGGTCGACATTACCAAGAAGAACGGCGATGTCGTCACCGTCGTGCAGTCCGATATCAAGACAATCAGCGTCGATGCCAACGCCTCGGTCATGCCCGAGGATCTGAACGAGGCGATGACGGTCAAGGACTTCCAGGATCTGCAAGCCTACATGATTATGCAGAAGGCCGAAAAGAAGGACGGGGAATGATACGATGATGTCTAGACTCAACAAATTCTGGACGACTGTCCTTACGATTATCGTCATTTACCTGCTCATCAAGTTCGGCATTCCAGCGGTTGCCAGGCAGGTTACCGGCTTGCCGTTCCCCCTGCCGGTACCTGGGGCGCTTATCTTCATCTATATGGTGTTGGTCCTGGTCGCCATGTTCCTGCTCGTCACTTTCGACGATGGCCCCTTAAACGAGTTCTTGCGCCCGATTAAGCGTTTCCTGCGCGGAGATTTTACAAAGCCGGTGCGGACCATCGGCATCGTTCTCATCTCCTTGGCCGTTGGTTGGTATGTCTACGACAACGTGGTGCCGAAAATAACCGCCCCGCTGGCCCTTCGTATCCAGCACCCGTCTTCAAACTTTCCGAAAAAGATGGAAGACGCGCAAAACCCCATGACCAACCCGACCGAGGCGCAGGTCGCGACCTTCATCGAGCAGGCCAAGGCAGGCGAAGTCCAGTTCATCGAGCAGGTAATGCCCGACATTGAGGCGTGGATGGATGAAACCGGCGAGGAAGATCCATTGCTCGCTATTAACACCCCCGCGATCAAGAAATTCCGTGCCGCCGTTGAGGCAGGCAACGTCGATAACGAAACGGCGCGGGCCGCCCTGCTTGAAGTGCGCCTGTACATGGGCCGCGCCCTTTACGCCATGAATTGCAGGGCTTGTCACGGCGATAGCGTCGCCGGTGATGGACCTATGGCTGACGGTTTCAAGCTGCGGCCGATCAACTTTACCGATAACGGCACCATCGAAACCATTGTCGAAGGTTACACCTTCTGGCGTGTCGAAAATGGCGGTCCCGGGTTGCCCCTTGAAGCGACGCCGTGGGATTCGGCGATGCCCGAGTGGAAAGTCAGCCTCAGCGAAGAAGAGCGTTGGTTGATCATCATGGCCGAGTACGACCTGGCCGAAAAAACGCCGCGTATGCCGGAAAAACATTGAGCCGTGGGAACCGATAACATGAACAGAAAAGAAAACATGACATTCGGAATACTCGGTGCAGGCCTGATGCTTATGGCCTTGCTGATTCCGACCGCGAGCGACGCCAAGACGGTGCCCAGTGGACCGATGCCCGAAGCGACAGAGGCTTACATCGAGCAGGGTCGCCAGATCTATATCCGGCGCTGTAGTTTCTGTCACGGATTGCTCGGCGACGGCGGAGGCCCGGCGGCGGATTATCTGGACCCCCGCCCGCGTGATTTTACTCTCGGCACCTATAAGTTCCGGACCACAGCGTCCGGCGAACTGCCGACCGATAATGATCTTTTCAGGACCGTCAGTCGCGGCCTGCCGAGTACCGCCATGCAGGCTTTCGACAACGACGTGATCAAGAACGGTTTGTCCGAAGAAGAACGCTGGCAGGTCATTTCCTACATCAAGACCTTTGCCATCGAGTTCGATGACCCTGACCTTGATCCTCTTAAAACCGGTAAGACGGTATCGCTTCCGGCCAGTCTGCCGCCCTTCAGCGCCGAACTGGTGGCCAAAGGCAAGGAAGTATTCGAGAAAGCCAAGTGCTGGAGCTGCCACGGCAAAAACGGTCGCGGCGACGGTAACAAGGAATTCCGCAAGGATGACTGGGGCTTCCCGATCCGCATTCGCAACGTCACCCATCCGTGGAAGATCAAGGGCGGCAGCGAGGTCGAGGAAATCTTCATGCGCTTTACCACGGGCATCAACGGTACGCCGATGCCGTCGTTCGTCAAATCCCTGCCCGAGGAAGATCGCTGGGCCCTGGCCAACTACATCAAATCCCTGCAGCATGATTTGACCAAGCATCAAGTGCTGAAAGTCCTCAGCGTGGAAGGCGACGTGCCTGCTGATCCTGCGGACGCGGCCTGGGCGAATGCCCAGACCATGGACATTCGGCTGGCAGGCCAGGTCATCGCCCCGCCGCGCTGGCAGAACCCGAGCATCGAGATGGCCACCGTTCAAGGCATCGCCAATGACAAGGACATCGCCTTCAAGCTGACCTGGGACGACCCGTTTAAGGACATCAAGCACGACGCGGCCAAGGAATTCAATGCGGCGGAAATCCAGAAGGTTGGCCTGTATAGCTCTTACGTGGCGGCCAACGATATGATCCCACGGGCGCTCGATACCTTCCGTGATTCAATCGCCTTGCAATTCCCGGTCAAGACGCCTTCGGGCACGCAAAAGCCCCACTTCTTCCGCGGAGAGTCGTCCAATCAGGTCAACTTGTGGGTCTGGAACGCCGACCTTGCTGAGGGCGGCGGGGAAGGGGCGGTTGAGGCCAATGCGCGCGGTTGGCGCCAGCAGCCAAAGCCGCAGAAGGAAGCTCAGCGTCAGCTTGTTTCGAAAGCCAATTGGGATCAGGGACAGTGGACCCTGGTTATCAAACGTCCGCTGCTGACAAGTGACAAAAACGATGTTCAGTTCGAGGCTGGCAAGTTTATTCCTGTTTCCTTAAATGCCTGGGACGGCTCGAACGGTGAACACGGCCTGATCATGAGCCTGTCGACATGGAACTACGTGCTTATCGAAGCGGCCATGCCGATCAGCGTTTACATTTTTACGGCGCTTGGTTTCCTGATCACCGGCGGCTTGTTGTTCTGGATGGCGAGAAAATCCGAAGCGGCCCCCGAATCCGAATCGATATAAGGAGAAACGAAATATGAAAACGTTTATGTCACTGATCACGGGGCTGGCCCTGACAGGCTTCATGGCAGGGAACGCCCTGGCCGATGCCGCCGCCGGGAAAGCGGCGTTTGAGGCAAACAAGTGCGCCGAGTGTCATTACACGCAAGGCCCGGCCCAGGAAAAAACCATTGACGATGTTTGGGCCAAGAAGGGGCCGGAACTGTGGTACGCCGGTTCCAAGTTCAACGCCGACTGGCTGGGGGCGTGGCTGGCCGATCCCAAGCCGATCAGGCTTCTGGCCTTTAATTCCCTGTCCGACCCCAACCCCGGCGACCATCCGAAACTGGCCGCGGGCGACGCCGTATCGGTCAAGGATTTCCTGATGAGCCTGACCGCAGCAGAGGTCGAGGCCGGTTCTGTCAAGGCGAAGAAAAACCCCAAGGGGAAATTGATTTTCACCAAGAAAATGCCGTGCTCTGGCTGCCATCAATATCCCGACAAGAGTGGCAACAGGGGTGGCAAGAGTGGTCCGTCGCTGGTCGAAGCGGGACTGCGGTTGAATCCGGACTGGATACTCGCCTACTTGCAGCATCCGGCCGTCTTCAAGCCGGTCAAGGACATGCCCAATTTCGTCGGCATCTTAAGCGACAAAGACATGATCAACGTGTCGCGTCACATCGCCAGTTTCAAGCCTTAGGAGTAATGACAAGATGAACAGGACAATGAAAAGCATCATCTTCGCAACGACGCTTGTCATCGCCGTAATGGCTGGCGCGGTGCCATCTGTCGCCGAAGATGTCGAGAAGGTCTTCAAGTTTTACTGCGCGCAATGCCACGGTGAGAGCGGCGACGGCAAAGGCATCAACGTGACCGAGGATTTTCCGGTTACGCCCAGGGCCTTTAACAACGCCGCAGAAATGAACAAGCTGACCGACGCCGACCTGCGCAACGTCATCCATGAAGGCGGGCCGATTGCCAGCAAATCCGAAATGATGCCGCCTTGGGGCAAGACGCTGAGTGACGAGGATATCGATAACCTGGTCATCAAATTACGCGCCCTGTGTCAATGCAAGGGCAAGCAGGGCTAAAGGATCAGAAGAGGGGTCAGAAGACGTAGAAATATAAAATCAGAACGATAACGACGGCGTTGATTGCCATCCCGAAGAAGATAAAGCCGTTGGCGAATTTGGTTTTTTTATCGGTGCTCATAGTTACCGAATCTACGGACGAAAGACGTCCCGGTCAACAACAAGAAACAGGCAGTGCGGAAAAGTACGGGGAAGATCATGAACGCGGAAACTGAAAACAAATACCCCTGGGCGGGACCTGCGCTTTTCATCGTCGTCGCCTGCGGCTGCCTGGCATTTTTTATCTGGCTTCTTTAATCAGCGAGGGAACACGTGAGCAATTCATACCTGGCATTCGCCGCCGCCGCCGCCTTCTTCGGCGTCCTGTTCTTCGCCCTTGATTACGCGCTGATGAGCGCCCAGGGGCTGACTCTGTTCTTCCACGGCTAAGGATATGTCAATGAGGCCAAGACTTTTAAGTAGAATGAGTGGAGCGCTGCTGGTGCTTTTTCTTGGCCTGTTCTTCGTCCCGATGGAATTGCCGGGGCTCGATTCCGGCACGGCATTTGCCGCCGAAGCGGTCGCCGCCGATGCGGTTGTCGAAGTCTCTCCCTATCAACCTGCACCGAATTTAGTCGAAAAAGATTATCCGACATTCCTTGGCTTCAACGGACGGATTTTTGTCTGGATCGCCGCCCAATTACATCTGTGGTTCGCCGCCTTCGTCCTCGCCGTGCCGATTTTTGTCTTCATCATCGAAGCCATCGGCATGAAGACCCGGGACAAACGCTACGACAACATGGCTTACGAATTTATCAAGGTCAGCCTGACGGCCTATTCCCTGACAGCCATCGTCGGCGGCTTGATGACCTTGGGCTTGCTGGTCTTCTATCCGCATGTCATGGCCTATATGACGTCGATCTTCAAGGAGACGATGATCTTCTATGCGCTGCTGTTCTTCGCCGAAAGTGCCTGCCTGTACATTTATTATTACGGCTGGCACTGGCTGCAGGGGCCGTTCAGGAAATGGGTCCACCTGACCATCGGCTTGCTGCTCAACGCCGTCGGCACGGTTCTGATGTTGCTGGCCAATTCCTGGCTGACCTTCATGATGAGCCCGGCCGGGGTTGACAGCGCCGGAGTCTTCAATGGCCAAGTTTGGGACGCCATGCATAACTTCCTGTGGAACCCGATCAACCTGCACCGCTTCGTCGCCAATATCGCTTACGGCGGCTCCATCATCGGCGCTTACGCGGCCTACAAATTCCTCAGCGCCCGCACACCCCAGGAAAAGGCCCATTACGACTGGATGGGCTACAACGCCAACTTCGTCGCCATCGCAGGCCTGCTGCCGCTGCCGTTCGCCGGATACTATCTGGTCGCCGAAATTTACGCCTACAGTCAGCAGATGGGCATCACTCTGATGGGTGGGATTTTCGCCTGGCTGTTCATTATTCAGGCGGTGCTGATCGGCACCCTGTTCCTGTCGGCCAATTATTACCTGTGGTGTGGCCTGGGGCGCAGTGAAGGTGGGATTCGCTATTACAAGTACATGAAATATCTGGGCTTCGCCCTCGTCGCCGCCTTCCTGGTCTGGTTCACGCCGCACACGCTGGTGCTGTCCAACGAAGAACTCAAAGCCCTTGGCGGGCCTTACCATAAGTACCTGGGTCCGCTTGGCATCATGCCGGCGAAGAACACTGCCGTGAACATCATGATTCTGATGACCTACTTAAGTTTTCTCTACTACCGGCGGGCCAACAAGATCGCCACGGTCAATTGGGTCAAGGCCGGCAACACCGCGCAGATTGCCCTGTTTACGATGGCCATCGCCAACATCTTCTTCCTTGGCATCTATCACGGCTACTTCACCAACACCGTTTACAAGGTAGCGGCGTCAATTCCGCAGGTGTTGACGACGCTTACGGTGATTGTGATGTCAACGGTGATCGACTCGATGATCTACAAGAACTCCACGGAGGTCGCGCCCCAGCGCTGGGGGCGTGTGCCGCCGCGCTCGCAATACGCCTTGTTCCTGCTGGCAGTTTCTTTCACCTGGCTGATGGGACTGATGGGCTACATCCGGTCAGGCATTCGCCAGCACTGGCACGTGGTTGACGTCTTCCGCGACAACTCGCCCGATGCCTTCACTCCTTCGCTGGGTTACGCGACCAACGTTATCTCGGTGGCGACGATCATGTTCATGGCGATGGTTATCTTCGTCTTCTGGCTGGCGCAAATCAGCGGGCAGAAGACGGATGCCGCCGGGTTCTGGAAGGAATAGCGTCGTGAAACAATTCCTTGCCGTCATCGGATTTTCACTCCTGACCATCGCCGGGTTCGCAGGCTTCTCCAACTACGGTATCCCGCGCATCGAACCGGCGCCGCCGCCGGTGCAGGAAAAGATCGATCTTTCCGCCATGACCATGGATCAGTTTATCTCCCTCGGCGAAAGGGTTCTCAATGGCAAGGGGACGTGCAAGCTGTGCCACAACGAACTCGGTCGCGCTCCGCTGCTAGAGCAGATCATCCCGAACACCGAAAAACGCCTGGCCGACGCCAAATACAAGGGCGAGGCCCACGACCTGGAAGGCTACATCCTTGAATCCATGGTCAATCCTTCAGCTTATGTGGTCGCCGGTTTCGGCAAGTCCGGCTCCAACGACACGGTCAGCCCGATGCCCGATGTGTCCGGCGGATCCATCGGCCTGACGGAACCCGAGCTTTTGGCCGTCATTGCTTACCTGCAGGATTCCGGCGGCGCCGAAGTCACTGTCGAAATTCCGACCGATGCCGGTGATGCGGCAGCCGAAGAAGTGACAGCCGAAGAGCGCGAACCGTTGGAAGACCCGCTTGAAATCGCCGCCGAATTCGGCTGCGGAGCCTGTCACATTATTGGCGAGGATGAAGGCGATATAGGTCCCGATCTGACAAAAATCGGCGCCACCCGTGACCGTGATTATCTGCGCCGGGCGATCCTTTACCCCAATGCCGAAATCGCCGAGGGTTTCGAAGCGGATATCATGCCCGATGACCTGGGCGATACCATGTTCGCCGTCGAGGTCGAGCGTCTGGCCGAATACCTGGCAAGTCTGAAATAGGAGGAGAATGCGGTGAAAATACCCCGACTGCTGCAAGCCATTCTCGTCCTCGCGGGCGTTTACGGCGGTTTCGTTCTGGTCTTCGATGTCATCCTGGAGCAGGTGATCCCGTCGAGTTTGCTCAATATGTACATGTTCTTCGTCGTTGCCGGCACCTACATGGTGTTCACCTTCAACGAGGAAAGCACCGAGGAAATCGTCGCCCCGATCAAGGCATTGGTCGAAGACCCGTCGAAGAAAATGATGCGCAACGTCGTTTTCCTGGTGGTGCCGCTGTTCTTTGGTTGGTTCACCTTTCAACAGATGAAGCCCAGCTTCGAAGCGCCTTTGGAGCTGAGGACCATTCACCCGGCGCCGCCCTCGGCGGTCAAGGTTTATGGCAAACGCTATAATCTTCTGACCCTGGAAAATCCGTTTCGCAAGTTTGAAAAGGAAGATCCGGAAAAATTCGCCGAACTGGTAAGGCAAGGCGGCGCTGTTTACATCAAGAATTGTCAGTACTGTCATGGCGACAAGCTCGACGGCAAGGGCCCGTATGCGCAAGGGTTGAACCCGGTGCCACTGAACTTCCAGGACATCGGCACCATCGCCCAGCTTCAGGAAGCCTACTTGTTCTGGCGCATTACCACCGGCGGCCCCGGCCTGCCCAAGGAAGCGACGCCGTGGCTTTCGGCGATGCCCGTCTGGGAGAATTTCCTCAGCGAAGACGAAGTCTGGAAGGTCATTTTGTTCCTTTACGACTACACCGGCTATTCGCCCCGGTCCTGGGAGCACGAATGATGACTTTTAAATTTATCCATGGATTGGTCTTCCTGGCTTTAATGGCAGGCGTCTTCGCCAGCGGCCCGTCGGTGGCGGCGCCCGGCGACGTCGAAAACGGCGAAAAAATCTACATGAAGCGGTGTGTCTGGTGTCACGGTGAAGAAGGGGAGGGCGACGGCCCCGCAGGCGATCTGCTGGTACCGCCACCACGCGATTTCACTTCCGGCCTGTATAAAATCAAGACCTCGCCGTTTGACGAAGACTTCCCCAACGACGACGATATCTTCCGGATGATTTCCGACGGCATGCCGGGAACCGATATGCCGGCCTGGAAGGACATCCTGAAAAATGAACAGGACCGCTGGGACCTGGTGGCCTACCTCAAGGCTTTCGCCGAGCTGGAAGAAGAACCCGGTACGATGGTCGATTACGGGGCCCCAGTGGCGACGTCTGTGGAAAGTATCGCCAAGGGCCAGAAATTATTCCATGACGGCGAGCGCTGTTCGGAATGCCACGGTCAGGACGGCAAGGGCGACGGCATCAAGAAACTGAAGGGCGACAACGGCGAGCGCACCTGGCCACGCAATCTGACCAAACCGTGGACCTTCCGCGCCTCTAACGACACCAAGGATATCTTCACCCGTATCTCGACGGGCATCCCCGGCACCCAGATGCCGTCTTTCGCCAACCCGAAAAGCAAGACAATGCTATCGGTTGAGGAACGTTGGCATGTCGCCAACTACGTCAATTCCCTGGCCAAGACCGACAAGACGGTGCGAGCGGTCAATACGGTGGTCAAGGCCAACCGCATCGAAGGCGATGTCCCATCCGATCCGGACGATCCCGCGTGGGACACGGCCGAGCTGACAACCTTCATGATGGTGCCGCAGATATTCGAGAAGGAACGGGTGTTCACCTATACCAACGACACCATCACGGTCAGCGCTTTCTATAACGACAAGGAAATCGCCATGTTACTGGAATGGGACGACCGCACCAGGAGCATCCCCGGCGATCCGAACATCGATAAAATTGCCGACAAGGTGCCGTACGAAGACAGGGTCTCCGTGCAGCTGCCGGTGACCATCCCCGAAGGCACGCAGAAGCCATACTTCATCAACGGTGATACCGAAAACCCGGTCAATCTGTTGTCATGGCGCAGTGGCACTGCGACAAGCCCGGAGTCGGTCAGTGTGGCCAACGCCACCGGTTCGGAAAACATCGAGGAACGCGACGCCGCAAACTTCGGCTTGATGGCCAAAAGCGCCTACAAGGATGGAACATGGCGGGTGGTTATGAAACGGCCGTTAAGCACCGAAAATGCGCAAGGCGATTTGCAACTCGTCGAAGGCCGCTTCATCCCCATCGCCTTTGCCAACTGGGACGGTTCCAACAGCGAAAGCGGAACCAAACATTCGCGCACGACATGGTACTGGCTGCTGCTGAAGCCCGCCAATAGCGCTAAGCCGTACATTCTGGCTTTGATCGTCGCCGGCATCATCTTTGGCGGCCTGCTGTGGTGGGCGAAAGCCGCGAGAAGGAACGGGGAGGTCTAAGCCATGGCAGAAAGCCCAAAAGGTGTTGTGACAAAAATATTCGGCGTGGTCCTGATCATTCTCGGCTCCCTCGACATGATGCTGTCGTGGCGCGGGGGAATGGAAGTCAATCCGTTTCATATCGGGATTTTTGCCAGCGGTATCGTCTTGTTTGCCCTTGGTGCCGCCATGGGCGCGTCTCGCCGCCAACACAATAGAGGAGAAAAAGTATGAGGATATCTAATTTCCTGATGGCTTTGCTGGCTGTCGCGCTGTTTGCCGCTACTCCGGCGCGCGCCGAGATTCAGTTGCCGGAAGAAGATCAGATCGTTGCAAATTATCAGGCCATGAAGGAATTTCGCGCCTTCTATGATGAAGTCGAAGCGGCGCTCAAGGCCGAGAACGTCAACCGTATTATGGCGCTTTACGCCGACGATTATCTGCATCAGGGCATCACCAAACGGCAACTTCGTTTCATGTGGCTGGAAATTTTCAATGCCTATGATGATCTCTATTCGATTCATGCGTTTTCGAATATTCACGTCACCGGTGGTGACGCCATCCTCAATTGCACCGGCGCCCTGATGGGTATCGAAAAAAAGGGTAAGGATTTCCTCGCCGTTGACCGCTGGATCAAGCTCAACCACTGGCTGACGCGGGTCGATGGCAAATGGAAGATGGTCGGCGGTGCCTCCCATACGGGGGCAACCCTGAGAGAGTCCAAGGATGATAGCCATCCGTTGTTCTAAGCAAAATAAAATCAAATGAACCGATAAAAGGATGTTCCCATGACGCCACAAAACCAGACTCAGAAGATTGCCGCCGAGGACAGCGAAGCCATGGCCGGAGCTGCCAAACTGGGCCGTGTGCTGGTCGCCCTCGACGCTTCTGAATATTCCGACCGGGCGTTGGAAGAATCTGTGCGGCTGGCGAAGACGGCGGATGGCGAGATCACCGGGATTCACGCCTATGCGGCGCTGCTGCATGATCGTCGTTTCAAGCAGATGGAGGGCGGCCTTCCCGAACGCTATCTTGAAGAAGAAGAAATGATGTATCAGCGCGATGTTCATGACAGCCTGATCACCAAAGGCCTGAACATTATTTCCGACAGCTATCATGATGTCGGTGAAGAAGTTTGCAAAAAGGCGGGGTTGCCTTTTCACCGCCTGAGCCCCGAAGGCAAAAACTATGCTCGTGTCATCGAAGCGGCTGGGAGCGGCAATTATGATGTCTTGGCGTTGGGCGCACTGGGGCTTGGAGCGGTGCCGGGTAGTCTGATCGGCACCGTCTGCGAGCGCGTCGTGCGGCGCAGCCCGATCGATACATTGGTGATTAAGGATTCCGGGCGGGCCATCGGCGATGGCCCGATTGTTGTCGGTATCGACGGTTCGGAATTGTCCAACGGCGCCCTGAAAACGGCGCTCGATATCGGTCGCCGCCTCGGCGTCCCGGTCCATGCCGTCGCCGCCTACGACCCTTATTACCATTATGTCGCCTTCAACATGATCGCCGGTGTGCTCAGCGATGAAGCGGGCAAGGTCTTTCGCTTCAAGGAACAGGAACAGTTGCACGAAGAACTGATCGATGACGGCATCGCCAAGATCTATCAGTCGCATCTGGAAATCGCCCAGCGCACGGCCGTCGAGGAGGGCATGGAACTGACCACCAAGTTGCTCGACGGCAAGGCGTTCAAGGTGATCGCCGATTATTTGAGCGAGGTCGGCGCCAGCCTGCTTGTCATCGGCAAGACCGGGGTGCATGCGGACGCCGGATTGGATATAGGCGGCAATGCCGAAAACCTTTTGCGGACGACCCCGTGCCATATCTGGTTCGGCCAGACCACCTTCACGCCGCCCATGGATATGGTCGCCGAAGAAACCATTTCCTGGAGTCATGAGGCCGAGGCCGTTCTGGCCAAGGCACCGGAATTCGCCCAGGGAATGGCCAGAAAAGCGGTTATTCGTCATGCTCAAGAGCACGGCCATACCTTCATCACCAAGGACATCGTCAATGTCGTCGCCCAACAACTGATGCCGAGAGGCTGCCCGGCCCACCGGGCCAAGGAAACCGGTGAAGCGGCGCTGAAATGGGACCCCCAGGCAATGGCGCTGGTCGACGATCTTGGCGACAACGACATCGCCGCCGGCGTCATGCTGCGGGCGGAAAAGAAAGCCCGCCGCGAGGGCGCCGACGAAATCGGCGTCGCCCATGTGCAGCCGTTCCTCGACAAAGAGACGGCAAAGGACGGCGGCTTCACCTGGGCCACGGCGGCGCTGGCCCGTATTTCACGGGTCCCCGATGCGATGCGGATAAAGACCAAGGCCCGCATCGTTGAAGTTGCCAGGGCGCGAAATGTCACGGAAATTACCCTTGAAATCGTCGAGGCCGGGTTGGAAGAAGCTCTCGAAGCGATGCACGAGGCGATGTTCGAGGGTGGACATACCAAAACCCTTGATGAGGAGGACTAATCCTTGTCGGCCTTCCCAGCCACCACTCTCGAGGCTCCTTTCCTTGTTGCCCTTAATCTAACGCAACGCTGTAATCTGCAATGTGCGCATTGCTATCTCGATGCGGGAACCCGCCGTGACGGCGATGAGGTCGAATTGAGCACGGCGGAAGTCAAATCCGTGATTGACGACATCGCTTCTTTAAGTGATGAAACCATGGTTGTGCTGACCGGTGGCGAACCGATGATGCGGCGCGATCTGGCAGAACTGGCGAGCCATGCCAATAACCGTGGTCTGATGGTTGTCGTCGGCTCCAACGGCACGTTGCTCAACGACGCGCGGGCGAAAACCCTTAAAGAAGCCGGTGTCCAGGGCGTCGGCATCAGTATCGATTCACTGAACCCCGCCTATCATGACGACTTTCGCGGCAAACCCGGCGCCTGGGAAAAAGCCATGGCGGGTATCGACGCTTGTCGCAACAACAAGCTGCGTTTCCAGATTCATTTTTCGGTGACCGATGACAACGCCCACGAGCTCGACGATATGATTGCCTTCGCTCGGGAATCCGGCGCCTTTGTGTTTAATGTGTTCTTCCTGGTGTGTACCGGGCGCGGCGAGAAAGTCACCAATATTTCCCTTGAGACCTACGAGAAGGTGCTGGCGCGCGTCACACAGGCTGCGCGCGACGAAAGCGGCCTGATCGTGCGCGCCAAGTGTGCGCCGCATTTCAAGCGCATGGCCCTGGAACTCGATCAATCATGGCCGGTGACCACGGCGCACGGTTACGAGGCCGGTGGCTGTCTGGCCGGCACACGCTATGCCAGGGTCACCCCCATGGGCGATGTAACCCCGTGTCCGTACATGGAAAATTCGGTCGGCAACGTGCGCAATACATCGTTTTCGGATCTTTGGCGCGATGCCCCGGTGTTCAAGCAACTGCGCGCACCGGTTTTGGAAGGCCGCTGCGGGGCTTGCGAATACACCAAGCTGTGCGGCGGTTGCCGAGCCCGTCCCCTGGCCCGTGACGGCAACATGATGGGCGAGGACTTCCTGTGCGGTTATGAGCCCCAGGGCGGCGCCGTTATCGAACCGTTGGGCGCGCAGGAAAGCACCATGGCATGGACGCCGGGCGCGGAAGAATGGTTAGGGCGGATTCCCTCCTTCGTGCGGCGTTTCGTGCGGGTGCGGGCGGAAAACTTCGTCCGCGAGCAAGGCGGAGATGAAGTCACCGCAGAGGTCATGGGCGCCCTGGCCCGGAAAAAATTCAAAGGCCGCGGCAAGCCGTCATCGCTGTCCCCGGGCGGGCCTGCGGCGTCATTGCTGAAGCGCTTGGGGGTCAAGCGATGAGCTTTGATGTCGCCATTATCGGTGGTGGTGTGTCGGGCCTGAGCGCGGCTTACGATCTGAGCGGGCGCGGCTATAAGGTCGTCGTGCTGGAACGTCAGGTCAGGTCCGGTGGAAATGCTCAATCCGAAAGGATCGATGGCTTTCTCATGGAGCATGGTCCCAGTTCGATCAATGCCCAGGCGATGGAGAGCGTTGGACTATCGCGCGATCTTGGCCTTGAATCATTGCGAACAGATCTCGGTGCGCAGGTTAAATCACGATACCTGGTCGGAGACGGGCGCTTGCAGGGCATTTCGACCCATCCGTTAGGCTTCCTGATGTCGGGATATCTTTCGCCCCTGGCGCGGTTGCGGCTGATGTTTGAAATTGCCGTTCCAAGGTACAATGCGCAGAGCGAAGAAACGATAACAGAATTCTGGAGCCGCCGTTTCGGCCGTGAATTCACCGACAAGGTGATTGATCCGCTGGTAGCAGGGCTTTACGCGGGCAAGGCCGATGACCTATCCGTTAATGCCGTTTTCCCGAGCATTGTCGCGATGGAGAAAAAATATGGCTCGATTTCCCGCGCCGTCCTGAGCAAACGATTTGCCAGCGGTAAAATGCCGGGACGCAGGCTGTTTTCCTGGATGGATGGTATCGGAACTTTGCCGTCGGCGTTGGCAAGCCAACTTGGCGGCACCATACGGACCAACGTTGTTGTCACTTCTATAACGCGCTCCGCCAAAAGTTTCGAGATTTCAACGGCTAAAACCGGCACCCTGTCGGCGCGCGCCGTCATTGTCGCCACGCAGCCGCATGTATCTGCGTCTCTGCTGGAGGCAATGGATGGGCCGGCAGCAGAAGCGATTTCTGAAATTTCCGCACCGCCAATCGCCGTCGCGTTCCTGGGCTATAAACGCAATCAGGTGGACCATCCGCTTGACGGATTGGGATTCCTGGCCCCGGCCGGCGAAAATCGTCCCTTGAGCGGCGCCTTGTTCCCCTCAAGCATGTTCAAGAACCGTGCGCCCGAAGGCCATGTTGCCATGTCGGGTTATGTCGGCGGTGCGCGTGCGCCGGAGATGGCTTTAATGCCTGCTGAAGATATTACGGCTTTGGCGCGTGATGAGTTTCGCGATCTCCTGGGGGCAAAAGGCGAACCGGTCGTTGCGCGTGTGCGCCAGTGGTCCCAGGGATTGCCGCAACTGACAACGGGCCACGGTCAGCGATTGCAGCGTATCCATGACGCTGAACAACGTCATCCCGGCTTGTTCGTGACGGGTAATTACTTCACCGGCCCGGCGGTCGCCACCTGTCTGACGCAGTCACTGGAAACATCCTCCAGGGTGCATGGCTATCTGGGTGGCCGGAATCATTTTGACGAGCATGAGCAAGCCGCTATGTTCGGTTCTGCATACGCCTGATTTTTCCTTTCGCGGCATAACAATGAAAAATTCCAGACTATTCCTGCTCTGCTCGCTCGTTGGGTTGGTGCTGGCCGTTTCAGTGTCCGGCCCGATTTATTCGGCGGCAGATGATGACAGCATGCTGGCCCGATATGGCCAGTACGGCGGTCCGTTCAGCCTCGTCGATCATCATGGTAAAATCGTCACTGACAGGGATTTTCTCGGTCAGTACGTGTTGATATTTTTCGGATATACCTATTGCCCGGACGTTTGCCCGACGACCATGCAAGTGATAGGGGACGCCCTGGATGCTCTCGGCGAGAAGGGGCGGAACATTCAACCGGTCTTCGTCAGTGTCGACCCCGAGCGCGATACACCAGCGGAACTGGCCGGCTACGTCAGCCACTTTCACCCGCGTATGATCGGCCTGAGCGGAACAAAAGATCAGATTCTCAAGCTCGCCGACGATTACGGGGCGTCCTATTTCAAGGTCTATCAGATGCCTTCAACGGATGCTGCCGATGATACCGAAGACGGCAAGTCCGATTACCTGATCAGTCATTCGGCGGCCCTCTATCTGATGGGGCCGGATGGAAAATTCATCACTCTTTTTCCGTTCGGGACGTCATCCGGGGAGATTGCCCAGGGGGTCAGCACTATCCTTGAGCCCGCCAGTCAATAAAAATCTACCAGTCAGAGGGCATGGGCAGCGGGTCACCGCTATTGCTCCGCAAAAAGGCGATCAGGTCGGCCCTGTCTTGTTCTTTCTTCAGGCCGGGGAAGGTCATGCGGGTGCTGGGAACAAATTTGAAAGGTTTGGTCAGGAATTTATCCAGTTCCTCGTATCCCCAGTGGGTGTTCATGGTTTGCATGTCTTGTGAATAACGGAAGTCATCCTTTGAGCCAAGTTTACGGCCGACGACATCCCACAGATTGGGCCCCGTCTTGTTCGCCCCGTCTTGTTCCAAGGTGTGACAACTCCGGCAGCGGCGTTTGAAGAGTTTCTCACCCTTGACAGGGTCGGCGATGTCAAGGCGTCGCGACATTTCACTGCTCACCGAAGCCACTTGATTGCCATTGATGATCCGCTGCCCGGCACTTGCAGGCGCTGGCGCGTTCAGTAATGCTGTTGCCAAGACGACGAGAGCAAATAATCCTGAATGGATGGCGGGTCGTGCAAAATGCTTCATTAGGGGATCCTAATATTTAATTTGGACACAGTAATAGGCCAACTTTCGCCGCTGTTCAATAATTTTTTCGCTCATATTTTCGGGAACGGATAGCGTCTTTGAAGGCGCAATAACCACTTGAAAAATAACAGTACTATTGAGGAGAGACCGTTACGTCCCGGCGCGGAAATAGCGGATCAGGAAGGAGCCGGAGCGGCCCAGATAATAGCCGGTGACAAGGCCTGTCATGGCGACAATTTTGGCGGTGAAACCAACATCGGCCCGCAATTCCGGGGTCACGTACAACTGCCGGCCGAAATATATGCGTGCGCCGATAAATACCAGGATCAGGGAAAGCGTCATCCAGGTTCCCGGCAGGTCAATCGTTCCGGCTATTCGGTCGAAGTTGATTGGCGTCTTTTCGGCTATCCACAAGCTGATTCCGCCAGCCACAACTGTCGCCGCCGTCCAGGCCAGGATACCGCCGACGCTGACGTTATATGAATTGAATATCTGGTTGGCGGAAATGACCAAAAAAGTACTGGGCAGGATATAAAGTTGCCGGTAACGAATGGTCCTTGGGTTGATTGCGCGCACCCCGACCCAGACCAGGAAGACGATCAGAACAATAGCCAACACGGGCATGCTTGAAAGGGTGTAAATCATCTGTTTAATTCGCCTTGGTTAATGACAAAAATCCCAATAATCAGAGTCGTTGGGGAGCTGATAGGATTATCGCTAATCAACATCGTTACGACGCCATATCAATAAACGGCACTTGTCTATATATCAGTGTATGAAGGTATTGAGAAAACCAAGATGGTTGCGGTCCACGTGAACTGCCGACACACAGCCCTACAGGACCGCGTAGTTCTTGTCCGCCGCATGTGCAGGAGTTAGGGTGGCAGCGATGTTCCTCATTATTTCAACAGCTTGGGCGGTTATCGCACTGGTGCTGCTCATCGTGGCTTGGCGGCTGGCCCGTGTCGGCAGAATTAAACTTCACAGGAACATCATGATCCTGCTGACTGCTGGTGCCTGGATCTTCATCATCAACTACATATTAGTGCAGCGGTATGGCGGGGGACTCGGGTCATTCCCGAGTGAGTACGTTCCTTGGATAGCATTTCACGGGTCTTTGGGGCTGGTTCCGCTCATCGGCGCGACCTGTCTGGTTGTTGGCAGATTGATGATGGGTCGGAACAAGTTCAGCACCCATTTCAATCAGCACCACAAAGCATATGGCCGCACGTTTATTGTGGTTTGGTTCTTTACCCATCTTGGCGGCATATACAATGCATTCTTCCTGCGCTGATGAGTGATGCCGAGCGCTCGTGTTTCGCCCATCCAATGTTCTGGGCTCCGTTTATCGTTGTAGGGGAAGGCGGAGTATACAAAGTCAGGTAAATATTGCCTCCGTGTTAACGGAAGTCAAATAGGCCCTGATTTCACTTCCGCTTTACCCCAGATTGTGTTGCAAAACTCTGACTGCGACCACCTTAGCGCAACGATAGAATCAAAACCACCTCGGCCACGAATCAATCTTGCCTAAAGGGGCCGCTGAGCGAATCAATCTTGCGCTCAGCCGGGTTAGAAATAGTTTTGCAACACAATACCCCAGAAAACGGACGTCATTCAGCGAGTAGGGGGATGCGAATAGGCGGTGCTAAGTAATTCCAAAATCCAGCTCATGCACCGGTTTTAACCCTACATTTAGATGTATTTTGATAATGTAGGAGCTTGATTGTTGCATGCCGGGGATTTCAACCTCACAGTAAGAGATCTGGGTGGGATTTGCAAAATTCGTGGGAAATCTGCGCCTTCATCAAGTATGGAAGAAAACTGTAGATTTCCAGTTGACCGT
>JACNJU010000140.1 GCA_014382375.1 Rhodospirillaceae bacterium
GAGGGGCGACGTTCAGATACTTGGCTGCCTGATCAGAGGTTAGGTATGTCGGAGCTGTCACCCGGGTGCCGGGGATGGTGTTACATGGGGGGCGTTTTGGTTTTTGCGATGACTTTGGCTTGGTGTCTATATTCATGAGGTCACCAAGCACGTCAGTGACGGAGCTTGCCGCTTCCGTCATAGGGGCTGCCATCAAGTGAGCGTACCTTGCGGTGGTCTGAACCTGAGTATGGCCAAGAAGCCTGCCAATGACTGCGAGGCTCATGCCCTTGCTGACGGCGAAGGAGGCAAAACTGTGCCGCAGGTCATGGATGCGGACATCTTCAATTCCGGCCATCTTTCTAAACCGCCGCCATGGCTTCTGGACATTGTCCAGGTGGCTCCCTTCTTTTAGTCCCCAAATCACATAAGGGTTGTCTACCGGTCGCGCTGGGTGCGCATGGACTTCATCAAGCAGGTTCATGACAGTGTTGCCCACATAGACGTACTTTGCCCCTGTCTTTGAATCCGGCAGTTTGAGCACTTGCATTTTGCGGTCGACATAATCCCACTTGAGAGATCGGATTTCACCAAGGCGGCAGCCGGTGAGCAGAAGCAATTGAATGCAATAGACGGCAGCAAGGTTTTCGTCTGGGTACAGTTTGATTTCATCCAGGACGGCGCTGAGGCGTTTTACCTCTTCCTCACTGAGATAACGTTCTCGGGATTTCGACTGGTACTTTTTGATATGACGCCGTGGATTAGTGTGGTCGTCACGCAAGCCCCACATTTCAGCGAGATTGAACATCTTGGATATAATCTCAAGGCCGTGGTTTGCCTCATACGGTGTCCGCCGTAATGAATGGTGAAACTCGGCCACGTCGGATCGTTGCACGTCTTTGATTTTCATGTCTCCGAAAAACGGAACCAGGTGTTTATCCAGATAGCGCCTGTAGCCCTTGGCAGTGGAGTGCTTACAATGGGGGATGACGTGTTCTTCCATGTAGCGCTCTGCCAAGTCCTTGACGAAGAGCTCTTGGCGTTTGATTGATTTTTCTTTTTGGGGATCTGCACCAGCCTTGATTTTACCAAGCATGATGGTGGCTTGATTGCGGGCCCGCTCGGTCGTGAAAATGCCGTGCGCGCCGATGGCAACGCGTTTGATCTTTTTGTTGAACATGTATTGGACGTAGTAGGTCTTTTTGCCACCGGGTGTGATGCGAGCGCAAAATCCAGCCAGCTGATCATCGAAGATAAAATAAGGCTTATCTTTTGCGGTGGCTTTTTCGATAACGGTTTTTGTTAATTTGGGCATGGGCGACCTACACGGGCTAGAATTGCAGTGCGTGTAGGGTTGCGTGAAAACCGTATATTATCAAGTAATATCAATGTGTTGATGTGGTGGTGCGTAAACAAAATGGCTGACGAGAATTGCTGCGTATGGCGATAAATACCGTGCACTAAAAATGCACTAAATGAAGCGAATGTTCCTGCGAAAGCTGGCGAAACCAAGAGTGACAGGATTTGCTTTCTGGATTCGGATTGCGGCCAGATATCAAAAGGTTAGCGAAAAGGTGAGGGGGTTTTAGTGTTTGGAAGTACCACAAAAACAATGGGTCGGGTTCAACTCATAACCTGAAGGTCGTAGGTTCAAATCCTACCCCCGCAACCAAAATTCTCTTTGTATTACAAAGGGTTACAAAAACAGAAAACCGTCCCATTGGGGCGGTTTTTTGCTATGTGTACTAATAATGCACTAAATGTGGAGCGAAACCCTTATAATTAAAGAGAAAATCAGTTTCTGGAAATCTGCTGGTTATCCGAAATTGGCTCTATCAAGCAAATCTATGAACTTACGCTTTCTCTCATGCCTAGCTCGGATAGCAGCAAGGTGGCTTCTGAATATTGTTTTCCTTTTTCCGTTTTTGGAACGTTTGGATAAGTCGAGAAGCAATTCCGTTGCTTGGGTATAAGCTGGAGAGTTACACCGGAGAATGAGCTCCTCGATTTCCCGCCAGATGGCTTTTTCCTGACGCGCAGACATGGCCGACTGAGGTTTGGGGGTTTTTATCGCCTTGACCTCCGCCGTGTGCTTTTCTGTAAGAGGCGAGGCAACCTTCTTTTGTGTCTTCAATTTGGCTTTAGGCAGGTTCTTTTTGCCTTTTCTCACTTGTTTAGATGTTGCCATATCTAGGCCGTCAGCACTACCTTCTGCCATATCCAAGCCGAAGAGCGCAGACAGGTCGTCGGCCTTGAGTACCTTATCTGCATCAGGGGCGCTCTTCGCCAAAGGCAAGGCGGTATCGACATGGGCTACCAGGTCTTTCTCATCTACCGCTCGCAAGTGGAACAGCAATTCCGGTTTTTTGTCTAGACGGGAACCGATACCGTACAGCACTGCCGCGACATGTTTACACATTGAAGCGTAATCGGGACAACTGCACGAAAATTCAATCTCTGATGGCTTTGGAAACAGCCCCTTGTCCTGACGGCAGAGGCGCTCCATGACCCCTTTGCTGAAACGCCCTTGCAACAGCTCTACAAGGGAGTCTATGCCTCCCGCGCAATCTTTGCATATCGATTTCCATTGGGCCTTTGGTACAGCCGCAATGCTGACTGACACTTTGTAGATCGATGATCCGCTAACCATTGCCCGCACTCTCGTCTCTGAGATTTGCAGATCAATGACAAAACCGTTGCGCACATAGGTGCGACCGCGCGGCAACCGGTTTTCAAAGTCATGATAGCTTTCCAGGTTGTCGCACCACGACTTCCCCCAGAAGGTGGTTGTGATCTTGCGCCCTTCGATTTCTATTGGCGTAATGATCTGCCCTTTTTTGCGTAACTTACTAACTTCGCGGGCAGCATTCTTGCGACGTTCTGCGACCGAGACATAGGGTGCCCATCCACCATAATAGCGCGACATAATTTTATTCCTTCATTGTGGCGTGAAGATCAAGGGTGACCAGACGCAGCAATGCATCATCCTTCATCTCGGTCAGATTAATTTCGCCTGATCCTGTCAGTAAATCCTCGGACAGGCTCTTCTTTGCTTCAATCATGGCGTCTATTTTTTCCTCGACCGTTCCCTGGCACACAAACTTGTGAACCAGCACGTTTTTCTTCTGCCCGATACGGAAGGCCCGGTCTGTTGCTTGATTTTCCACGGCAGGATTCCACCAGCGATCAAAATGCACAACGTGTGATGCCGCCGTCAAATTCAAGCCCGAACCTCCCGCTTTCAGCGACAGGATAAAAAATGGAACGTTCTCATCTTCTTGGAAACTTCGCACCATGTCCTTGCGGTTTTTTATCGCCGTTCCACCGTGCAGAACCAGACCGGGGCGACCAAAAACCCTTCCTAATAAGGTTTCCAAGGGGGCCGTGGTTTCGCGGAACTGGGTGAATACCAGCATCTTTTCCTGACGCGCAGCGACCACGTCGGCGATTTCGCGTAAACGAGCAAACTTTCCGCTATCCTCCTCCGACCAAATATCGTCTTTCAACCACTGGGACGGGTGATTGCATATTTGCTTTAGTCGCATCAGGGTTGCCAGAACAATGCCCTTTCGCTGTATTCCCCCGGCCCCTTCAAGCGCATCAGCCAAATCCGATACAGTTTGTTCATAAAGTGCTGCTTGTTTGCGGCTCAAGGTGCAATGCGCTTTGATCTCGGTTTTGTCGGGCAAGTCGGCGATGACTGATTTATCAGTCTTCATCCGTCGCAAGATGTAGGGGTGCACTAAATCACGCAATGGGCCATAAGGATTGTGAACCCGATCAGCAAGTCCCTTGGCGTAATTGGTGAACTGCTTGGACGTTCCAAGAAGGCCTGGATTAATGAAATCGAAGATAGACCACAGGTCGCCCAAGTGGTTCTCGACCGGGGTGCCGGTCAAGGCGATCCGCGCTTTCGCTTTAATGGACTTGGCGGCCCTTGTTTGCTTCGCATTCGGGTTTTTGATCGCCTGGGCTTCGTCAAGGACAAGCAGTCGCCAATTCGCATTCGTTAGAGCCGTCGACCGCAACAGCGTTCCATAGCTGGTAATCGCTAAATCAAAGCCAGCGAACTGATCAGGGGTCAACTGTTTCATCTTTTCCGCCGTCATGGCTGAAGGATGAACGACCAAGGCCTTTAGACTGGGGGCAAAACGCTCAATTTCCAGCATCCAGTTGGCGAGCAACGAGGCTGGCGCGACTAAAAGACTTGGTTGCTTGTCTTTGTTGTTACGCCCTAGTACCAACAGTAGTGACAGCACCTGGATTGTCTTTCCGAGACCCATGTCGTCGGCAAGGCAGGCCCCCAGTCCAAGCCCGCTCAGAAGATGCAGCCATTGCACCCCAGCCTTTTGATAGGGACGCAGCGTTCCCTTGAGCGCCGGGCCAAGGTTAATATCTTTGCCGTCAGGGCTACGTAATGATTTTAATGTCTTGGCAAGAAAAGGTCCTGCCGTCACAAGGGACCAGCTGGCGACGTCATTGTCTCCGCCGCCGTCGGTGATAGTGGCCCCGGCAAGCATGCGCATAGCCTGGGCAAATGTGAGACCGTTCTCTGCCGCAAGATGTTCCGCCTCCTTGAATTGCCGCATCGCAAGTTCCATGCGTTCGCGGTCAACCTCCACCCATTGACCTCGCAGCATGACCAGTGACTCGGTTCCAGCAAGTAGTGCTGTTATCTCCTCATCGCTGAGTGGTTCCCCTTCCAGCATTACCTCCACCTGGTAATCAAGCAGCCCATCCAACCCCACAGCGGATGGCACACCCGTACCAACCGTTGCTGTTACTTTTGGACGTGAGGGGCGATTGGCGCGCCAGGCGGCGGGCATGCGTACGACGACGCCTGCATGTTCCAACTCGGGAACGCTGGCGAGGAACCGTGACGCTTCGGCTACCTCCCAGCGCAGGGGATGAAATATTTCACCTGCGTCAACCATTGCTTTCAGCCATGGAAAGGTTTCGGCGGCACGCTGCACCGGTATCAGTAGAGACAGCAGTTTGTCGCGGTTGGCTGTGCCGGAGTATTCGCTCAACGCTTGGCCAAGCGGCACATGTTGGGCCGTGGCCTTTGCTGATAGTCCCGTGGTGTAGGTCGCGAGGAAAGCAAAGGGCAGGTCGGGATCGCGCCGGTTCTCAGCCAGATTGAAATGCACACGCCCGATCATGTTCCAAGCGGGATTCAGACTCTTGAGAAACGTTTGAATATCCATTTTAGAGACAGCAAGAGATAAGTTGAAAGTCGCACTCATTTCTTTCCAGAGTGCCTTCAAAATATCTTGGTTCAGATACTCCGCACCCGGCATCATGGGGGCTGTCAGCACCATGGTGGCGAGTTCACTGTCGTTCGGTAGTGGCACCATGAAAGCAGTATCAGAAGATCGAAGGCACACCCCCTCAAAATAACGTACCGCGAAGTCGCGCCACCAACATAGGATGGGTGGTAAAGACTGCCCCACAGCTTCCGCTCCCAGCCACATTAAGCCGTGTCCTGAACCTTTGCCGAAGCTTTCGTTAAGTCGCTCAGAAACGGTGTCTTTCAGAACGGGAAAGTCCTCGGCCTCTTCGGGGACAAGATGACCATGTGGGGTCAGGCGGAGGCCAAGGCGGCAGCCGGTTGCTGATGACATGCCGCTTTCCTATCGTTTTAATTGGGCGGATTGTTCATCGGCCCCTGTAAATTGGTCGTAAGTATCTAACTCTTCTGGTTCCTCAAGGTCCTTGTCCCATTTACCTGGTGCGTCATCAGGATAGAGAAGAAGCGAGATCGACATTTGGCCCTGTTTCGAGAACGTAGTCATCTCGCGAACTTCTTCATTACCAACCCATATACCTTTTGGGTGTACGACGCCGGTTCGGTTGTCGATTAGCAGATCACCCCTAGCGGCAAGGGAAGCATCAGGGAGGGCTGTTAAATTCTGGCGCGCTTTGTAAAATATACCAGACTTTAGTAATGACTTGCTGCACCAAGCCCAGTCGATAAATCCATCCTTTCCGATAACAATCATCGCTCGCTTTGGGGTCATGTCGAGCCATTTCAGAATGGCCGCAGTCAACGATACGTCGTATCTATCGGCAAGGTGACTCATGAGATCTAGGTCGACAGAATTGCCATTCACTTGCTCACGAACATCATCCAACGGCATCAGCAAAAATGAGGCAAAGGTGTTGGCTTGTGCTTCAATGCGCCCATGCTCGGAATTCCAGTTGAGCATATCGCGTCCGCTGCATTGCATACCTTTGGGAGATAGTTGCCGATGCAGGAGATAGTGGCCAAGCTCATGGGCCAGAGTGAAATTGATCCGGCCTTTTGAGGAGATAGACTTGTTGTAAATGATACCCCATTCACCGTGGCCATTAGGATGGGGAAGCAATGCGCCCTCAAACTTTTGAGATAAGTCCATTCCCTCAACCATGGTGATAGGTTCGTTCGGGAATATCTGTTTAGAATACTCGGCTGCAATGCTAGCCACGTTAATAGGGAAGCGCGGTAGCCCATGTGCCTCATGAAAGTGTTTGATTATCTTGCTGAGGTTGATTGCCCATTTTTCTGGCGTATTCGGTAGGCTCATTCCTCCCCGCCCCACATGTCGACCATTTGCTCGATCTTTTTCTTGTCCTCATCCTCAAGCTTGCTGAATTTTCTGAAGAATGCTTCTTGGAGAACTTTCTCGTCAGGGCTCGCCGATTCATCTAGGAGGTAGTCAGTCGTCACCGATAAAGCTTGGGCGATTAGGGTAAGTTTCTCACCGGAAGGTTTCCTGGTGCCTCGGTTTTCTATTTCCCAAATATATCCTTTGCTGGATTCGCATTTCTTTGCCAGCTGCTCAAGAGTTAGCTTCTTGGCCGTCCTTAGGGCTTTAATCTTCTCACCTAAATTCATTGACATGTATGGTCTCTCCCAAAAAATCACCAAGTTCTAGATAGCGTTACAAAAAGATATTGACAAGAGTAATCTATCGAAATAATGTGAAGTTCTAAATAGCGTTACTTATTATAGCGCATTAGTTGGTAAATTTGAAGATAGGAGTAGAAAATGGGTAAGGGTCCTGAAACGCACCATGTGGTGCCGAACAAAGATAAAGGTGGCTGGGACGTCCGGCACGGCGGTTCCGACCGCAGCAGCGGGCATTTTGATACCAAGCAGCAGGCCGTTGATGCCGGGCGCGACATTAGCCGCAATCAACAAACTGAATTTCGTATCCATAATAAGGATGGGAAAATTTCGCAGACAGACAGTCACGGAAATGATCCTCGTCGAATCAAAGGCTAGAAAGGAATGTAAATGACCGCCAATATTGCCAAGTTTTTTCGTCATGCCCCGGCTGTTTCACTGGAAAAATATTTCCAGAAATTTCCATCACCGGTTTCTGAAGCTGTTGATTGGAAAGAACTACCAAAAAATTTCAGCAAGCTGCTAATCGAAGCGGTTGATGGCCTGTCCGAGGATGATTTGGCAGTCTTGAATACAAACGCCGAGCGTATCAACGAAATGACCGATGAAATTGGTCAAGACGCTCTGCTGGCGGTTATTTCGCCGGAAGACTTCTCTGATTTTAAAACTCTGCACAACGGTCACGACCGTGCTCTTTATGTGTTCCTACGGGACCCAGAAGCCTTTAAACGTGCCGAAGATATCAGGG
>JACNJU010000073.1 GCA_014382375.1 Rhodospirillaceae bacterium
CACAACCCTCTGCGGCGCCAGACGCCCCCGGGGGTTTTGGCTTATTGGCCCCTAGCACCAGCCACCGCAATGGGAGAGCCGACTTGCCGGGATTGCTGGTCATAGCCGCCGGGACCAACCCTTGCCCCTTCACCGCTGCGGGCCTGGTCCATTTTATGGCCGGCGTATGCACCGATCAACGCGCCCAGGGGTCCGCCAAGCGCAAAACCGGCGACGCCGCCGATCACTTTTCCCCAAATGCTCATGCGAAATATCCGGCCATCAGGTAAATTGAATTTCGCCGCCGGGCAGCAGATAAAGGACCAGCGCTTCGCCGTCTGAAACGGTCGGACTATGGGCCGAACCCGGCTCGTTAACGCACCAGCCGGCACCATGACCATCAAATTTCGCCGACGCTGTCACCGGCATGGTCATACACACTTCACCGGTTGGATGGCTGTGATGGGGGCCGACGATGTCCGTCAGCTGGACCACATCAACGCTCAGGTCATGGGTTTCTGGCGATGGTTTGATCACCCGCCCGAAGCGCCGTCCCTCATCGCCATGGGCACACATCCAGCCCGCCTTGATGGCTTCGTGACAGGCCGCATCGATGGCCTTGAAGGCATCACTTTCGGCAGGGAAGTCACGGTTCAGGTCTGCTGCCAATCGCTGGTCAATGGGCTTGCCCGAAATGGCGTCCATGACCGGTTGCATCAATGCCTGGAATTGATCTTCATTCATTGTTCGTCCTCAACTGTTGAAATTTCACGCATTGTCCCGATTAGCGTCCTGATAGGCAAGAATTCGTTGCCGGAACTGATCGGGTATTTCCGTCGATTTATAGGCAGGAACACTGACAAGACAGGAAATCACCTTAACATGGAAATAGATCGTGCCCGAACCGTCATGACCGGTGACAATCGAGGTCAATGAACTGTGGCCAAGTTTTTCCACTTTCAGCTCAAGGACAACTTCGTCATCGACTGCCGGGGCGCTGATGAAATCCATTTCCACACGCACCGTCGGGAAACCCATGGACAACTCGCGGTTCAATTTTATCCACGGCACCCCAAGAATTTCACGGTTCCAGGTCTCGAGCGTTTCCATGGCGTAATCAAGAACCCTTGGCGTGTAAATAATACCCGCCGGGTCACAATCACCCCAGCGGACCGTGCGGGTCAAGCGTAAGGGCTGAATGTCGCCGGGTTGCAATGACGGGGTTTCAAAGGCCTCTCCTGTACGATCAAAAGGTTGACGGTGGCTTAATTAAGCATTACAGTACCGGATTATTGATTATTGTCAAAATCGAAAGCAACCCAAACACTATACGATAAGGTGCGAGCTTCTTATGAGCGGAAATACATCATCCACTATCCGGCCTCTGAGACCGGATGATCTGGAACGAGTTGTCGGAATCGACAGCCGGATCATGGGCCGACCCAGACGCAAATTCTTTGAAAAAAGACTGCAAGCGGCGATCGCTGATGCCCACGGCTTTGTCGCCCTTGCCCTGACTGACCCATCTGGCGCACTGAAAGGCTTCGCCATTGCCCGCATTCAAAATGGCGAATACGGTGATGAAAAACGCGCCGCCGTTCTTGATGTCATCGGTGTCGACCCCGACGCCCGCCATGATGGCGGCGGCCATGCCTTGCTCAACGGCATGACCGATATTTTGAAAAAACTGAAGATTTCCGAATTACGGACCCAGGTCGACTGGCAGGATTTGGGGCTATCCCGGTTCTTCGCATCGACAGGTTTTCAATTGGCGCCAGAACAAATCCTCGAACGCCCGGTTTCGCGCAATCTTTGAAGCAAGTGAACAGGCTCTAACATGAACAACCCAACTGACAGCGGCGTCAACCGGCAACGAATGGACGCTGGTATGCCCGATTACAGTGAACACCACGGCAGCGATTTTGAATCCCTGCCTCGTGATCGCACAAGAGTCCGTTCCATGCAGCAAGAAGATCTGGACAGTGTGGTGCGCATCGACGCCAAATTGACGGGCCATCAGCGCCCGGAATATTTCACAGCCAAATTACAGGAAATGATGAGCGAAACAGGCGTTCGTGTCTCTCTGATTGCCGAAGTCGACGGCCTTGCCGCAGGTTTCATTATGGCGCGGGTTGATTTTGGTGAATTTGGCCATGCTGAAGCAGCCGCCCACATTGACACCATCGGGGTTAATCCTGATTACGCCCACGAAGGCATCGCTACTTCCCTGTTGTCCCAGTTGCTGATCAATCTGGAAGCATTGCACGTGGAAACTGTCGGCACCCGTGTCGGCTGGAATAATCTGAACCTGTTGGGATTTCTTAGCGCCAAGGGGTTCCGTCCGGCCCAGCAGTTGTCGCTGGTCAAAACAATTTAAAGGTTTTTGTTTCGTATCCAGGTCGAACAGCGGTAGCGGGGATCATCGTAAACCGCAGCCATGTTGTCGAGCACCCTTTCAACCATCCCATAACCGATAACTCCGGCCCAGTGCAACGGACCGGCAGGATAATTGACGCCGTAGCACATGGCGGTATCGACAGCCTGTTCGGTACAAACCTGATTGTCGACGGCGTCGGCCCCTTCGTTGGCGAGCATACAGACGGTTCGCATCACCACCATCCCGGCAAGGTCGGAGATCACCGATACCGACTTGCCAAGGCCCTGAAAGAGGCCAACAGCGGAGGCCAGCGCTGTCGGATCACAAGATGCCACCGGGGCCAGGGCGATCCGAGTGGTTTTTTCGTAATCAAGGGCGAGATCAAAGGCGATGGCATTATCACCATGGTTGGCGGCCAGTCCGCCATCACATAAATACAGGTGCGCCGAACCAACTTCCAGATAACCGTGGTCGCTATCAGAGGATTTTTGCTGAACACGCAGACCGGCTTTTTCGATTAGTTCGACCAGCACCGATGCGCAGCCCAAATCGCCGCAAATGGTGACGCTTTCGGGTGGCGGGGTGGCCGCGCTTGTGGTCACCCCGGCGGCAGCCGCCCCTTCGCTGTAATCGTAGAAACCACAGCCGCTCTTGCGCCCCAGCTTTCCTGATGCAACCAGCTCTTGCTGAATGGATGAGGGCTTGAAGCGCGGGGCTTGTTCAAACGCATTATAAACAGACGTTGTCACCGCCAGATTGACATCATTGCCAATCAAATCCATCAGTTCGAACGGCCCCATGCGGAAACCGCCGCTTTCGCGCATGATGGCATCGTAGGTGGCGGCGTCCACTGCACCTTCCTCGAGCACCCTGAGGGCTTCGCCGTAAAAAGACCGGGCCACCCGGTTGACAATAAAGCCCGGGGTCGAAGCGGCATGGACCGGTTTTTTCCCCCACGCTTCGGCAGTCGCAAAAGCGCTGTCGGCGACGCTTGAGGCACTCGCCGAACCGCTTACCACTTCGACCAGTTTCATCACCTGTGCCGGATTGAAAAAATGCAGACCGATAAAGTTTTCAGGTCGTTCGAGATTTTCGCCGATGGCAGTGATCGACAGGGACGAGGTATTACTGGCCAGAATGGTGTTTGCCTTGCAGATGTTTTCAAGGTTTTTGAACAGCGTCTGCTTAATGTCCAGATCTTCGATGATCGCTTCAATCACCAACCCGGCCGGGGACAAATCTTCAAGTCCTTCAACCGATGTCAGGCGTGACAGGGTGGCGGCGACGTCTTCGGCGCTAAACTTTCCCCGCTCGACCAGACGTTCCAGACCATTGGCGACTTTTGCAATAGCCTTTTCAGCGCTCCCCGGGGCGGCGTCATAGAGCAATACCGAATGTCCCGCCTGGGCTGCGACCTGGGCGATACCGGCCCCCATCGTGCCTGCACCGATAACGGCGACGACTTGTTCTATTGACAGTGCGGCCACGTTATCGACCCTTGAAGGCGGGTTTTCGTTTTTCAAGAAAGGCGTTTACCCCCTCGCTGTAATCTTCAGTTTGGCAGGCGCGCCGTTGCAGGTCGCGCTCAAGATCCAGTTGTTGATCAAGGGTGTTGCCGTGACTTTCGTTAATCGCCTTCTTGATCAGGCCAAGACCGACCGTCGGTTGCGTGGCCAATGTTCTGGCCAGGGTGTGAGCTTCATCCATCAGGGCGTCGTCATCGATGCATTTCCAGATCATACCCCACTGCTCAGCTTGTTCCGCTGACAGGTCACCGCCCAGCATCGCCAGCCCCAAGGAGCGGGCACGGCCAACCAGACGCGGCAGCGACCACGTCCCCCCGGCGTCAGGCACCAGCCCCAAGCGAACAAAGGGCTGAATGAAGCGTGCCGATCTTGCCGCCAGCACCAGATCACAGGCCAGCGCCACATTGGCGGCGGCCCCGGCGGCGACGCCGTTTACGGCGCAAATCACAGGCTTGTCCATGCCCCTTATCTGACGGACAATGGGGTTATAGCGCTTGTCCAGAGACTCCCCAAGGTCAGGTGGCGGGTCGCCGGGTTTGACGTCCCGTTCGGATAAATCCTGACCGGCCCCGAAGGCCCGCCCATTACCGCTGAGTAAAACTGCGCGCACCTTTGCGTCCCCTGCGGCTTCACCCAAAGCAGCGGCGATTTCTTCCAGCATGACAGCTGTGAAGCTGTTGAGCTTTTCAGGGCGGTTGAGCATCAAAATGCCGACGCTATCTTTGATATCATAATCTATGAATTGATAAGTCACGGTTGTCATCGTCCCTTGAAGGTGGCTTTTCGTTTTTCCAGGAAGGCGGCGATGCCTTCCTTTCGGTCTTCGCTGGCCGCTAAAATAGTGAACGAGCGGCGTTCAAAATCAAGGCCGTCGGCAAGCGAAGTCTCGAAGGTTTTGAGCACCGATTGTTTCGCCATCTCAAGGGCGAGCGGTGATTTTTCGGCTATTTTGCAGGCCAGCGCGCAAGCACGCGAGATGGTTTCACCTGCTGGCGTCACCTCTGCCACCAGTTCCGCATCAAGAGCGGCGGCGGCATCGATGAATTCACCGCTAAGGATCATTTTCATGGCCAGCGACTTGCCGACCGCGCGGGTCAGGCGTTGGGTGCCGCCAGCCCCCGGGATGATGCCTAAATTAATTTCCGGCAATCCGAACTGGGCGCTCTCGCCAGCGATGATTATATCGCATTGCATGGCCAGTTCGCAGCCACCACCCAGCGCGTAACCGTTGACGGCGGCGATCAGTGGTTTGGGAAAAGCGGCGATGGCCCGCCAATGACCGGGCCGGGCATCGCGGTAAATACCAATGGCATCAAGATCAGCCATCTCCCTGACATCGGCCCCGGCCGCAAAAACCTTTTCGCCACCGGTGAGCACCACAGCATTGATATCATCTTGCGCTGAAAGACGCTCAAGAGTCTGGGCCAGCGCTTCGAGCACCGCCGTGTTCAGGGCGTTGTGAACTTCGGGACGGTTCAGGGTCAGCACGGCGATGGCATCGTCCGGCCGCTCGTCAATAATCAGTATGCTCATGTTTTCAAGTAAATGCGTTGAAGGTGATGATTGTTTGCGTATCCTTGATACCGGAAATCGCGTGAACCTGCTCGTTAACGAAATGGCCGATGTCGCTGTCATTTGGTATATAGAATTTCGCCATCAGGTCAAACTCGCCGGAAATTGAATACACTTCCGAGGTCTGCTCGACTTTCTCGATCAGCGCGTTGGCGACCGTATATGCACAGCCGAGTTCACATTTTACAAAAACGAAGACCGCTTGCATGTTTCTCTCCTTGCGTTGTTGCCCAAGAGATTACTCTGGACTCCAAGGCGGCGCAATCGGTGCTGTACCGGGTTTTATTGACATCCGTCAAATACAGCTTATCCCGATCGCCTTAGGATGCACCGATGACGCAAAATGGAAAAGAAAGTGTGCCGGAGATCTGCCCGGTTTTGCCCTCGACAGATGGCACAAGGCCTGCCCGGACAGGCCCATCCATATCCATCCATGGCACCGAGACGCACATTGATGTACGCGGCCTGGAATCCCCCGAGCCGCTGGTCAGCATTCTGACCTTGCTTGAAAACCCGGATGTAACCGATACGGTTATTGTCATCCATGACCGCGACCCGCTTCTGTTATACCCTGAACTTGAGGATCGCGACTGGGACTGGAGCCAACTTCCCGCGCCCATGGGCCAGTTGCACCTTCGCCTGACCCGGACCCCACGGGCGGAGGGTTGATTTTGTGCAATTAGCAGGAACGATCATCGCCGGTGCCGGTGCCCGCTTGCTGCCGCCGTCCATTCCTTACCGATTCTTTTTCGCCTCAGGTCTTTATCATCTGCTGGGCTGGGCGCTGATGTTAAAGGCGGCCGTTCAGGTGCCTGTGTTTCAGGGTGGTCCGGGATTTACGCTGGCGGCACTACACGCCCTGACCCTGGGCGTTTTTGTGATGACGGCCATGGGTGCGTCACTACAAATTTTCCCAGTTGTAACCGGCCAATCCCTTAAAACCCTGTGGCCCGCCCGCCTGGCGTCATGGTTATTTATTCCTGGCGTTGGCGTCCTGATCGCGGGCTTTACGAGCGGTCATACTGAGACCATGGCCGCTGGCGGGATTTCCCTTAGCGCCGGATTGACACTTTATGTCAGTGTCATCGTCAGGCTGCTGGCCCAGGCGTCCAGTTTCAAAGTCTTAAGATATCATTTCTGGTTGGCGCTGGTGGCTCTGGCAGCCCTGGTTCTGATCGGTCTCGCCATGATCTTCGATTTGCTGTCCATCGATCAGGATGTAGCCGCGGCCCATGGAACGATTGCCCTGTACGGATTCATGGGCTTGCTGGCCATGGGATTTTCTTCGGTTCTGGTTCCCATGTTCGCGCTCGCCAATGCCCCATCGCAAGGATATTCGCTGCTTGTCATGGCCCTTTACAGCGCCGGGTTAGTGGTTTGCGTCGGTGCCGGATTGGCAGGTCAGCAGCAGATAGTGATAATTGGAGCGGGCATGATGCTGATGGCCACCCTCGCCCATGTGCTGAGCATGAACAGGGTGATAAAAGCGGGCATGAAGAAGAAGCTCGGCATCTCCTTCATCCTGATCCGGGCAAGCTGGATCGTTTTCCCGCTCAGTATCGCAAGCGGTATCGCCGCCGTCTCCGGTGTGCCCTTTGAACCGGCCCTGTTGTTGGCGGGATACCTTGCCGTTTTCGGCTGGCTTCTGACATTTGTTCTGGGAGTTCAGCAACAGATCATGCCTTTTCTTGCCGCCATGAACGCCTCTACAGCCGGCAACAAACCGCCACGCCTGTCACAACTGGCGCGTGGTGCGCCTCTTAAAATTCATGCCGTGTGCCATTTCATCGCCTTCGTTTTTGTCGGCATCGGCATTGCCATAGACATGGAAACTGCCGTTCAGGCAGGAGCGTCATTCGGACTGATCGGGGCTTGCGCCTTCCTTTGGTTCACCGCCGATGTTTATCGTCGCATGAACATTCAATCATCAAAAAATGAAAGGCCACAGATATGATGGAGTCCCCGTTCAACATCCTGCGCACCCTGCATGACGAGCACTTCGCGACCATGGCATTGCTTGAAAAACTTGAAACAACCCTAAGCGGTGCCAGGACGGCACCTGCCAATGATGATCCGGATATGAACCGCTTGCTGGGCGATCTGGAAGCCATTCTGGATGAGGAAATTTCACATCATTATGCTTTCGAGGAACAACATCTTTTCCCACTGTTTGCCGAATTCGGCGATATGGGCATCACCCAGATGCTTAAAGGCGAGCATGAAATCATCCGCCCCCTGGCCCGCGAACTGAGTGAACGGGCCAGAACCGGACGCAAGGATGGATTTAACCCGGAAAGCTGGGAAATTTTCCGTGAAAAAGGCCTGGAACTGGTCGAACGCGAAGTCTTCCACATCCAGAAAGAAGAAATGGGTTTCCTTCCGGCCCTTGATCAGATGATTGATGAGGAAACAGATCAGACATTAAGCATGGCCTATCAGGACATTAAAAACGCCAGTTAGTCTTTGTCTTGAACCGGCAGGTCGACCCAGAATGTCGATCCTTGCCCTTCGGCGCTTGTAAAGCTAATTTTTTGGGGCTGGCGAGCACCAGCAGCGCAAACAATGCCGAAGAGATAAGACGCCCCGCTTTTGTCCCTGAAAACCCCCCTTTCCATTTAATCTAATCCCTTGTTATTAGTAATCTTTTCTTATATTTCCCTGACAGGCGGAAATTTCAAGTCACCCTAGTTTATTAAGGTCTTTTTGTGAAAATACGTCACTTGTCATGCTTGGCAATAAAAGGCATGTTTCATCATCATGAAAACTAAATCACCACCCCCGATTATCGGTGTTTCTGGCTGTCGAAAGGATATTGACGGTTACGACTACGACAGCGCCCCCCATATGTTTGTCGACGCCCTGGAAAAGGCCTGCGGGGCGGTGCCGCTTATTGTTCCGACGCTGGGTGCAGCATTGGACCGGAAGACCCTGATCGCCCACGTTGATGGCCTGTTATTTACAGGCAGTGTTTCAAATGTAGAACCCCATCATTACGATGGACCCGATAGCGTCGAAGGCACTGCTCACGACCCCCACCGTGACGCCACAACCCTTCCCCTGATCGTCGAGGCGGTCGAAGCCGGGGTGCCCATTTTTTGCATCTGTCGTGGGTTTCAGGAATTGAACGTTGCTTATGGAGGCAGCCTGCATCAACGGGTTTTCGAGGTGCCAGGTTTGCTTGACCATCGCAGCGACCGTACACAACCGATGGACATCCGTTTTGATCTGGCCCATGAAATGAGCCTTGTCGAAGACAGTTACTTTGCCGCGTTGGCCGGATCAACAACGATTATGGTCAACTCGCTGCACGGCCAGGGGATCGAGAGGGTTGGTGATGGATTGAGCGTTCAAGCTATCGCTCCCGACGGCCTTGTTGAGGGACTGACGGTGAATGGTGCCAGGCGATTTGCCGCAGGCGTCCAGTGGCATCCGGAATTTAAAGTCATGGACAACTCGTTCTCGCGCGCCCTGTTCGAGGCTTTCGCCGAGAGTGCCCGGGAAAAAGCCGCCGAATCCTGATTTATTCAGCCACAGGCAAGGTGATGCCAAAAATCGAACCCTTGCGGGGTTCGCTTTCAACATCCAAACCGCGATTGTCTGAAAATTCCCCAACTGACAAGAGAGGCATCGTGCCTGTCTAGGCCAATTTCCTTTATCGCCTCTTCATAGGAAGCGATGTCTTCGAGTTCGAAGGCTTCCTACATTGAGAGGATCACCACAAAGGTAATAAACTTTAATTGATTTCAAATTGACGCTTATCAATTGTGACAATCGGAATAAAGACATAATCCCCTTAGGCTTAAGCCGGGTTTGCTGTTGACGGTTGTCCATGGCAATGATACCCGGTGGGCTTCAATCCTTATGATACAATGTGCTACGTTACACGCCCTCAGAATTTTTAAGTTTTTGGAGATGAACCATGAACGCAAAGGCCGCGCTTGATCCCATTGAAACAGCATCGCGCGATGAAATCAGCGCCCTGCAACTTGAACGCCTGAAATGGTCAGTCAAGCATGCTTATGACAATGTAGATCATTATAAGAACAGTTTTGATGAGGCCGGTGTTCACCCAGATGATATTCAGAGCCTGTCCGATCTGCCTAAGTTCCCCTTGAGCCGGAAAAAACATATTCGTGATAACTACCCCTTTGGCATGTTCGCCGTGCCAAAAGAGCAGGTTATCCGTGTTCATGCTTCCAGTGGCACGACCGGCAATCCGACGGTTGTCGGATACACCAGAAAGGACATCGATACCTGGTCGGATCTGGTCGCCCGCTCACTGCGCGCCGCTGGGGCACATTCGGGGCAGATCGCCCATATCGCCTTTGGCTACGGCCTGCGCACCAATGCTTTTGGTTTGCATTACGGTGCCGAGAAGCTGGGTTGCATGGTTATCCCCATGTCCGGCGGCCAGGCCGAAAAACAACTTCAGCTGATCAATGATTTCAAACCCGATATCGTGATGGTGACACCATCTTATATGTTGTCTTTGGGCGATATGCTTAAGCGCAACGGTATTGATCCTCGCGACACATCAATCAAGATCGGCATTCATGGGGCCGAACCCTGGACCTATGCCATGCGCGACGAAATCGAACAGTTGTTCGGCATTGACGCCCTGGATATTTACGGCCTTTCGGAAGTCATGGGACCCGGCGTTGCTTGTGAATGCGTCGAAGATAAGGACGGCCTGCACATTTGGGAAGATCATTTCTACCCGGAAATCATTGATCCAGAGACCGAAGAAGTGCTGCCCGATGGTGAGCAGGGTGAACTGGTTTTGACGTCCCTGACCAAAGAAGCCTTGCCGGTGATCCGCTTCCGCACCCGCGATCTGACCCGCCTGATGCCTGGAACGGCGCGTTCCATGCGCCGCATGGAACGGGTCGGTGGTCGTTCCGACGACATGCTGATTATCCGCGGTCGCAATGTTTTCCCATCCCAGATCGAAGAAGTGATTTTGCAGGACAAACGTCTCTCACCTCATTATTCGCTTGAGGTGACCAGGCATGATCGTATGGAAAACCTGACTGTGTTGGCTGAGGTCAGGCCAGACGCCGGTGGATTTGGCGAAACCTTCCGCCAGGAAATTTCGGCGGACCTGGCCCGTCGGATCAAACTTTCTGTTGGCTTTTCTGTAAACACCAAGGTCTTGCCCGTTGACGAAATCGAACGTTCCATGGGCCGCGTCAAGCGCATCATCGATCTAAGGGAAGCGGACTAACGCCGCTTGTTTGGATGATGTAATGAATATCATGAAAAATGGAACGGCAGTGGATACCCGAAGGGTCTGAAGGGCGAGGAAATTCCTGTCGAGGGACGCATCGCCTTTCTCTGCGCTGTTTTCGACTCCCTGACATCCGAACGACCCTACAAGAAAACCTGAGCGGTTGAGAAAACCGGCGATTGTATTAAAAAAACGCTGGCAGCAACTCGACCCCGAACTCGTCGGCCATTTCGAAGATGCCCTGGATAAAACCCTGGAAATTAAAGAGGCTTACGCTGACGAGAGCTGAATTTGCCGCTCACTTTAGTCGCTGATGAAACGGAAACCATTCCGTCCACCTTTTTTGACCTTGTACATGGCTTCATCGGCTTTTTTCAAAAGGGCATCACAATCGCTGCCGTCATCAGGATATAAAGCAATACCAATGCTTCCGCTGATTTCACCCTTGGCCGTGCCAACCGGATAAGACGCAGAAAGAAACTTCACCATCTTTTGGGCAAACTTACCGACAGAAACCTTGTCAGTTATATCGCTCAACAAAATTACAAATTCATCGCCACCAATTCTGGCCGCCGTATCGGTTTCGCGAAGATGATCGGAAATTCGGCTTGCAGCTTCAATAAGAAGCTGGTCCCCGGCTTCGTGACCCAGGTTATCATTAACCGCCTTGAAACCATCCAGATCAATGAACAGAAGGGCAAATTTCTTTTCTTCCCGATGCCCAAGAGCCAATGCAGCTTTGATACGGTCCAGTAAAAGGCCGCGATTAGGAAGCCCGGTCAATCCGTCGTGACTGGCGCTATGGCGAAGCTTTTTCTCTACCTCCTGGCGCAACACAATCTCTTCGGTTAATTCACGGGTCCTCTCTTCAACTCTTTGCTCCAGGGTTTTGTTAGCCTGATAAAGAGCTGCTACGGCCTTGTTATGATCCGTAATATCACGGGCCTCAAGCATCAGTTTGGAGCCGGAAACATCATAAGTCGTCACACCCACTTCGACATCAACATACGACTTGCCGACACGGACAAGGCGTGACGGAAACAACATTTCCTCCTCGACCAGACTGTCCAGATTTTCAGTAAATATTTCTTCATAATCAGGATGGAACAAGACTGAAACATCCTCACCGATAAAATTTTCGGCATCCTTGGCACCAAGCATGGTGAGGCCAGCTTCATTGATAAAATTGATCTTGCCGTTTTCGCATGTACAGATCAAATCAAGGGCATTGTTTACCAGTTTGCGATACCGGGCTTCGCTTCTGCGAATGGCTTCGGATATACGCACCTGATGGGTAACATCACGGGCAAGAATAATCGTGTAATCACCGCCCAATTCCCGTGCCTTGAACAGGTTGATCTTGACGCCCATCTCGTTACCGTTCATGGCCGTCATTTTGGCAGGGAAAGGTTCGGTTTCTTCTGCCAGAACATCGAAAAAATTATCGATTGCGGTGGAGTATTCAGGCGCCAGAAATTCCAAAAATGGCTTCCCGACAAGACCGTCCGAGTCACCGTCTCCTAGTAAGTCGACGGCCACTGAATTTACATTGGTGATAATGCCACTGTCGCAGATGCAGATAATATCCGAAGACATTTCGAGGATTTTCAACAGATTATCAACATCGAAACGGGGGCCCCTTACCCGCCTTTCCTGCAGTGGGGCCTCTTCAATCGTTTTATTTGACGAAGAATTTGTCATCATTATACGATCACCAATATCACGGGCACCCCTTCATATTGGTTAACCCAACCGGATCAACCGGAATCACAGGATATTCTTATTTCGCCAGATATGTAAGATTTCTTAGCGGCATAGAAACCATTTTCAGTTTTAATTTTCTTAGTCACCACGACACTGTTATTTTTAAATAAAACTCTGTATTTTAAAATCATGAAACTCATTCCACTTATACTTGCTTTATTTCTTGCTCTTATCTCGGCTCCGGTTTTTGCCGCCTCTGACGAGGTGATGGAACCCGAGTCGGCCGATACCGGCGACAGCCCGTTAGATTCTGTGATGCCTTATGTTCGAAGATATTTAACCCCGGCCAAAAAATTCCTCAACACCGAAGCCCGCGCCCTTAAAAAGTGGATCAACGAAACCTTAAGTGACCCTGGCGGACAGACACCGCCTAAGGTCGTAATCGAGCTGCCAGCCCCTGCTGCGAAAACCACGCCGACAATAGCCCCCATGCCCGAACAGCCAGAGGAACCCCCAACGAAGGAACAGGAACCCGATGCGCCCGAACCAAAGGCCGAGATAAAACCGGAGACCCCAATTGTCGTTAACGATAAGGGTGATGAAAAAGTTAAGGAAGAAAAAAGCCTGCAAGAGCCAGTCCGCGAGGTCCGAAAATTGCTTCCGGGCACACCAAAACCTGAGCGGCCTGTTGAAGTGGCTAAAGCCCAAAAGGTTCAAAAATCCTCCCCGCCGCCGACACCGACACCTGAAGCTGATGTTCCGATAGCAAATCAGGAAAAACCCGTTTCTATTCCTGTTTCTATTCCCGTCTCTGTTCCTGTTGTCACCACAGGCCTGTCTCTGGGGCAATCCATGACGTTGGGATCACCTTTTGACGGCAATGACAAAAATTGCATCAGCAAACAAAACGGTTATGTGTTTTTCTGCACCAGGGACATCATCTGGCCTGAACACATTCGAAAACTGTTTGATAACGCATCCACTATTCATCGGGAAGCGCAAGCGATCGTCCGATACGACGGAAAAAAACTAACCCATGCCCATGCCCTGTTTTTAACAGCCCGTTTGAAAGAAATTGTCTCCTACACCGAAAAACGTTTCGGTCCACCGCTTGAGACCCTGCAACGCATCGTCACGCCCTTTGAAGGTCGGCCGAAGAATAACCCGACGCTAATCTGGCGCAAAAATGACACTATTGACGGGAAAATGAAGTCTACAACACTCGAAGTCAGGGCTTTTGACGATTCCCGAGGTGGTTTCCCCGACATGGAACATGGAGTGGTCAGGCTTTACGATTCAGAATCGTTGCCAATTTTCCCGCGTGTCAGCGCCACTGAAATGATGTTGGTAAAACACGCCATAAATTAATGCTGGAAAGAACAACCATTTTTTTTATTTAATAGAGGCCCTTAAACATTCAGGAGATGGGATTTGAGTGCATCCTTAAATAAAATTCTTCATATCGAGGATGAAGTTGATATTCAGGAAATCACCAAAATGGCTCTTGAAGCCGTCGGCGGCCTGAACGTCAGAACATGTAGTGATGGCGAGGAAGCATTATCGGTGGCACCCGAATTCGAGCCTGATCTATTTCTGCTCGATGTCATGATGCCAGGCATGGACGGTCCTGAAACCTTTCAGGCGTTGCAAAAATTACCCGGATTCGAAAACACCCCGGCGATCTTCATGACCGCCAAGGTGATGGAAGCTGAAGTTGCCCGGTTTAAGGAAATTGGTGCCCTGGGTGTCATTGCCAAACCCTTTGACCCGATGACTCTTAGCGATCAAATCAGGGCTCTCTGGGATGAACGAAACGCCTAAGACATCCTTAAGAAAAATGCGCTAGTTCTTCATCGCCAAATTCAGGTAACTTGGATTAAGGCGCCCCATGGCCAGAAGCAACTGATAGATAGCCAGTCGTTCCTCATAGGAGGCGGCGGTGAAGTTTATTTGCGCGTTGGAAACTTCATTTTCCGCATCCAGAACATTGATCACCGTCTCCTTACCCGCTTCGCGTAATTTTTTACGGGAAACAAATACTTCGGTTGCGATGTTGACGGCATTTTCCAGAAGCTCCAGGCGTGAACGGGCGGTCAACAGGGCCTGCCATGACAGTTTTACCTGCTCGATAATCTTATCAATGGTCTGGTCGTGGTTGGAGCGACTGGTGCCGTAATCGTAAGCAACCTGGGTTAGGCTTTCACTGGTCGTTAATCCGGTAAACAGGTTCCAGTTGGCCTGCAACTGAACTGAATAATCACGCCGCGTCCCCAATGTGCCAGCATTGTGTTTTTCATAGTTTGCAGTGCTGACAACATCGACTACCGGGGCATATTCAGACATCACCGTTCGGCGGCGTTCGCGAGTCATCTCAACAGTGACGGCGCTGTTTGAAATGGCCGGGTTCTCCTGAATGGCAATTTCAATGGTCTTGTACAGATCACTTGGAATCATTTCCACCGGTGGCACCGGGTCAGTCATCGTTTCAAGATCGGGAACATGATCAAATACCTGAATGTAGCGACTGACCGCGTCTTCAAGGGCCCCTTCAAAGGTGACGCGGCGTTCCTTAGCAATCTGCAGGCGGGATTTTGCCTGCAAGACATCAACGGCGATACCCGATCCACGTTGCACCCGTTCGTCCTCAAGATTTAGCTGGCGTAAAATCGTCGCTTCATTGCCGTGTGCCAACTGGACAAGGCGGTATTGGCGAAGCACATCAACATATGTGGCGGTTCCTTCGAACAAGGTGTTCTGAAGGGTGCCCTCCAGGGTGATCAGGGCCAGCGCCTTGTTCAACCGTGCCGTCCTGACTGTCGAGTGGGTCAGGTAGCCGTTATAGAGATTCTGGGTCAGCGTCAGTCCAACCGTCTGCATCGTTCGCTGCCAGTCTTTTTCAGCCAACCGGGTGGTCGGGTTATCAATGTGTTGGGGGCCAGCGACAGCGGTCGCTTGCAAGGTTGGCAGATAGCCAGCTTTTGATAACTTGATCCCCTGTTCTGCCGATTGCGTGGATGCCTTGCCCGCCTTCACCAATGGATGAAGGTAGATAAAATTGGCAAGTTCCTCTTCCAGCGAAGCAGCCGTTGCAATATACGGCGCGAGCAAAATCGACCCTGCAACCATTGCAAGGCAAAAGGACCTTATGGCACCCGAATTTCTGGCACTGCTCACGAGAGAGATGCCCCCTGCTTTTACAAGTCGTGATTCACACACGTAAACCATGGTCCTGCCATCACTCAGTTGATCGATCACAGGTGCCCGAAAAGAACGCATTTTTTGCCTCCCAGGCGACATGCATACGAGTACAAAAACTAGGCCGATGGTTTTGGGACATCAATTGGACAAGCTGTGGACAAGTTCATACAACTGTTGATAACTAAATATTCACGTGGATAACCTGTGGATAGGTATAGGCTGCGAAAAAAGCGACCTCAATACAGGAAGAAATATTTCTATATCTTGTGTTTTCTCTATAAAAAACTGGCGAATTTAGTATGATTTTTAGAATCAGGCGGATTCGCAGAGATTCGATTTCAAATGCAGGTGTGTTTGTTCGTTTTTCCCATCAAAAATCTATCCGCTGGAGCCGGAACTATCATGAAGAAGGTGCTTGCAGCGGCAATCTTCCTTTCCTTTATGTCTTGGTATGAATTTGGCATGACATCGGTCTCTGCTGAAGTGGCGACAGATATCGTCTGTGTGGACCGGATTAAATTTATCGAGCGACTCAAACAGAGCTACGGCGAACGCCAGGTCTCAAGGGGCATAAGTTTTAACGGTGTCATGGTCGAAGTGTTTGCCTCTGATGAAGGCCACTTCACCATTCTGGCGACCCGGCCTGACGGCGTCAGTTGCCTGATCGCCAGTGGTGATGAATGGCAAGCCTCACCCCTGCTGAAAACGGAAATCGGTATCTAGGCTTTTCCGTAACCACCACCCCCGGGCGTTTCAATAACGAAAACATCACCTGCTTCGGCTTCAACCTGACCGGTTTCCTGTAAAGCAACATCGTCACCAGTTGCCCGTTCAAGCCGGTTCAAGCCGCAGGCCCCGGGTTCCCCACCGGCCATGCCGTAGGGTGGAATGCGTCGATGACCCGACAGGATTGCTGCCGTCATCGGTTCAAGGAAACGCAGCCGTCGAATGGTGCCATCGCCGCCGCGGTGAGCGCCTTTGCCGCCACTGCCCTTACGGATGGTAAAATCCTCCAGCAGCACCGGGAAACGCCATTCCAGTATTTCAGGATCCGTCAGGCGCGAATTGGTCATGTGGGTATGAACGGCGTCAGTACCGTCAAAATCTGGTCCCGCCCCGGTGCCCCCGCAAATGGTTTCGTAATACTGATGGCGGTCGTTACCGAAAGTCAGGTTGTTCATGGTTCCTTGCGCTGCAGCCATAACGCCCAAGGCCCCGTACAAGGTATCGACAACGGCCTGGCTGGTCTCCACATTTCCGGCGACGACTGCCGCAGGATAACTGGGCTTTAGCATACAACCATCTGGGACGATCAGTTCTATGGGTTTCAGGCAGCCCTCGTTCATGGGAATATCATCATCAACCAGGGTCCGGAAAACATAAAGAACGGCGGCCCGGGTGACCGCCAATGGGGCGTTGAAATTAGTCATTTGCTGGGTCGCAGTGCCGCTGAAATCAACACGCGCGCTACGGCCTTTCCTATCGATGGAAATGGCGACCTTGATTTCAGCGCCGCTGTCCATTTCGTAAGTGAACGAGCCGTCTTTCATGACATCCAGAACGCGGCGCACGGATTCTTCGGCATTATCCTGAACATGGCACATGTAGGCCTGGACGACGCCCAAACCAAAATGATCAACCATGCGGTTCAGTTCACCCACGCCTTTTTCATTGGCAGCGACCTGGGCCATCAGGTCGGCGATGTTCTGATCGGGATTACGCGCCGGATAGGGGCCTGAAGCCAGCAGGTCACGCATTTCCTGCTCCCGGAAGCGGCCCTGTTCGACCAAAAGGAAGTTATCGATGAGGACGCCTTCTTCTTCGACGCTGGTGCTATCAGGCGGCATCGACCCCGGCGTCACACCGCCGATGTCGGCGTGATGGCCACGCGAGGCAACGAAGAACAGGATCTCTTTGCCCCTATCGTCGAACATCGGCGTCACCAGGGTGATATCCGGCAGATGGGTGCCGCCATTGTAGGGGGCATTGAGGACGCAGACATCGCCGGCTTTCATTTCGGCCCCGCGCTCGCGGATCACCGTCCCGACACTTTCGCCCATGGAACCCAGATGAACAGGCATATGGGGTGCGTTGGCGACGAGGCCACCACGCTTATCAAAAATGGCACACGAGAAATCAAGCCGCTCCTTGATATTGACCGAATAGGCCGTATTGGCCAGAACCGCGCCCATCTGTTCGGCGATCGACATAAACAGATTGTTGAAAATTTCCAGCATCACCGGGTCGGCCCCTTCGCCCTCACCAAGGCCAGTACCGATGGCGTTGGCCGCAGGGCGTGGGGTAACGCGACGCAGGATCAACTGGCGCTGGGCTGCCGTTTCGGCGCTCCAGCCGGGTTCGACAATGGTCGTCCCGGTCTTCTCGATGATGATCGCCGGGCCACAGACTTCGCTGCCCGGAGGCATGTTTTCGCGATCATAAACCGGTGCGGGATGGCTTTCCTGAGCGCTGACGAAAGCCGTCATTTCCAACTGTGGTGGTGTATTGGCGCTGGCTTGCTGAGCTTCCGCAGTCTCACTTGCGGCCGTCTCTGTGCTACCGATTGCCTCAACGGAGAGGGTTTCAACAACCAGCCCGCGCCCCGGCATGACGAACCCGAAACGCTGTTTGTGAAGGGTTTCAAATGCGTCAGCCATTTCCTGAACGCCCTGATAGTCCACCATCAAGGCGGTATCGGTACCATCGTAACGAATATGGGCCTTGCGCACGACGCTCACAGCATCACGACTGACCCCCTGACCTTCAATTTCCCGGACCGCTTCGGCTTCCAGATCGGCAAGAACCTGTTTTTGACTGGCAAGGCCTTCCTCGCCAAGCGGTGTTTCCGCCGAACGTTCACGCATCGCCCGCATTTCGGCAAGCCCCATGCCGTAAGCGGATAACACCCCTGCCAGAGGATGAACAAACACTGTGCTCATACCCAGCGCGTCAGCAACCAGACAGGCGTGCTGACCGCCGGCCCCGCCAAAACAGCTGAGCGCGTATTCGGTGATATCATAACCACGCTGCACCGAAATCTGCTTGATGGCGTTGGCCATGTTTTCAATGGCGATCATCAGGAAGCCTTCGGCGACCTGTTCGGGGGTTCGCTTGTCGCCGCTCCTGGCTTCAATTTCAGCAGCCAATGCGGTGAAGGCTTCAACAACGGCTTCCCGGTCGAGCGCTTGGTCGGCGCCCGGGCCAAACACATGGGGGAAAAACCTGGGTTGGATTTTCCCTAGCATGACATTGCAATCGGTAACGGCCAGCGGTCCGCCGCGCCGGTAACTGGCGGGTCCTGGTACCGCGCCCGCACTGTCCGGGCCAACCCGGTAGCGGGCCCCGTCAAAATGCAAAATAGAGCCGCCACCGGCGGCAACCGTATGGATGCTCATCATCGGGGCACGCATCCGAATACCGGCAACCTGTGTTTCAAAGGCGCGCTCGTAGGTGCCGTCAAAATGCGAGACATCCGTCGATGTGCCGCCCATATCAAAGCCGATGACCTTGCCGAAGCCAGCCTCGCCAGCCGTGCGGACCATACCGACAACACCGCCTGCGGGGCCTGAAAGAATACTGTCCTTACCCTGAAACAGGCGGGCGTCGGTCAGACCACCGTTGGATTGCATGAACATCAACCGGGTATCGCCCAGATCGGCTGCAACCCGGTCAACATAGCGGCGCAGGATCGGCGACAGGTAAGCATCAACGACGGTGGTATCGCCCCGGGAGACAAGTTTGATCAGCGGCGAAACCTGATGGGAAACGGAAACCTGGGCAAAGCCGATCGCGGCGGCCATGGCAGCAACCTTCTTTTCATGATCGGCAAACCGGTAACCATGCATGAAAACGATGGCCACGGAACGCAAGCCGTCATCGAAAGCGCGTTGTAAATCTGTCTGTACGGTTTCCTCATCCAGGGCCACAAGCACATCACCGCTGGCGCCGGTTCTTTCATTGACTTCGATAACCCGGGTGTAGAGCATTTCAGGAAGCTGGATATGGCGATCGAACAGGCGCGGTCGGTTCTGATAACCAATCCGCAGGGCGTCCTTGAAGCCTTTGGTAATCACCAGAATCGTCGGCTCGCCTTTGCGTTCAAGCAAGGCGTTGGTAGCCACCGTGGTTCCCATCTTGACCGCCTCAATGGCAGCACCCGGAATCGGCTCTTCGGCCTTCAAACCCAGCAGATTGCGCATTCCTTCAAGGGCCGCATCAGGATAGCGTTCGGGATTTTCCGATAATAATTTATGGGAAAGGATTTTGCCTTCAGGTGTCCGCCCGACAACGTCGGTAAACGTGCCGCCCCGGTCGATCCAGAACTGCCACCTGTTTTTACCGAGATCAGAATTATTAAAAGAGGGCACGACTTCGCTCCTGCGTAAACAATATCTGTTCGAAGGCCGCCGAAAACATAGCATACCGCTCCATATTGGCACCGACGATTGAGCAGACAATTACATAACGTTGACAAATCGTCAACATTTCAATAATGTTTCCTTTCTTTAGTCATCAATGAATTCTTGCAGGGAGAAAAATCATGCGTTTGTTAAACAAGGCGATCCACGCCGGTGCAATTATCGGCGCGTTGGGACTTGCGACGGCGGCTCAGGCCGCGTCATGGGATATGCCGACCCCGTATTCAGACAAAATATTCCACACCGCCAATATTATTGAATTCGCCAAGGACGTCGAGACGGCAACAGGCGGAGCCATGATGATCAAGGTTCATTCTGCCGGTTCGCTGTTTAAACATCCGGAAATCAAAAACGCCGTGCGTGGCGGACAAGTTCCCATCGGCGAATTCTTCCTGTCCAGGCTGAGCAATGAGAATGCCGCTTTAGGGGCCGATTCTCAGCCATTCCTGGCCACCAACTACGAAGAGGCCGCGAAGTTGTGGGCAGCGCAAAAGCCCGTCGTTTCCAAGCTGCTCGAAGAACAGGGACTGATGGTTTTGTTCTCTGTTCCGTGGCCTGGCCAGAGCCTCTACAGCAAGAAGCCGATTAATTCCGTCGCTGACCTTAAGGGCCTGAAGTTCCGCGCTTATAACGCAACGCTGGAAACTTTCGCCAAAATGGCCGGTGCGGCCCCGACCCAGGTCGAAAGCCCCGACATTCCGCAAGCCTTCGCCACCGGTCGCGTCGAAGCCATGATTACATCGCCTTCGACAGGTGTCAGTTCCAAGGCTTGGGATTTTGTCTCGCAATTCACCGACATTCAGGCCTGGCTTCCGAAGAATATTGTCGTCGTCAACACGAAAGCCTTCCGCAAACTCGACAAGAATGTCCAGGACGCCATTGTCGCCGCCGCAGCCAAGGCCGAAAAACGCGGCTGGGAGATGAGCCGCAAGGAAACCGATGACAAGGTCGAAACGCTTAAAAGTAACGGCATGGCAATTGTCAATCCGTCGGCCGAATTAATGGGTGGCCTCAAGGCTATTGGTGCCGAGATGCTTAACGACTGGAAAGCCAGTTCGGGGGCCGAAGGAGCCGCGATCCTAAAGGCTTACGCTCACTGACAACCGATATGATAAAGGCGGTGTTTCTTTTTGAGACATCGCCTTTATTTTATTAAAACCCACGGGGAGGGCGAGCTTATGCGGCGATCTCTGGATTTGTTGTACCGCAGCAGCGGTTGGGCGGCGGCGCTGTTTATTCTAGCTATTTGTGCCCTGATCATGGCCCAGGTAGCGCTCAATCTGATCGATAAAATCGCCTCCAGGTTCCTCGGCGAGGCGATCGGCCTGACGATTCCGTCCTACGCCGATTTCACCGGTTTCTTCCTCGCCGCCGCTTCGTTTCTGGCCCTGGCCCATACCTTGCGCGAAGGCGGTCATATCCGGGTTTCCCTGGTCGTTCAAAATTTGCCGCTCCGGGTACGCCACTGGGTGGAAATCTGGTGCGTCGCCATGGCCGGGGCCGTGACAATATTCTTCACCTTCTATACGGCGTTGCTGACCCATGAATCCTTCGTCTATCACGATTTGTCGCCGGGCATGGTGGCGGTGCCGATCTGGATGCCCCAGGCGGGCATGTTGTTCGGGCTTTTCGTCTTATCCATCGCCTTGATTGACGAATTGGTCTGTTTGCTCGGCGGCCATCAAGCCAGCTACGAAGGCAAAGGGGAAAACCTTTTGGATGATGTAGAGGCGTCCTCGTGAACGAAATCGTCTTAACCGTTTTTCTACTGACGCTGCTCTTCATCCTGCTCGGCTCGGGAATCTGGGTCGCCTTTTCCCTGACCATGGTTGGCCTTGTCGGCATGTTCCTGTTCACCGAGGCGCCGGTCGGCGAGGTTATGGCGACGACGATCTGGGGGGCCAGCAATTCATGGGCCCTGGCGGCGTTGCCCCTGTTTATCTGGATGGGTGAAATCCTGTTTCGCTCGCGCTTGTCCGGAGACATGTTCATAGGCCTGGCGCCGTGGATGAAGAACCTTCCGGGGCGTTTGTTGCACGTCAATATTTTCGGATGTGGCATTTTCGCTGCCGTCTCCGGATCGTCGGCGGCGACGGCGGCGACCATCGGCAAGCTGTCGATCCCCGAGCTTTCCCGGCGCGGATATCCGGAAAAGCTGATTATTGGGACGCTCGCCGGATCTGCGACCCTGGGGCTGCTGATCCCGCCATCGATCATTCTCATTGTTTACGGCGTCGCCACGGAACAATCCATCGCCCGGTTGTTCATCGCCGGCGTGTTGCCGGGACTGGTGCTGGTATCTTTGTTCGTTGGTTTCGTCATTGTCTGGTCGATTTTTTACAAGGACGCCATTCCCGCAGAATCCGAAACATTGCCCTTTCGGGAAAAGCTGTATCGCTCGCGCCGTCTGATTCCGGTTCTGCTGCTGATTGCCGGCGTCATTGGCTCGATCTATTCCGGTATTGCCTCGCCGACGGACGCCGCGGCCGTCGGCGTTATCCTGGCCTTGCTGTTGTCATGGTCGATGGGGACGCTGAACCGGAAGTCCTTTATCGACGGCCTGATGGGGGCGACGCGGACGTCTTGCATGATCGCTTTCATCCTGGCCGGGGCAGCCTTTCTAACGGTCGCCATGGGCTTTACCGGAATTCCAAAATTATTGGCCCTATGGATCGGCTCGCTGGGCCTGTCCCACTACGGGCTGTTGGCGGCGCTGACGGTTTTCTTCGTCATCCTGGGCTGTTTCCTGGACGGAATATCGGTGGTCGTGCTAACCACGTCAGTGATTATGCCGTTGATTGAGCAGGCCGGCATCGATCCATTGTGGTTCGGCATCTACATCGTCATTGTCGTCGAGATGTCGCAAATTACCCCGCCCGTCGGCTTCAACCTGTTCGTCCTGCAGGTATTGACGGGCCGCAATATTCTCAACATCGCCAAGGCGGCGCTGCCGTTTTTCCTGCTGATGTTTGTGGCTTTGGCGTTGATTGTGCTGTTCCCCTCGATTGTCACGTATCTTCCCAATCAAATGTAAAGTGATAGGAGCCTTCGATGCCGAAAACACCGCCGCCCGCCGCCGATAAGGACGCCGCCCACAGCATGCCGCTGATCGTTTCATCGGAGCATCTGGCAACCGAGGGCGGCTGGCAATTCAGCGAGTTAGAATATGGCCTGATCATCGCCTACAACGCCTTTAGCCGTTGGATGACCCGCTGCATGGGCGCCGTCGGTTTTCAGGATTTCAATCCCCTGGACGTTCTTGTCCTGCATAACGTCAATCACCGCAAGCGGGCGAAACGGCTTATCGACGTGGCCTTCGTGTTGAATGTCGAGGACCAGCATACGATAAATTATTCGTTGAAAAAATTGACCAAGGCGGGATTGGTTGAGGGCGAAAAGCGCGGCAAGGAAATGTTTTATTCAACAACCCAGATCGGAAAAAAGGCGTGCGCCGAATATGGTCGGGTGCGTGAGCTTTGCCTGATCAGCCCGGCCACATCGACCAATGTCAACAAAGAGGAGATCAGCCGCACGGCGAAGGTCCTGCGCAGTACATCGGGCCTCTACGGCCAGGCATCCCGCGCCGCTGCGTCCCTGTGAATCCGATCGACCCGGAACTTCCCTAATTGATGCTGCTGACGGCGATACGCTTGATGATGTAATCGCCGCCCCGGTTGCTGATGACGATGCCCTGGAAGGGATCGCTGAAACTGCGGTCTGTGGTGCTCAGGACAACTTTAGCGTCGATGGAAACGGTCATCCTGGCGCTGCTGTCGCGACTCCATTGGATGGTGTGGAATTTTTGATCTTCCAGCGGTACCAGACTTGCTCCTTGTTTGACGACGCTGGAACCCCGGGAAGAAACCCTGTGAATGGCAAGCGATCCACCCGGCGCATAGGACAACCGGTAGCCAGAACCCGTATCTGTGCCCTGAAACGGACCAATATCAAAACGTCCCTGGGGCTGCCAGGAGCTTAGCTCGAACACAATGGTAAAGGCGTTGGCGATGGCGGCGGTGCTGTGGATGGTGGCAACTTGTGGTTTAGCCGCGGTGTTTTGGGTTGGTTCGCTCTTGCTTTTCGTCGCCTTTTTCAGAACAGCACCGAAGATGGCGATGGCCAGATCCTTGCTGCTGGCCTTCTTTTCCGGCTCTGGTGCTGTTGTATCCCCGGGGGTGATAGCACTGCGCAAGCCCCAGTCTTTTTCGATCCAGAAGCGTCCTTCGTTAACCGTCCACACCGGGTTGGTGTTGAAGTCGCCATCGCTGAAGTCGTCGCTCAGGACGGAAACATCTTTAGGGGCAACATTTTCCGGCACCGCAAAACCGCTGGTCAGGGCGCGCAGATCGCGCAGGAAAACCGGGTCGGCGGCGCGGGATTTCTCGGCTTCATCGATAAGGGCGTTGAGCTTGTCGACAAGCTCTTTGGTTGTTCCGCCGCTGCCATCGGGATTGGACCACGCCGAATATTTCTGCTCGGCTGCAACCGGCAAGCTTAAAAATACAAGGGCGCTAAAAGCGAGAATAAAACGCATGACGTAACCTAAAATGATCCCGGCAGTTGATGTTGACGAGCCTAACACCTACCTTATTAGCTATGAAAGTCCTTATGTTAATGCTCTCGGTCGTTGCCGCGGCCCTCACGCTGGTCTGGATAAAAACATCTTTGGCCCATGGAAGCGGTGGCGACTGGCGCACGGCGAGCCGGGAATCTGCCGGTATTGCGCCTGATCCTGCGACAACGAAAGAAGCGATCGTTCAAGTCTACGCCGCCCGCGCCTGGAGCTGGCGCGGTTTTCTTGGCGTCCATACATGGATCTCCGTCAAGGGCACGGACGCCCCGGCTTTCAATGTTTACGAGGTTATCGGCTGGCGCAGTTACCGGGGTTTGCCGGTGGTCTCCATTTCCAACCGCCCGGCCGACGGGCGCTGGTTCGGCGCGACCCCGCAACTGCTCGCCGATATCCGCGGACCGGGCGTTGATGATGTTATTGAGCGTATCGACGCGGCGGCGAAAAGCTATCCCTATCCCAATCAATACCGGGTTTGGCCAGGCCCCAATTCCAATACCTTTACCGCTTACGTGGCGCGCGCCGTTCCCGAACTGAAACTGGACCTGCCGCCGACGGCCATTGGCAAGGATTATCTGACCAGTGACGGGTTCCTCGCCGCTGCCCCCAGCGGCACCGGTTATCAATTTTCCCTGTTTGGGCTGCTGGGCGTTCTTGCCGGAACCGAGGAAGGACTGGAAGTCAATGTGCTGGGCCTGACCTTCGGCGTTGACCCCGCCGATCTAGCCATCAAACTGCCAGCCATCGGTCGTGTCTCACCCTGAGGATACAGCCAGAGACTAAACACCCAGATGCTGGACGTGAATATCGGGATTGGCTGCAAGTTCCGTTGAACTGCCGCTGAAAACGGCCGTACCCTTGACCAGAATGAGGCACTTGTCAGATACCGATAACAGCGCATCGACATCCTTATCGACGAGGATTGTGGCGATCCCGGTTTCCTTGATACGGCGAACCACCGACCAGATTTCCTTGCGAATAAGTGGTGCCAGCCCTTCTGTCGCCTCGTCAAGGACCAGCAAGTCGGGGTTGGTCATCAGCGCCCGTCCGATGGCAAGCATCTGCTGCTCGCCACCCGAAAGATGATTGCCCATATTGCTTAAGCGTTCGGCAAGACGGGGGAATGTTTCGAGCACCCGCTCCAAAGTCCAGTTGTTGGAGCCATCGCGGCCCGCTCTGGCCGTCATCAACAAATTTTCCTCAACACTCAAATTGGCAAAAATTTCCCGACCCTCCGGCACCAGCCCCAGGCCCTGACGGGCAATAACATGAGGGGCGCTGGCGGTGACCACGTTGCCAAAGACCCGGACTTCACCTTTGCTGGGGGGAGTCAGGCCGAAGATGGAACGAATGGTTGTCGTCTTGCCCATGCCGTTGCGGCCCATCAGACTTAAACATTCGCCGCGAGCCACCGAAAAATCGATGCCGTGCAGAATATGGCTGGCACCGTAATGGGTATGCATGTCGCTGACCTCCAGGATCGGTGCGTCGGCTTTCATGTCGCTTCCTCCTCACCGGTTCCCAGATAGGCATCCTGAACCTGGCTGTTGGCGCGTATTTCCTCTGGATTTCCGGTGGCCAGAACCCGGCCGTTGACCATCACCGTCAGCACATCGGCGACGGCAAACACCGCGTCCATATCGTGCTCGATCAGAACAACTGTGTGATCCTTGGCCAGTCGCTTGATCAGCGCCACCACTTGCCGCGATTCATCTGTCCCCATACCGGCCAGCGGCTCATCAAGCAACAGCAGTTCGGGTTCGGTTGCCAGCATCATGCCGATTTCAAGCTGGCGTTGCTCACCGTAGCTCATGGCCGAAGCAACCGTGTCCATACGTTCCGTCAAGCCACACAGTTCAAGGGCCCGTTCGGCCCGTGCCCTGACCTCATTATATGCCTTGGCGGGCCTGAAAAAGCGCATTGATGTGCGCATCCGCGACTGCGCGCCAAGCCAGCAATTCTGCAAACAGGTAAAATCGGCAAAAATATTTGTCTTCTGGTAACTGCGTCCGATTCCCAGTTGTGATATGGCGTATGCCTTCTTCGGCGTCAGGTCGTGTTCCTTGAAGGTGATGGCGCCGCCAGTTGGTGGCAAATCACCGGACAACAAGTTGATCAGCGTTGTTTTTCCCGCCCCGTTGGGGCCGATGATGGCGTGTACCTTTGCCGCCTCGAAATCGATGCTGACATCATCGACGGCAACCAGACCACCGAAGCTTTTGTTTAAAGCGTGGGTCGAAAGAAGCGGCTGGCTCATGGCGCGTCTCCTCCCTTGCCCCGTCGCAACTGGGCGACCAGACCGGCGATGCCGTTAGGCAGGAACAGCACCACGGCAATGACAAAAACGCCCATCAGCAACAGCCAGTGATCGCTCCACAGTTCCTGGAAATAATCCTGCAGGAACCCCATGGCGAATGCCCCCAGCACCGGCCCGTACAGGGTTCCCATGCCGCCCAGAATGACGACCATCATGACGATTCCTGACTCATGCCAGCCCAGATGGGCCGGGCTCATGATGCCGCCGTGGCTGGCCTCGAGAAAGCCTGCAAAACCGGCAAGCGTTCCGGCGATAACAAAGCTGACCAACTTGTATTTGCGGGTGTTGAAACCGAGCGCCAGGGTCCGCGCCTCGTTTGCCTGAATACCCCTGATCACTTGACCAAAGGGTGCTTTCAGAATTTTCGATAACAACACGTAGGAAAGCACCAGACTGGCCAGAACAAAATAATAGAAGGTGTTGTGGTTGCTTAAGTCGAGAAGCTGGAAATCGCCAATGGTGACGCTCGGCTTGAAGAAAATAAAGATACCGTCCGAGCCGCCCAGGTCCTGATTTTCATTGAAGTAGTAATAGAACATCTGGGCGAAGGCGAGCGTGATCATGATGAAATAAATGCCCGACGTCCTGACCGAAAACCAGCCGATAACCAAAGCCGCAAGCGCCGTTCCCGCCAAGCATAAAGGCAAGGCGATCCAGATGCTGACCGGCCCATATTCAGGGGTGAGGATGGCCAGCAGGTAACCAGACAACCCGAAAAAAGCGGCATGGCCGAAGCTGACCAACCCGGTAAAGCCAATCAACAAGTCCAGGCTCATGGCAAAGATGCCCATGATCATCAGGCGGGTGACGAGGCCCTGATAGAACTCCTCGCCAACCAGCGGAAAGGCAGCCAGTGCGGCCAGTGCGAGAAGCAGAAAAATCAACAGGGGGCGTGAAGGGGTCATTTCAGGTGACCCTGCCAAAAAGGCCCTGCGGCCGCCACAGTAAGACCAGCGCCATCAGGGCATAAATCACCATGGAAGAAAATTCCGGCACCAACACCTTGCCAAACGTATCGGCAAGGCCGACCAGCATGGCGCCAACGAAAGCACCTTTGACCGAGCCGATGCCGCCGATAACGATAACAACGAAGGAGATGATGAGAATGTAATTTCCCATTCCCGGATACACCGAACTGAGCGGCGCATCGATCATGCCCGAAAATCCGGCCAGGGCCGCGCCCAGGCTGAAGACAACGGCGAAAACACGGCTTATGTTGATCCCCAGCGCCTGCACCATTTCCCGGTTGCTGGCCCCGGCCCGGATCATCATGCCCAGCTTGGTCTTGCCGATAACCACGTACATACCGGCGGCGACAACCATACACACAAGTGAAACGAACAGTCGATAAACGGGGTATTCCTGATTGCCCATGGGAATGGAACCTGACAGGACTTCCGGGATCGGCACACTGTAGAAGTCACTGCCCCAGAGGATTTTCTGCATTTCATTGAGGATCAGGATCAAACCGTAGGTCATCAACACCTGATAAAGGTGGTCACGCTTGTAGAGGACAGAAATCGCCAGTCGCTCGATTGCGTATCCGAAAACAAACATGATCGGGATGCCTGCCATAATGGCGACCAGCAACGAGTCCGTAATGCCAAACAGCCAGAAGCAAATGTAAGCGCCGATCATATAGAACGCGCCATGGGCAAGATTGATGATGCCCATGATACCGAAGATCAGCGTCAGGCCACTGGCAACGAGAAAAAGGGTAAATCCGTACTGGACCCCGTTCAGAACCTGAATAAGAAAAGTAACGAAATCCATAGCGTCGATACGTTCAATTTGTTGAGTAAAAAAGAACCCCGGGCCCAGTCATAACAGACCGCGCACCGGGGTTCGCCTTTTTTTTCAGGCAGAAGCCTTAAGCCATCTTGCAGCCGGCAGCAGGATCTTCCAGTGCTTCGGCGGCAATACCGAGGAGCTTCTGCTGGCCATCAGCAACCTGACGCAGATAGATGTTCTGGATCGGGTTATGGGCCTTCGACATGGCCCACGGACCACGCGGGCTATCAGGCACCTTCGACGTTTCCATCACATTGATGACATCCGCCGTTGCTTCAACGTCGCCGCCAACAGCGGCTGCGGCCTGCAACAGAAGCGATCCGGTGTCATAACCCTGAACCGAGAACACGTTCGCACTTGCGCCAAAGGCGGCTTCGTAATCGGCGCGGAACTTGTGATTTGCCTGGTTATCCAGGTTAGAGGCATAGTGAAGGGTGGTCTTGATGCCGTCAGCGGCGGAACCGGCGGCCTTTTCCACGCCTTCGGTCAGGAAGCCCGGGCCATAGAGCGGAATTTTGTCTTTAAGTCCGGCAGCTTCGTAGTCTTTCAGGAACTTGGTCGCACCACCGCCCGAGAAGAAGGCGAATACGCAATCGGGCTTCAAGGCAGCGATTTCAGACAAGTGGGCCTGGAATTCAACGTTCGGGAACGGCAGCAGAATGTCCTTTACGGATTTACCGCCCGTCGTCGCAAAGCCATCACGACCGGCCGCCATCATCTGGATACCGGCGCCGTATTTCCATGAAATGGTGACGCAGGTCTTATGACCTTCCTTGCCCATCAAGACACCGCCCGGATAGGCAGGCTGCCAGTTGGAGAACGAAGTGCGGAAGATGTTGGGCGCGCACAGCGGACCGGTCACCGCGTTGGAACCGGCATTGGGTACGATCATGATCGGTGTTTTGCGCTGACCCATGATTTTAGCCATAGCCGCAGCAATACCCGAATGAACAGGGCCGACCAGGAAATCAACTTTTTCCTTCTGGATCAGTTTGTTGGTGTTTTGTGGTGCTTTAGGAACCGACATTTCACTATCGACGGCGACATAGTCAATGGGGCGTCCGCCCATTCTGCCACCGGCCTGCTCGATACGCATTTTCATGGCGTTGGTGATCGAGTTTCCAAGCATGGCATAAGTACCTGAATACGGAAGCAAAATACCAACTTTGATCGGCGCCATCGCACCAATGGCAAAACGACTTGGAATAAAGCTGCTGGCTGCAACCAGACCGGTTGTCGCCGCCGCGCCGGCAATAAAATGACGCCTTGATTTGTTATTTTTACTCATCGTTATAGTCTCCCTTTTCATTCTCCCAGTGGGTTTATGGTAGCCTATTATTGTCTTTTCAGCACCCCACGACATGAACCTGGGTAAAATCCTATGCGAAGCGAGGGTTGCTGTCACCTTTTCCGACGATTTATCGCCAAAAACCTTCCTTGTCAATTTCATGAAGCGCCGCCATTTCTTCGGCGCTGGGTGGTGGCGTTTCGACCATTTGTGGCAAAACCTTCAGATTCCAGCCTGTTTTTTCCTGAACCTCCTCGACACTGTGACCCTGGTGAAGCGAGGCCAGATGCATCTCGTTGTCCGGCCCGTAAGGTCTCAGGATGGCCAGGTCAGTAATAATCGCCGAAGGGCCGCCTTTCAGGCCTGCTGTGGCTCTACTGTCACCGCCGTCCAGATATCCAGGCGAGGTCACGAAATCGACTTTTTCTACCAATCGGCGTTGCTCATGGTTGATAATCACCAGCAACCGCTTCGACATCGCGGCAATGTCAGCGGCGCCGCCGGAGCCCGGCAATTTGATCTTTGGATTGTTAAAGTCACCGATATAGGACGTATTGACATTGCCGTACCGGTCAACCTCTGCCCCGCCAATGAACCCGGCATCGACCCGGCCACGCTGCAATTGGCTCATCACCGGGATCAGGCCGGTCGTCCAGGCGGCATTCAACTGGTTTGGCGGGTCGCCCATGGTATAGAGCATATCGGTGGCTGGCGCGTAGCGGGCGACCCCGCACTCAAACAGGCCGACGGCGTCCGGCGCGTGGGTCAACCGCGCGACGCCGTAGGCGGTGATCGGCAGGCGCATTCCGACAAACACCAGCTCACCGTCCTTTATTTCACGGGCCGAAGCGATAATCATCAGTTCCTGAATGGAATAATCAGTCATTGCCTATCCCGCCGCGTAATTGGTTGGGGCGGCCAGGTTTGAACCGGTGATGCGCAGGTCTTCCAGTTGGGAACCCAGTTTTTGACAATACGCTGCGTGATCTTCAACACCCAAAATCCATTCCTGCAGCCATTTATCAAAGCCTTCTACGCTCCGGCTTTCGGCATGATAATCGCCGAAGAACGCATTATCGCGCTTCCAGCAACCGGTTTGCGGCGACGGATGGGCGGCGGCGGGCACATGGCACACGGCGCTCACCAGATAACCCGGCACAAGGACCCTGCTGGGGTCAGAAGCGATGACCCCGGGCTCAACAATTTCATTGGCCAGCACAATGACGTTTTCGGCGGCCAGGGCGGCTTCCTGGACGACCCCCCGGCTACCCCAATGATGGTTATTGCCAAAAACATCGGCGCGTTGAACCACAACAACGGCGACATCAGGCACCAACGGCGGCACCAGGATGACCGGTTCCCTGTCGTCAGAAAAAGGGTTTTCAGCCATCATCATATCCGGGTTGGACTTTGTGATATCGGAACCCAAAATCGAGCGTATGGGTGCGTAAGGCATACCGTAAGCCCCGGCCATCAAGGCCATGGCGATGGAAAAATTTGAATGATCGTGTAGTTTGACCGCCGCTGCGTCGGGATCTTCGAAAGCCCGTCGATAGTTGTGACCAAGACCACCCGAAACATTGCCAACCCAGGCCCCGGTTACCTCATTACAGCATCCGGCACCGATCAGCATATCCGTTGAAGCATCGGATATGGGGGCGATGACGTTCAGGCCCTTGATCCCCTGACGGATAATCTCGTGGGTCGCGGCAAACGGCACATCCGGCTCAAGAACCGCACCCAGAACCACCGAACTGTTCGCGACAACAAAACGGGCGATGGCGTCTTTTAGAGGTAAGATTTTTTTCTTCATCCGCGCAACTTAAAGCGTTGGATTTTGCCGGTCGCCGTTTTCGGCAGGTCTTCGACAAAGTTAAACCAGCGTGGATATTTATACTTGGCAAGCCCGCCCTTGCAGTGGGCCAGCAATTCATCGGACATCGCCTCACCGGCGTCAGTCGCGTCGTTCAGGACAACAAAGGCTTCCGGCTTGATCAGGTTATCCGCGTCGGCGCGACCGACCACTGCGGCTTCCAGCACCTTGGGATGTTCGATCAGCTTGGCCTCGATCTCGAAGGGCGAACACCAGATACCACCAACTTTAAGCATGTCGTCATTGCGGCCGCAGTAGTGGAAGTAGCCGTCTTCATCCAGAATGTAGGTATCACCCGTATCAAGCCAGCCATCGACCATGGTTTCGGCTGTTTTATCCGGATTGTTCCAGTAATATTTGGCCGTCGAACCGCCGCGAATGATCAAACGGCCACTGTCCCCGACCGCACACTCATCCCTGTTCTCATCAATAATCCTGGCCGCGTAACCGGGCACGACACGACCGCTGGTGCCCGGATTAAAATCGCCAAGAATGTTGGAGATAAAAATATGCAAGGCCTCGGTCGAGCCAATACCGTCAAGAATGACGGTGCCGGTCTTTTCCTGCCAGCGACGGAAAATATCGGCTGGCAATGCTTCCCCCGCTGACACACAGGCCCTGAGCGAGGACAGGTCCTTGTCCTCTTTTTCAAGCAGCCTTAATTGCGCCGCATACAGGGTCGGGACGCCGAAATAAACTGTCGGTTTGAATTTTTCGATGACATCGAAGGTACTGTCAGGGGTGGGCGGTCCGGGCAGTAGAACTGTCGATGCACCAAGCCAAAGCGGAAATGTCATGCCATTACCAAGGCCGTAGGCAAAGAACAGCTTGGCCGCCGAAAAACAAACATCGTCCTCGCCGAGGCCCAGCATATTGGCGGCGTAGTGTTCGCTGGTTTCGACCATGTCCCGATGCGCATGGACAGCCCCTTTTGGGGTGCCGGTGGTGCCCGATGAATAGAGCCAGAAACAATCATCATCGGCGCTGGCCGGTGCCGCCTCCAAATCGTCCGACGCATTCACCATCATTTGCGACAATGTGTCCGTCAGGAAGGTCTGCTCTGGTTTGCGAGATGCATTTTCCAGCGCCGGTTCTACTTCGCCTGCAAATTCCGGTGAATAGAGGAGCCCGGCGCAGCCGGAATCCTCAATCATGAACTGATAGTCCTTGGCCCTGAGCAGGGTGTTGATGGGAACAGGAACGATCCCCGCCTTGATAGCACCCCAAAACCCGTAGAAGAATTCCGGGCAGTCCTTGACCATCATCAGCAACCGCTCGCCCTTGCCAATGCCAAGTCCCAGCAACGTGTTCCCGGCCCGGTTAACATTTTCCGCCAATGCGCCGTACGTGACCGTCTCACCTGTGGCACTGCGGATAATGATCTTGTCGGCGCGACCTTGTTCAAGATGACGGTCGATAAAGGACGGCGCCACATTAAACGTCGGCGCGTAAGTTATCGTCGCCGGTGTCGTTGATTTATCTATGGAGACTGTGTGATCACGCATCTCGATGCTCCTTAGTTAAAGCGGACGTATTCGAAATCTCCCGGTTGGCCGTTGATACCCTTGGCGGGCGGGGCGATCCAGGGAGCGTACTTGCCGGGTTCGGTGACCGCCTTCATCAAGGATGTAACATACTCCCGGTCAGCATCGGTTGGCAGCCACTGCCCATGCTGGTGGTCCCAGTCGGCCTCGGTAATGATGCGTCCGTCCGGCGTCGCCTTGACGGTCGAGAACGATCCTATGCCACGATGGAAAGCACGGCTGGGCAAGGTAATTTTAAAATCGATACCGGCCCCGGCGATAATCTTGTTCCACTTGTCGACGCCGCGCTGGCAGTCATGGATATAATCATCACGCAAGCGTTCGTTAACCGCCGTCAGGGCATTTTGATCGGTGAAGATGATCCCTTCCCCCCTGACTTCGGCAACCTGATAAGGATTGTCACCCAGCAAGTGATCGTCGTCGATTTTGGTTTCCTGGTAACGTCCCTTAAGGCCCATGGTGTAGTAGTTGGCGGCGTTGGTGGAAATTTCCTGACCGAACAGGTCGACCGACACACTGAAATGGAAATTGACGTATTTCTGAATCGTCTCAAGGTCGATGCCGCCATGTTTCCTGACATCGTCAGTCTTGTATTCAGTCATCAACTGGCAGGCCCGGGCAATAACACGACCGACGCCGGTTTCGCCGACAAACATATGATGGGCTTCTTCTGTGAGCATAAAACGACAGGTTCGCGATAGCGGATCGAAACCGGATTCCGCCAGTGAGGCGAGCTGATATTTTCCATCCCGGTCGGTAAAGTATGTGAACATGAAAAACGACAACCAGTCCGGCGTCTTTTCGTTAAAGGCTTCAAGAATGCGCGGCTTGTCGGCATCACCGGAATGGCGTTCCAGCATGGCCTCCGCTTCCTCGCGACCATCGCGGCCAAAATGGGCGTGTAGAAGATAGACCATGGCCCACAGGTGACGGCCTTCCTCGACGTTGACCTGAAACAAATTGCGCAGGTCATAAAGCGACGGACAGGTCAGGCCAAGATGGCGCTGCTGTTCAACCGAAGCCGGTTCCGTATCGCCCTGCGTGACAATCAGGCGGCGCAGTTCGGAACGGTATTCACCGGGAATTTCCTGCCAAGCCGGTTCACCCTTGTGGGCACCAAAATTAATCAGACGGCCTTCTTCGGCAGGCGCCAGAAAAATGCCCCACCGGTATTCAGGCATTTTGACATACCCGTAATTGGCCCAGCCGCCGGGTTCCACACTGATCGCCGTGCGCAGGAAGACATCCATGTTCTGGCTTTCTTCAGGGCCCAGTTCAGCCCACCATTTCTGATAGCCCGGTTGCCATTTCTCGAGCGCCCGTTGCAAGCGGCGATCGTCATTCAGGTTGACGTTGTTCGGGATCTTTTCCTGATAATCAATACTCATCAAATTTCTCTTTCAGCCTTGCTATACGCGCTTGTTGTCGAAGGACGCCTTCAAACCGGTTCCAAAGCGCTTCAACGCGCCTTCTTCGCCAACCGCATTGGGGCGTTGGAATATCCAGTTCTGCCAGGCGCTCAAGCGTCCAAAAATTTTAGTCTCCAGGGTTTCGGGACCGGCAAAACGCAGGCTTGCCTCCATACCAGTCAGGGAGTCGGGCGAGAAGCTGGCCCGCTCTTCGATGGCGATACGGACCTCGTCTTGCCAGTCGATATCGTCAGGGATAAACGTCACCAGACCCATTTCCTCGGCTGCTTCGGCATCCAGATCCTTACCGCTTTCTTTACCCAGTGCGGCGAGTGCCTGTTCCTCGCCAAGGAAGCGGGTTTGAAGGCGGGTCAGGCCGTTGCACATGGGAAAAGGACCAAAATTCATGGCTCCCGGTCGCACCGTCGCAGGGGCCCGGTTGTCACCTTCAAAAACACCGTCGAGCATGAAACTGCGATCGGCGACAAGCAGCAATTCCATCAGGGTTCCGCTAAAGCAGCTTCCCGGTTCAACCAGTGTAATAAGACTGCGCGAGGTTACGTCGATGCGTTTGAACACCCGTTTCAGATACAGCGTGATTTCACGGACCAGCCAGTCGCCGGCATGATCCATGAGCGCCCTGTCGGCGGCATCGACCATATCGGCATCGCCACTGGTGGTGAAAACCCAGGTGCCGATTTCAGCCTCGTTGGTGCGCAAGTGTAGAATTGCGTCATCAAGTTCACGGGCCAGTGCCAGCGGCCAAAAATCAACACCCTGGGCGTGAATGCCTGGCAGATCCGAAGGCGGCGCAACCAATGGCGCCGAAACGTTGATCATCGCCACCTTGTCGTCACGGATGATCTGGATGCTGACATTGTCATAGGTGATGGCGTCTGCATTGATTTTGCGGTTCGGGGCTGTCAGTTCAATGCCCTTGGCATTTTCCGGGCGGTCTGATTTTTCAGCATATTCCAGGGCCCGCTTGCGGGTGGCTTCTTCAAGGCCGGAACGCGGCACGATTTCATCGACCAGCTTCCACTGTACCGAGCGTTTGCCCTTGACCCCTTCGGTCAGGGTGCAGAAGAAATCCGCATGATCGCGACGCACCATGCGTTTGTCGACAACCCGGGTCAGACCGCCGGTTCCCGGCAGCACCGCCAGCAACGGCACTTCGGGCAGGGAAACCGCACTTGAGCCGTCATCAATGAGAATAATATGATCCGCCGCCAGCGCCAGTTCGTAACCGCCACCG
>JACNJU010000099.1 GCA_014382375.1 Rhodospirillaceae bacterium
TTGCCCACCTGGACGCGCCACCGCCCCTTGGCATCCTGCCGCTGGGCACGGCAAACGTCCTGGCACACGAGTTGGGCTTGCCGAAAACCGCCGCCGCCCTCGCCGAAATTTTGTTTAATGGCAAGACGCGGGTCCTGTATCCGGGAAGCATTCACTGTGAAGGACAGCCTGAACGCCTGTTTGCGCAAATGGCCGGGGTCGGTATGGACGCCCGCATCGTTGAGGGTGTCAGCGGCCCCTTAAAGCGCTTTATAGGCAAGGGAGCATACGCCTATGAGGCCGCCCGTCAGTGGCTTAAAGGAGGCCTTCCAGCCTATCAGATCGACATCGACGGCGTCGCCCAACAGGCCTGCTCCCTGATCATCGCCAACGGCAGACTCTACGGTGGGCGATTCGTTGCAGCACCGGATGCGGACTTAAGCCAGCGCAGCTTCGACATCCTGCTCCTGAAAGGCGGCAGGATCGATATGCTCGCCAATACACTGGCCCTGACCTTCAACAGATTAAGCCGCAAAAACAGTGTTCGGGTCATAAAGGGCCAAAAAATAACGATTTCCGGCCCTGTCGGTGAGCCGGTTCAGGCCGATGGCGACCTTATGGGCAGGTTGCCTGTCACCATCGAGGCCACGGCAAAACCCCTAATAGTTATCGCCGGACAATAAAAGAACTTGCCTTTGGCCAAGGCATCGAAGATTTTTCAGGCACTTAAACTTTCGCTGATGAAGGCAATTCACACCCCATGCTTCACTTTCTGACACCGCGCTATCGTTTTCCGGCCCTCTCGATCCTGATTTACCTGCTCGCCACCAGCATCGAGAGACTGGCCCTGATCGTCATGGCCTATAAAGACAACAGCGGCCGTCTGGGCGAGCTTCTGCTGGCCCTGCCGGTAGGACTTTTCGCAGACGCGGCGATGGCGTGCCTGCTTGGGTTGCCGTTCTTTTTTGTCCTTCACCACTTGCCGGGATTTATGCAAAAACGCTGGGTCACCAGATTGGCCTCGTTGATGTTGCTGTTTTTGCTGTGGAACCTTTTTTTCAGCAACGTGGCGGCGGTTATTTTCTGGGAGGAATTCTCGAGCCGCTTCAACGGCATCGCCGTCAACTATTTGCTGTTCCCAAGGGAAGTGATTGGCAACATTCAGCAATCCTTTAATCTGCCGTTGCTGCTGCCGCCGGTCATCGCCGTGGCGCTGGGCGTTTACTGGTTTTTGCGAGGCCGCCTGATGGACGCCATCAACGATACGGGCCGGGCCTCACACGGGCGCTTTTACGCGGCCTTTATCCCGATCCTTGTGGTTTCCGCGCTGAGCGTAAACGCCGCACCGATAAGCGTTGGTGACAATCGGGAAGCAAACGAAATCGCCAACAACGGCTATTTCAGTTTTCTACGCGCCGCCTGGACAAACGACGCCGAATACGACGGCCTGTATCCCGGCATGGACGAGGCCCGGGCCATCACCCTGACCCGCCAGATGGTGACCCAGGACAACACCCGTTTCCTGACCCCCGACGGCACCCGCAGCCTGTTGCGCCATGTCGATAACGGTAGTAATCCGAACAAACTCAATGTTGTGCTGGTGATCAATGAATCATTCGGCGCCACCTATGTCGATAACCTGGACAACACCCGCGGCGAAATCATCACACCAAACCTGACCCGGCTGTCAAAAGACGGCTTGTGGTTCACCAACATGTACGCAACGGGGGTGCGGACAGTTCGTGGACTTGAGGCGCTGCTGACCTCTTTCTCACCCATTCCCGGTATCTCGACGGCCAGACGGCCCGGTTCGGAAGGCATGAATTCAATGCCATATCTGATGAAGGAAAAAGGCTATCAGACAGCGTTTCTGTATGGTGGGCGGGCGGTCTTCGATAACATGGGCCATTACTGGTCAACCATCGGCTTTGATACGGTTTGGGACCAGGCAGACATTGCCGACATCGGCTTCGACACCATCTGGGGTGCGGCCGATGAATATATCTACGATGAAGCCCTAAGGCGCATTGAAACCATGAGCGGCTCAAAAGACCCCTTCTTCCTGAGCATGCTCAGCATTTCCAACCACCGCCCCTATACGTACCCTGAGGGACGAATCGATAAGGACCCGGCCGAAAAACGGAAAGAGAATGCCGCCACCTATGCGGACTGGTCGTTCGGTCGCTTTATCGAAATGGCCCGCAAGCGTCCCTGGTTCGACAATACGGTTTTTGTCTTCGTCGCCGATCACGGACCACGCCTCAGCGGTCAGGCCCAGGTTCCGGTCGACCGCTACCGGATCCCTTTGTTAATTTACGCCCCAAAACAAATTCAGCCGCAACAGATCGATACACTGGGATCACAGATCGATTTCCTGCCGACACTGATGGGGTTGCTCGGCATCAGCTTTGACAGCCCGTTCTTCGGTATTGACATAAGACGCATCCCCGAAGGCCAGGGCCGCGTTATCATGAGCCACAATTACGCCATCGGCTTCGGCCAGAAAGGCCATGTCGTCAGCATCGACCCAACCGGTTCTTCGCGTGGCTACACGATGCCGCCGGGGGATGATCAGCTTATTCCGGTCGATACGCCGGACCCGGAAACCAGGGCCAAGGCGATCGCCATTACCCAGACCGCCCACCGTATGTTCTATAGCGGGCAGTATCTTTGGAAAAACCGCCATCAGGCTGTTGGCAACTGATGAAAACCGTGGTCTGGTGGCTCGCAGGGTTGATCGAAAAGGTTTGAAACTTCGGCAAGTGGCGGCCCACTGCGGCATTTTTCAAGCATCAATTTTACGTTTTCTGCGGGCCCGCTAAAAACTGCCTCGACCGCTCCATCACGGCAATTTCTGACCCAACCTGACAGGCCTAGCATGGTTGCCTCGCGAGCCGTCCAGGCACGAAACCAGACACCCTGAACCTGCCCTTCAATGCGCACCTGACGGGACAGGGTATTCGTCATTTATTCATATTCGATAATAGCCTGATCGACGCTCAGGCTATCGCCAGCAGCGGCGTGAACCGTCTTGATGACCCCGTCGCGTTCGGCGTGAAGGACATTTTCCATCTTCATCGCCTCAATAACCGCCAGTTCCTCACCAGCCTTGACCTCCTGCCCTTCGGTAACGGAAAGCGAAATCAGCAGGCCAGGCATTGGTGAAAGCAGAAACTGGGAGGTATCGAGAGCCACTTTTTCCGGCATCAGGGCGTACAATGCTGCGACCTGCGGATTGAGCACAACCACATCGGCGCGCAAACCCGAATGAAACAAACTGTACCCGGCACCGTCGCGTTCCATCTGCAGACAGATAAGCGAGCCATTAACCTGAGCCTGGAACAGCGGCTGACCCAGTTGCCATTGGGTGCGGATATGCAAACGTTCCTCGCCGATTGAAACATCATACCCACCGGTAACGCAGGTAATGTTAACGCCATACTCTTTGCCCCCTAAAACCACGACCCAGTCATCGCGAACCTGTCTTTGATGGCCAGCGTACTGGCCACTAATACCAGCCGCACGCTCCTGATAAGCCCGGTGGATGGCCGTAGCAATGGCAACAAGCAATTCAGGGTCATCGTGGGGAACATCCGATGGATCAAAACCATCGGCGTATTCCTCGGCAATGAAATTGGTTGTCAGATTCCCTTTCTGAAAGCGCGGATGGGCCATAAGCGCCGCCAGAAAGCTGATGTTATGGGAAACACCGCGAATGAAATAACCATCAAGCGCGTGACGCATGTGGGCAATGGCTTCGTCCCGGTCGTTACCGTAAGTGATCAGCTTGGCAATCATCGGATCGTAGTAGATGGAAATCTCGCCGCCTTCATAAACACCGGTATCGACGCGCACATGATCGCTTTCCTGCGGTGGCTGATAGCGCACAAGTCGCCCCACCGATGGCAAAAATCCACGGAACGGATCTTCTGCGTAGATTCGCGTTTCCATGGCCCAACCCGTTAGCGTGACGTCTTCCTGTTTGAGGGGCAGCTTTTCACCGGCGGCAACCCTGATCATCAATTCAACCAGATCAAGACCGGTGATTTTTTCTGTTACCGGGTGCTCAACCTGCAAGCGGGTGTTCATTTCCAGAAAATAGAAATTACGCTTGCTATCGACGATAAACTCAACCGTACCGGCTGACACGTACTTGACCGCCCGGGCCAGATGAACCGCCTGCTTACCCATGGCCTTGCGGGTTTTCTCGTCGATAAAGGGGCTTGGCGCTTCTTCGATCACCTTCTGGTGGCGGCGCTGGATCGAACATTCACGCTCGCCCAGATAAACCGTATTGCCGTGGCTGTCGGCGATGATCTGAATTTCGATGTGACGGGGTTCCTCGATGAACTTTTCAACGAACATCCGATCATCGCCAAAACTGGAGGCGGCCTCGCGCTTGGCAGAAGCGAAGCCTTCACGGGTCTCTGCCTCGTTATAGGCGACACGCATTCCCTTGCCACCACCACCGGCTGATGCTTTCAACATCACCGGATAGCCGATCTTCTTTGCGGCACTCAAAGCCTGACGGACATCCCGCAAGGCCTCCGTATGTCCCGGCACCGTATTAACCCCGGCTTTCTCGGCCAGTTTCTTCGATTCGATTTTGTCACCCATCTTGGTGATGGCGAGCACGTTTGGACCAATAAAAGCGACGCCCTGCCGTTTAAGCTTGCGGGCAAAGGTCGCGTTTTCAGACAAGAAACCATAACCAGGATGAACAGCGTCAGCACCCGTCAGCTTGATCGCTGCCAGTATCTTGTCAATCCGCAGGTAGCTTTCCGAAGATGGCGCAGGGCCAATGCAGACGGCTTCATCAGCCATCTCCACATGCAGTGCGTCCCCATCGGCTTCAGAATAAACCGCGACCGTCTTGATGCCCATTCTACGCGCCGATTTAATGACGCGGCAGGCAATCTCACCACGATTGGCAATGAGGATTTTTTTAAACATTCCTCTTTGATTCCTTCAAAAAATTCATTTCATGGACTGAAGATTTCAACATGACGATTTAAAGCGGGATATTGCCGTGTTTCTTCCACGGGTTTTCAAGCTTCTTGCCTGCCAGCATACGCAAGGAACGGCAAATCCTTACCCGGGTGTTGCGGGGCATAATGACATCATCAATAAAGCCCCTGTTTCCGGCAATAAACGGATTGGCGAAACGCTTACGGTACTCTTCTGTGCGGTCGGCGATTTTTTTATTATTTCCCAAGTCCTTTCGGAAAATGATCTCAACAGCGCCTTTCGGCCCCATAACCGCGATTTCGGCACTCGGCCAGGCGAAGTTGACGTCGCCACGCAAGTGTTTTGAGCTCATAACATCATAGGCGCCGCCGTAGGCCTTGCGCGTAATGACCGTTACTTTAGGCACCGTCGCTTCAGCATAGGCATAAAGCAATTTGGCCCCGTGCTTGATAATGCCACCGAATTCCTGTGACGTACCGGGCAGGAATCCCGGAACATCGACCAGCGTCAATATGGGGATGTTGAAACAATCACAAAAACGCACGAAGCGTGCCGCTTTTTTCGATGAATCGATATCCAGGCACCCTGCAAGAACCATAGGCTGGTTGGCGACAACGCCAACTGTCGAGCCCTCCATCCTGATAAAACCGGTCAGGATATTTCCGGCGTATGCGGATTGCAGTTCAAAAAACTCACCCTCATCGGCGACTTTTTCGACCAACTCTCTCATATCGTAAGGTTTGTTGGTATTATCCGGGATCAGCGTATCAAGGGACTCCTCGATCCGGGTCGGGCTATCAGGGGTCGGTCGTACGGGCGGTTTTTCGCGGTTGCTGGCAGGCAGAAAATCAATAAAGCGGCGAAGCTGCAAAAGCGCTTCGGCATCGTTCTCAAAAGCTTTGTCGGCGACACCGGATTTACTGGTATGGGTCATCGCCCCGCCCAGTTCTTCGTGGGTAACTTCTTCATGGGTCACGGTTTTGACAACATCAGGCCCGGTAACGAACATGTAGGAGGTGTCCTTGACCATAAAGATGAAGTCAGTCATCGCCGGTGAATAGACAGCACCGCCGGCGCACGGACCCATGATCATAGAAATTTGCGGCACCACGCCACTTGCCAGAACGTTGCGCTGGAACACCTCGGCGTAACCGGCAAGGGATGAAACACCTTCCTGAATTCGCGCCCCGCCGGAATCGTTGAGACCAATAACCGGTGCCCCGACTTTCAATGCCTGATCCATGATCTTGCAAATTTTTTCAGCATGCGATTCCGAAAGCGAGCCGCCAAAGACCGTAAAATCCTGCGAGAAAACAAAAATCAGTCGGCCATTGACCGTGCCGTGACCGGTGACAACGCCATCACCCGGCGGGGTCTGTTTTTCCATGCCAAAATCATTGCACCGGTGTTCGACAAACATGTCCCATTCTTCAAAGGAGTCCGGATCAAGCAACAACTCAATTCTTTCACGCGCCGACAGCTTGCCTTTTTTGTGTTGGGATTCAATACGCGCCTTGCCGCCGCCAAGTCTGGCCAGTTGGCGTTTTTCTTCAAGCTGTCGAATTATGTCATGCATGGTGTTTCCTGTTCGTACGATTTATCCATTTTGCACCAGCGTCTATTGTCTGAGAAGGGATAAAAACAAAACAGCCGCATTGATGTCATCTTTCAAGTATTGATTTCGCGCCGCAGCCTCCGCGTCCTCTCCCCAGCGCTCCTTCTGAAAGGACTCGTCCAACAAGGACAACTCAAAGGCTTGTTCGGCTCCGATGTGGTTTTCACTTACCGCCAGAGCGAGAATGATTGAGCCCGTCGCAGCGGCAATACTGGCCACCGCCGTAAAGGTCATATCATCCAGTTTGTTTAATGAATCTCTAATCGCTTGCAAGGCTTCGGGTGATGGCGTCAATGGCAATACACCGCTTGTCACTTCAAGATGCACATCCAGCGCTGCTGCCGCCCAATCAAGAACAGGTTGCCACTGTTCATTCTGTCTGGTCACCAAATCGGCAGGCTCTTTTGCCTGGTAACACAGCAGGTCAGTCTCTGCAAAATGCAGCAAATTAGCCATCACAACAGCTTTCTCCTTGCCGATCCGGTCAATGGCCGTGTTGGCATAGCCGCAAAGCGGCATGGATGCGGGATTAATCGTCTCATCCTGGGCTTGCCATTCGGATACAACAGCTTCGGCCAATGGAAGTACCGGTAATAAAAGTGCCTGACCTAAAGGCGTTCGCACCGGTTTATCGTCAAGATGAATGGTGTAACCGCCTTCTATCGTGGCGATGCTTGCGTCTTTATAAAAGCGTTTTGGCAGGGCCATTACTAACCCGACCCCATCAGGCTTTCGATAACACCTGGAAGCTGGTCATAGGTTTCGACGACCCGGTGGGCTCCTGCATCAGTCAGTTCATCAATTTCGTGATATCCCCAGGCTACGCCAATTGCCAGTGTGCCAGCATTGCGGGCCATTTCCATATCGAAGGACGTATCACCAATCATTACCGTGGCTGACGCATTTACTCCGGTTTCGGCCATGGCTTTATAAAGCATGTCCGGGTTGGGTTTGCCGTGCGAAAGATCGGCAGTTTGCAAAGTAACGAAACGCTCCTCAATATCATGAGTTTTCAACGTCGCGACCAACCCCCGCATGGCCTTGCCCGTTGCAACGCCAAGCAACCAGCCTGCCTTTTCCAGCACATTCAAAGCGTCCAGGGTGCCATGGTAAAGCGGCTCGTGAACTTCGCCGTTTTGCCGAAGGGCACTGAAGGAATCGCGATATCCCTCGCGGACATCCATCACCGTGCCTGGCTCCATATCAGGATACAGGCGGCTAATGGCATCTTCCAGCGGCAGGCCAACCATGGCGCGCACCTGTTCAGCTGTCGGCTCGGGCACCCCTTGGGCTGCACAGGCGATCTGCATACACGACACAATGGAATGTGCAGAATCGACAAGCGTCCCGTCGCAATCAAAGACCGCGAGGCGCAGGGCATTAGAAGACACTGACGGTGAAGATTGTTGGTTCAACGCGATCATTCCCTGATGTTAAAGGCATGATCTAAACGTGATGGCGGGTGAACTCAACCCTTGTTATTCAGCCATCGTTGGCGGAAACGTGCTTTTTGTCTCCGGAATTGACCAGTTCGCGACGCGCCAGGCATTTTGTTACCGATAGGCGGTCTTCGATGGCCTCGACGTACCTGGCCAGGTTTTCGCCTTCCAGTTTTAGTTTTTTGGTTTTGAAAACAGCGGTGCCACCACGTTCACTAAGTGATTTCATTTTCTCAAACTGTTTTACCCACTTTTCGACATATATGTTCCAGTCACCGCCATGCTTTTTTTCCACATAGGATGCGACTTTTGCGTGGCTGGTTTCCCACCACACGACCTTGCTGAAATTAGGACAGGTTTCTGCCGTCTGGACAGTCGTGTTGCCACCGGCGGCCGTGTCCATGTTATTAAACTCTTCAATCGTCCGGGCCTCGACAACCTGATCAGCGATGCAACGCGTAACCTCAACACGCTTGGCGATCCGCTCAATGTGACGAGCCAGGTCTTCTCCCTGAAGGGTAATGTTCTGGGATTTGATAACTACGGATTTTCCATTGTCCAGGATGCCGCGCATTCTTTCTTCGTAACGTTGCCATTTTTTCAGGTAAGGTGCCCAGTCACCATCGTGTTTACGATCAACGTATGCCGTCATTGCTTCAACAGACGTAACCTTCCACCACGAAACCTTGGGGACTTCCGGGCATGTTTCCCCAGCATTTGCCGAGGCACTGAAAACCACGGAAAAAGCCAGAAATGTGATGAAAAGGAAAGGCTGGCGAAGAATGATCATTTTCATATGTTCCCATTTCTTCGTTGTATTCCACGCCCCGGAGAATCCAACGACAGATTGATGGCACCTCTTGTACCCAAGAAATCTTACAAAACCCTTACCTTGATTTTGATTTGGACTGTTTTTTCTCAGCCTTCGTGAGGGATAATTATTTATTATTTATTTTCAACATACTATGCACATAACCTATGCACAGATTTTTACGTTTCTAGCCATTGGTTGGTGGAAACGAAAGAATAAAGGTGGCGCCACCGCCCGGAGTATCCTCAATTTCGATGATACCATTATGGTTTTTGATGGTGCGCCTGACGATTGAAAGCCCCAATCCGGCACCGCCACCACGCCTGTCAGAGCGTTTGAAGCGCTGGAAAATCTTTTCTCTCTGTTCAAGGGCGACCCCCCTTCCCCGGTCAATAACCTTAATACAGGGGACTTTTTTGTTGCTCACTTTCAAGGAGATCACGGTTCCCCTTGCAGAGTATCGAATAGCATTTTCGACCAGATTGCGCACCGCTTGCTCAAGCGACGCAGCATTTCCCCTGATCAGAACAGGAACCTTGCCACCGGTAACTTCAATGGACCGGTGTTCCTTAATCGCCAAGGGCGCGATCAGTGTCGCCACATTACGACACACTTCACCCAGATCGACATCATCCAGGTCTTCATCGGTGGTGAATGTTTCTATCCGTGTCATGGCCAGCAACTGAGCAACCAGGCGGGACATGTTTTCGGCGTCCACCCGAAGCGACTGAACTTCCTTTGAATCGTTTAAATTATCCAAGTGAGTCCGCAGCACGGCCAACGGAGTGCGGAGCTCATGGGCCACGTCAGCGGCAAAATTACGGTGTCGTTCCTCACTTTCACGCAAGGCATCTTCAACCCGAACCTGTTCGGAAATATCGGTTCCGGTACCACGGTAACCGCAAAACGCACCATCATCGTCAAAAACAGGAACCCCGTTTACGCTGATTTGACGCCGGTTTCCATCATTGGTGTTAAAAATATAGATCAAATCCCTGAAAGGCTGATGCTGGCGTAAAGCTTCCATATGGCGTTCCCATTTTTCAGGGTCCTCGGCGATTTGATCTTTGCCGACGAGTTCCAGGCGGGTCTTTCCCAGCACCGTCTCTGGCGCAACTCCCAAAATTTCCTTTACCCTGTCAGACAGGTAGGAAAGCCGGTGCTGAACATCGGTCTCCCAAAACCAGTCGGATGCAGACTCGGCGATATTGCGGAATCGTTCTTCACTATCCCTGAGCGCTATTTCCATGCGTTTGCGATCAGATATATCCAGGATGGTGCCGATCAACCCGCCAATACTGCCATCGCTCTTGGTTCGCAGCGCCTTGTGATAAATGACGTCTTGACGCGAGCCATTTGCGGAAGGAACTTTTGATTCGTATGTTTGAAAGCCGCCCTGGCGGATAAGCGCCTTGTCCATATTTTCCTGGGCGTTTGCCACTTCAGGTGGCATAAAATCGCGTATCGTTTTTCCCAGAATTTGTTCCTTGGTGGTTCCGCTGAAATTTTCGAAAGCCTTGTTGCAACCCTCATAAATTCCATTTTCGTCTTTGTGGTAAACGGGAATGGGAATGGCGTCGATCAAAGATTGCAGAAGGTCAAAACGATCCTTGAGGTCTGATTCGTCGTGTTTGCGTTCGGTAACATCAGTGACGACACCTGTCATTAGTACCGGTTTGCCAGCTTCAAAAACCACTTCGCTTTTCTCGTTAACGATGCGGACATCACCTGCGGGCGTGCAAATCCTGAAGTAAACATCATAGCTAACATTGTTTCTTAGACTTCGGGCGACCGTTTCCTCATACTGATGGCGATCTTCGGGATGAATGAACTTCAAAAAATCATGATAAGTGAAATTGATGTCTTCGGGCGTGATACCAAGGATTTCAAAAAACTCGTCTGACCACTGATGCTTGTCCTTGGCAATGTCCCAACTCCAGCTTGCAATTCCGGTTTGGAGCTGGCTGCCACAATCCAGTATCTGTTGCCATCGTCGATAAGAAAAGACACCAAAGCACAGGGCCAGCCACAACAAGATATACGGGATTAATTCAGAAGCCGGGAGACGCTCAGGAAGATCAAAAACAAAAACCAGCAAGAACGCCAGCACGTTTAGTCCAGCAATAATGACCAAATCCTGCCTGCTTTCCCTGTCGCGCATATCAATCGTCTTCAGAGAGCAGATAACCAACTCCGCGCAGGGTATGCACCGAGATATCGGCATTGGCTTTGGAAAGACGTTTACGCAAGCGCGATATATGGACTTCGACCGAGTTGGAGGTTACTTCCTCGCCGAAACCATACAGTTTGTCTTCCAAAATATCTTTGGGGACGACCCGCCCGTAACGGCGCATCAGTTGTTCAAGAACACCCATTTCACGCCTTGAGACGGAAATCACGTTCTCGTCAACACGCACTTCCCGCGCCGCCGTATCAAAGGACACATTTCCGGCGGTCAGCGCTAATCCCAGCGCCCCACCAGGGCGGCGAAGAAGGGCCCGGACACGGGCGATCAATTCGGCCATGGCAAACGGTTTCAGAAGATAGTCATCGGCACCGCCATCAAGTCCCTTGACCCTGTCGTCGACCCCGTCCCGGGCGGTCAGGATCAATACCGGTGTCGATGATTTTCGGGCCCGCAGTTGTTTTAGAATATCCATGCCGTCGCCATCGGGCAGACCCAGGTCGAGAACAATGGCATCGTAGGAAACCGTCTCAATAGCCGCTTCGGACTCGCCAACGGTATCGAACCAATCAACGGTGAAGGATTCTTTTTCTAGGCCTTCCTTCGTCGTTTCGGCCAAACGTTGATTATCTTCGACCAGCAGCAGGCGCATGGCCTTCCCCTAAATTAGTTTTGACCAGTATATCATCATAAAATCAGTAGTTTGGATATTCTTCACCGTCAGGAAGATAAAACGGATCCGCGGCTAACGCCTCATCAAAGCCCAGAAATGTCCAGGTCGCTTCCATGTGCTTGGGCATGGGAGCAACAACTTCGATCTCACCACTACCAGGATGGGGAATACGGATGGCGCGGGCGTGCAAGTGCATCTTGCGGCTTAAGCCTGGCCCCTGCAAAAAAGCTTCCGCACCACCGTACTTGCCATCGCCTAAAATTGGCGTTCCCAGCGCCTGCATGTGGACACGAAGCTGATGGGTGCGACCGGTTTGTGGTTCAAGCGACAACCAACTCGCCTTACGGCCGGCTTTTTCGATGGTGCGATAAAACGTCACCGCCCGTTTGCCCTTTTCTTCATCAGGAACCATTTGTTCGCCCTGCTTTCCGGGCAGTTTGGCCAGGGCCAGGTTTATCCGCCCCGATAGTGGGCTTGGCGCGCCAACAACCACCGCCCAATAGATTTTGCGGGCTGTCTTGGCGCGAAAGGCTTCGGCCAGCTTGGCCGCCGCCGCAGTTGACCTTGCGAGAACCAAAACGCCAGAAGTATCCTTGTCCAGCCGGTGAACCAGTTTCGGGCGTTGGCTTTTATCGAACATCAAACCGCCGAGCATGGCATCGACGCTTTTGGTAATTCCGGTCCCTCCCTGCACTGCCAACCCCGGTGGCTTGTCCAGAACAATGACATCATCATCAATAAACAAAACCCGTTCGCGCAGTTCGGCAATATCGCGATCCGGTACAGCAGCTGGCTTTCTGGTTTCATTCCTTGTCGACTCGTTGGCTTCCTTTGATAACGGCGGAATGCGTATCTTTTGCCCGGCTTCAAGGCGGTTGTTGGCCTTCGCCCGTTTACCGTCAACACGGACATCCCCTTTACGCAGCAATTTTTGCAACTGAACATGGGATAGGCCGGGATAGTGACGTTTGAACCAGCGATCAAGCCTCAGGTTGGCTTCGTCGCTTGTCACGTCAGCGAAGCAAACGCCGCTCATGTCAGGATCTGTCTGAACATCATCATCCCGGCGAATACCCCGGCGACGGAAAGAATGACAGACAGGGCGATGTAGCCTCCGGCCGATGTTAATTGTCCGCGCTCGATCAGAAAGACGACATCCATCGAAAAAGCCGAAAAGGTGGTAAAGGCCCCCAGCACGCCGACGACCAGAAAACTTCTCATTTCCTGACCCGGTGACCAACTGATGGCCATGATTTCAATTAATGAACCGAGCACAAATGACCCCAGCACGTTGACGGCAAGCGTCGCGTAAGGGAACCCGGCATGCAGGAAGTGGCCGATGCCACTCATCATCAGGTAGCGAAAAACCGCCCCGAAGGCACCGCCGAAAGCAATTGAAGTCAACATCTTGAAACTCATTTATGACGATTCCCCGGTTTTTTCTGGCGTAGCTTGTCCCAGTACTCGAGACGTTTCTGGATGTCTCTTTCAAAGCCCCGTTCCTTTGGTTGATAGAAGCGTTGACGGTTCATGCCGTCGGGAAAATAGTTCTGGCCGGAAAAACCGTCTTCCGCGTCGTGATCGTAAGCATATCCGTCACCGTATCCAAGTTCCTTCATCATCTTGGTAGGTGCGTTGAGGATATGCATGGGCGGGGTTAGCGAACCGGTTTCCCTGGCCGCCTGTTTTGATATCTTTTCGGCCTTGTAGGCGGCGTTGGACTTCGGTGCCGTCGCCAGATAGATCACACACTGAACCAACGCCAGTTCGCCTTCGGGCGAACCCAATCGCTCGTAAGCCTGCCAGGCGGCCATCGCCTGAGTCAGGGCCTGCGGGTCGGCAAGGCCTATATCTTCAACGGAAAAACGCAGCAATCGGCGGGCGATATAATTGGGATCCTCGCCGCCGTCGATCATGCGGGCAAACCAGTAAAGCGCCGCGTCGGTGTCAGAACCTCGCAGGGACTTGTGAAGCGCGCTGATCAGGTTGTAGTGGCCTTCCTGGGATTTGTCATAAAGCGGCATCCGCCGTTGCACGGCTTCCGCCAGGGTGGCGGTGTCCATGACCTCATCAATGGGAAGGGCGAGCAGGGTTTCGGCCATGTTCAACAGGTAACGCCCGTCGCCATCAGCCATAGCGCGCAGCGAGGCGCGGGCGTCACTGTCCAATGGTAGTGGCTTGCGTTCTTCCTTTTCAGAACGCTCGAGCAATTCTTCCAGGGCATGATCATCAAGGCGGTTCAACACCAGTACCTGGCAGCGCGACAGTAACGCAGCATTCAGTTCGAACGAGGGATTTTCCGTCGTCGCCCCGACCAGAATGACGGTGCCATCCTCTACGTAAGGCAGGAAGCCGTCTTGCTGGGCACGGTTAAAGCGATGGACCTCGTCAATAAAAAGCAATGTCCCCTGTCCGGCCTGACGACGACCACGGGCAGCCTCGAATATCTTGCGCAGATCGGCAACGCCGGAAAACACCGCCGACAGGGGCTCGAAGTGCAGATCTGTATGTTCAGCCAGCAGACGCGCAATCGTCGTCTTGCCGGTGCCCGGCGGCCCCCACAGAATGATCGAGGTCATCGTCCCTGAGCTACGCATTCTGCCAATTGGTTTTTCAGGGGTCAGCAAATGATCCTGCCCGACGACCTCGTCCAAAGTACGTGGACGCAGGCGGTCGGCAAGCGGCCGTGGGGCCTGGGATTCGAAAAGGCTGCTCATCTGTCGATTACCAGTTTCATCACCTTGCCACCCCGTTTGATGCCAATTGCCCAACTATCGACACGTTTCGCCATCACCGCTTCAAGACCACTGGTGTTTTTAATAACTTGGTTGTTGATAGTGGTGATCCTGTCGCCGGGCTTAAGCCCCAGGCGTGAGGCAAAATCACGGCCTTCCATCCGCAGTATGTAGACACCATCCTCGAAGGAATCGATTCCGACTTCATCGGCCAGCGCCGGCGACATATTAGCGACAACAACACCCGATAACGGATGCTGGCCTGAAAGCTTTTTAAGGTCGCGGACGGGAACCTCCGGTGGTGCCATCAGTTTCAGGGTAAGCGTCTTCTCTTTGCCGTCTTGCAGAACAGTCAGGGAAGCCTTGCCGCCAAGGGGCATGGTGGCGATGCGGTATGTCAGGGCCTTGGGATCATCGACGATCGCCTTTTTAATCTGAATAATAACGTCCCCTGCCCTGATACCGGCCAGATCAGCCGGTCCACCCGGATGTACCTTCTTGATCAGCACCCCGGTTGGCTTGTCCATGTCCAGGGCTTGAGCAATATCGGGGGTAACGGCCTGTCCCCATGCACCAAACCAGGCTCGAACAAGCCTGCCGTCTTTGACCGTACCGGCGACGACGGCTCTTACCATGTTTGAAGGAATGGCGAACCCGATCCCTTGCGAGCCACCACTTTTTGAAAAGATAGCTGTGTTAATGCCAACCAGACGGGCATCCATTCCAATGAGCGCGCCACCGGAATTGCCGGGGTTGATGGCGGCGTCGGTTTGAATAAATGAGGCCAGATCGGAAACCCCGACCTGGGTCCGCGCCAGCGCCGAAACAATGCCACTTGTGACCGTTTGGCCAACCCCGAAAGGATTTCCAATGGCGAGCACCAGATCGCCGACTTCCAGTTCATCTGAATCACTTAAGGGCAAGAACGGCAACGCCTCACCCTTGGACTCGACCTGCAGCAGGGCAAGATCTGTACGCTCATCGGTGCCGACGATTTGGGCTTCGAATTCGCGCCGGTCGGTCAACACCACGCGAATTTCATCGGCCCCTTCAATGACGTGATTATTGGTGACGATCAATCCCTCGGCGCTGACCAGGACACCTGAACCCAACGAGTTCTGTATTTTTTTACGTGAACCCGAAAAACCGGGTGCCCCCTGAAAAAACCGCTGAAAGAACGGGTCACTGAAAAGTGGTGATATAGCCCGGCTTCTGACCACCTTACGGGTGTAGATATTAACCACCGCAGGGGATGCCTTTTGAACCAGCGGTGCGTAGGAAAATTCAACCTGGGCGCGGGAATCCGGAACGACTTTCTCTGCCGCAAACACACCAGTGCTTTCCAGCAAAGCCAGAACAACAAAGCCTAATACTGCAAAAATTCCCTGCTTCATCAAATACGTTCCGTCAATTCCGTTTTTCAGGCGATAGTCTAACACTTATGAACTGACAGATTGTTCCAGTTTCTTGATTTTTTTCTCGCGGTAAAACGTATAAATACCCATCGACACGATGATGCCGCTACCCAGCAGGGTCCAGCTATCAGGGGCGTCGCCAAAAATGACAACACCCAGGCCAATCGCCCAAATAAGGGCCGTATAACGAAACGGTGAGACGAAGCTGATTTCGCCGACCCGCATGGTCATGACGCTGGTCAGATAGGCGAAGACCATCAGCGTCGCCGCAGCGGCAAGAAGCCTAAACTCGTTCGTCCCAACCGGTTCCCAGACCGTAAACATTGTCATCACGCCACCTGTCAACGTAATCGCAACAGAGGTCAGCAAGGAGACGAAAATGGACGAAACATGCGCCGAAAGATGGCGCGTCGACAAGTCCCTGAGCACAACAAAGGCTACTGCGGCAAGGGCCCAGATAGAGTAAGCGTTAAAGCCTTCGGCACCGGGCCGGACAATAATCAAGACCCCGGCAAAACCGACCAAAATTGCCAGATAGCGCCGCCAGCCAACGGGCTCCCCCATGAAAACTGCGGCCGCCAGGGTTACCGCCAGCGGCAGCGCCGCCAGAATCGCCGTGGCATTGGCAAGCGGAATGTTGAAAAGCGCCGTCAGATAGCAAAGCGTCGCCCCAACTTCACCGGTCAACCTGAAAGCCAGGACTTTCCAGTCAGGCCTGTTGAGGATGGGAAAGATGGATTTTCTTTTCATGGCGACCAGCGCCAACAAGGCGCTCGCCATCAGCCCACGCAGTAAGATGATCTGAAAAAGACCAAGATTTTCGGACACCAGTTTGACCAAACTGTCATTGATGACGAAAAAAGCCATGCTGGCCGCCATCAACGCCGCACCGCGAAAATTATCTGAATCCTTCACCATACCGCTTCAATCAAGCATTCTACGGGTGAAAGCAAGACTAATCAGTCCATAGCCCGAAGAGGGCATCTGTGGTAATCAAAACCCTCAGTATTCCGAATCAGAGAACCCGAAAACAATGAGCATTCATCCAGTTATCCTGTCAGGCGGATCGGGAACCCGGTTATGGCCGTTGTCGCGAAAACACTACCCCAAACAACTGCTGTCGCTGACGTCTGAAAAGTCGCTGTTGCAGGAAACCCTGGAACGGGTCACTGGTAAGGGCTTTGAAGCACCGCTGGTTATTTGCAACGACCAGCATCGTTTCAGCGTTGCCGAGCAAGTCCGCGAGATCAATCTGTATGTCCGGGATATCATTCTGGAGCCAGTCGGCAGAAACACCGCCCCTGCCGCCGCCATTGCGGCAATGACGCTGCGTGCCATTGACAAGGACGCGACCATCCTGCTGTTGCCATCGGATCACCTGATAGAAAATCGCAAAGCCTTCCTGGCCGCCATCAAGACCGCCGCCAAAGCGGCTGAAAACGATTATCTGGTGACCTTCGGAATCAAACCCACCGGCCCTGAAACCGGATATGGATATATTCTGGGCGGAGACGAAATAAGTGCCGCGCCGGGTTGTCTCAGCGTCGAGAAATTTATCGAAAAGCCGAACCCCGAAAAGGCTGCTAAAATGCTCGCCGCTGGCGGCCATGTCTGGAACAGTGGAATTTTCCTGTTCAAGGCTTCCACCTATCTTGAAGAACTGAAAATCCTGCAGCCTGATGTCTTCGCAATTTGCGAAAAATCCATGTCGGCGACCATTCGCGATCTGGATTTCACCCGCATGGATGGGGAAATTTTCGAGAGCTGCCCGGCCATATCCATCGACTACGCCGTCATGGAGCATACCCGCAAGGCCTGTGTTGTCCCCGTTGATATGGGATGGAGTGATATCGGTTCGTGGTCTGAACTATGGAAGGTTTCAAAAAAAGACAAACAGGACAATGTCATCATCGGTGATGTTTTTGCCGAAGACACCAGCGGCAGTTACCTTCGCACCTATAACAAAATGATCGCCACTATCGGCATCAAAGACATGGTTATCGTTGATACCGGCGACACGGTGCTGATCGCCCCAAAAGACCGGGCACAGGACATTGGCACCATCGTCAAGAGACTGGAAAAGAAAGACCGCACGGAACACCTTTTGCCGGAGCGGGTACGCCGCCCCTGGGGCTGGTATCAGTCACTGGATAGTGGGCCGTCCTTTCAGGTCAAGCGGATTTGTGTCAATCCCGATAGCCGCCTTTCCCTGCAACGTCACCAGCGCCGCGCCGAACACTGGATTGTCGTCTCAGGCGAGGCTTTGGTTCACTGCGACGGCAAGGATATGACGCTGGGGCCCAATCAATCGACTTATATTCCCGTTGGTGCCGCCCACCGGCTGGAAAACACCACCAAGGAACCGCTTTACCTGATTGAGGTACAATCGGGTGACTATCTTGGCGAAGATGATATAGAACGTCTGGATGACGACTTCGCCCGTAGCTAATTTCTAGGAGAATACCGTGTCCGTTACCGTTTCCGTCAATGTCGCCCCGGGTGAACTTGTCGACAAAATCACAATTTTGGAAATCAAGCTCGAACGCATTGAAGACGAAGCCAAGCTGGCTAATGTCAGGCTTGAATACGACACCCTGAGCGCGGCGCGGGACGAGGCCATTCCCAAATCAGAAGAACTGGAGCAGTTGAGCGCAGAACTGAAAAAAATCAATGAGGCCCTGTGGGAAATCGAAGACGATATCCGCGACTGTGAACGGGCCAAGGATTTTGGTGAAGACTTCGTCAGGTTGGCACGCGCGGTTTATGTCACCAACGATAAACGCATGGCCGTCAAGCGCCAGATCAACGATTTACTGGGATCCGCACTGGTCGAAGAAAAATCCTACGCGGCATATTAAATGAAGCCGTTTCGAATCCTTGATAAATTTCTCAGCCTGAAACGTCGCTTCAGCAATCGAGGCGACCCGGCAAATGGAATCCTGCTGATTTCGGCCGGGGGTTTGGGTGACACCGTTCTTTTCTCACTTCTCGCTTCTCGCTTCAAATCCCTCGCCCGTGACGGCGAACCGGTCACCGTGCTACTCAGAAATGACGCCCGTAAAATGGCCTTTCTGCTGCCTACGGATATGGGTCTGGAGATTGTCAATTTCGGGGATTTGAGAAAGTCCCTGTCCTACCGGCGTAAAGTTGCCAACCGCCTTTTCAATGCCCATTACCGGCTTGTCATCTCAACCGACCAGTTGCGCCACCCCGATCTTGATGAGGCGCTGATCAAAATGGCCGCCCCGGATGAAGCCATCGCCATGGAGCCCCGCTCGTGGCCGAAATACGCCGCCGCCCTTAATGCCAACCGCGGGCTTTACAGCCGCTTGTTCGACAGCGGCCCCGACAGGCTTGACAAGGTGGTGCGCTGGAGTAACTTCGCCAACTGGTTGGCGGGCACCCAGACGCCGCCGCCAAAAGTTCAGATTGCCGTTGAGGACAGGAGCGGCGAGACGTTTGATGTTCTGATCCAGCCATTTTCCGCCGTCGCCGCCAAGCAAAGCCCGGTGGCGCTTTATCGACACATCATCAAAAGCCTGCCGCAAGGCATGAGCATCGCCCTGACCGGCGCGCCCGGCGATATGGCCGCCAACCCTGATTACCAGCAATTGTTGTCTCTGCCCGGCGTCAGCTTCAATTCAAACGGCTTTGAGGAACTTGTCCCGGCCCTGAAAGCGGCCAGGCTGGTGATCAGCGTCGATACTGCCCTGATGCACCTGGCCGTGGCCCTGGGCGCGCCAACCATCTGCCTGGCCAGTGCCGCCTACGTCGGTGAAATCGTCCCCTACGCCCCGGAAATCACCCCGGACAACGCCCATTTTATTTACCAATCCATGGACTGCGAGGGTTGCCTGGGAAAATGCCACCTGCCCCCGGTGGAGGGCATGTATCCCTGCGTCGCGGAGATTGACGCCGATCAGGTGATCGCCCTTTGCAAAGAAATTTTATGAGCCCATCCGGAGCCTTATGAGGCTACCAGACCGGTATCTCCAACGCCCCAGGATTCATTGCAGGGCTTGAACCGATTTGACATTTTTTGGCATCGATCTTTTTTACCCATGATGCAAAATCCAGAACCTCTGCCGGACGCATTATACAAGCTTCGTTGGACCAGGGATGTCCAAGCTGAAGCAATTGATGTCCCAACTCATGAGCCAACATGGCACTGGCATATGTCAGTGCCTTATCGCGTGTGTAGACATCACCGTTTCTGAGTTTTTTGATTTGTTTATCGTTGGACAAGTATGGAAAGAGAGAAACCCACACCGATGATCCAAACTGTGAAGCAGGAATGTATTCTGTTGAACCGCCGGTAATCCCTCCCCTTATGGAGGTGTGGATCGGTATGGGCATATATTCAACACTGGCGACAAGCTGATTGGTCAAAATGATATCAGCTTCAACACCACGTTTAGCCATCAAGGTCCAGTAGCCGTATTCATTCAGGGGCAAATTCTGACGCCCCGGGAATTCTCCTATGACAGGATATCCATCTTCCAAACGGGCGCTTGTCCAATAAGACAAGCGAGTCCTGAAAGTTTCAATAATTGCGTTGGCAAAAGATTCCAGATCATCATTTTTCAGCGGCTGAACGAGATAAGGGCGAGCAAATTCTATTTGCTTTATGAGTGGATCTCTCTGTTTCCCGATTTGATCGATGAGAGATTCCTTTACATATCCCCAATCGACTTTCCCGTTACGGAAATCCCCTATGAGATCATCAAATTCAGGGGGTTTATTTTCGACAAGGCTCGTAAAAATATTATCGATATGAAAAACAGGAATTTCCTTTGGTCTTATAACGGTAATTTCGAAATGCTCCTTGATCAGATCAGATGCTAATTGAATAATTTTCCAGAGTTCTTCATTCGAAATATTGGGGAATCTCGGGTTTTCAATGTAAATGACCCGGTTGAAAGCACATCCCGAGCATTAAAATCAACGTCATCAGTAATTGGCGCACCAACGATTTCTTGTCCCTATCCATAATGGAAATACTTTAGATGGGGGATTATTCAAGAGCAATTTGTTGTTTTTTGTTTCCCGGATTCGCCTTACGAAAATATGCGTGAGGAACCGATATCCGAAAATACCAAAAAAAAGGCCGCTCCCGAAGGTGCGGCCTTTTAAATCTTTTGGGCGTTACTGCTTATTCAGCTTCGGCAAGTGCCGCTGCAGCTTCGTCGGCCTCAACGCGGGCCAGATCGGCGGCGCCTTTGGCTTCCGGGTCGCGGTCGACCAGCTCCAGCACCGCCATCGGTGCACAATCCCCGTAACGATTGCCGGCCTTCAGAACCCTGGTGTAACCACCATTGCGTTCCTTGTAGCGTTCAGCCAAAGAACTGAACAGCTTACCGACGATTTCAGCGTCCTTAATGACAGACAATGCCTGACGGCGGGCATGCAGGTCACCGCGCTTGCCAAGGGTGATCATCTTGTCGGCAATGCGACGCAATTCCTTCGCCTTGGGCAGGGTCGTGGTGATCTGTTCATGATCCAACAGGGACGTCACCATGTTCGAGAACATCGCCTTGCGATGTGAACTGGTCCGGTTAAGTTTGCGTCCGCTCATGCCATGTCGCATGATTTCTCTCCTTGAGTAAGTTCTTTAAACCCTCAGAACGGGTCTTCAAGCTTTTTGGCCAAATCTTCGATGTTTTCAGGCGGCCAATCAGCAATTTCCATTCCCAGGTGCAAACCCATCTGTGAGAGCACTTCTTTGATCTCGTTTAGGGATTTACGACCGAAGTTCGGGGTCCTGAGCATATCGGACTCACTCTTTTGTACGAGATCGCCGATATAAATGATGTTGTCGTTCTTCAGGCAATTGGCTGAACGTACTGAGAGTTCCAGCTCGTCAACCTTGCGAAGCAGGTTCCTGTTGAACGGCAGTTCATCTTTTTCTTCTTCCTGCTGAACCTTCTGCGGCTCTTCGAAGTTGATGAACAACCGCAACTGGTCTTGAAGAATGCGGGCAGCCAGGGCGACCGCATCATCAGGTGCTACAGCGCCATTGGATGTCACTTCAAGGGAAAGCTTGTCGTGATCGGTAATCTGACCGACACGGCTGTTTTCAACCTTGTAGCTAACCTTGGTAACCGGCGAGAAAACCGCATCAATGGGAATAAGCCCGATCGGTGAATCTTCAGCCCGGTTCTGGGCCGCAGCAACATAGCCCTTGCCATGTTCCACAGTCATTTCCATGGACAGCTTGGCGCCTTTGTCGAGATGACAAATAACCAAAGACGGGTCCATAATCTCGATGTCGGGACCGGTTTCAATATCACCGGCCTTGACTTCGCCTGGCCCCGAAGCCTTCAGCGTAATACGCTTCGGCCCTTCGGCGTGCATACGAAGTCCCATCGATTTGATATTCAAAACGATGTCGGTGACGTCCTCGCGGACACCCGGGATAGATGAAAACTCGTGCAATACGTTGTCGATCTGCACAGACGTCACGGCGGCCCCTTGCAGGGACGACAGCAGCACCCGGCGTAACGCATTACCCAGGGTAAGGCCAAAACCGCGTTCCAGCGGTTCTGCAACGACGGTGGCGCGACGTTCCGGATCTGCACCCGGAACAACGTCAAGTTTCATCGGTTTAATCAATTCCAGCCAATTCTTTTGAATCACGGAAAAAACCTCATGCTCAATGCATTAATGTCAGGCCCTTAAACGAAAACAAGAGCCACTTAAATAAACTGGGGACTTTAAGTCCTCAGCCTGACCGTCCTATACGCGACGGCGTTTACGTGGACGGCAGCCATTGTGCGGAATGGGCGTAACGTCACGAATTGCGGTAATGGTAAAGCCGACGGCCTGCAGGGCACGAAGTGCTGACTCACGTCCCGAACCAGGGCCTTTAACTTCGACTTCAAGTGTCTTCATACCATGTTCCTGGGCCTTGCGACCGGCATCTTCACCTGCCATCTGGGCGGCGTGCGGTGTCGATTTACGCGATCCTTTAAAGCCCTGACTACCAGCGGACGCCCAGGCAATAGAGTTACCTTGCGCATCAGTGATGGTAATCATGGTGTTATTGAACGTGGCGTTTACATGGGCCACACCTGAAGCAATATTTTTGCGTTCACGACGGCGTGGTCGCTGCGTTGTCGGCTTTGCCATTGTTTATCCTAATTCTTACTTAGCAACTTTTTTCTTGCCAGCGATAGCCTTTGCCGGACCCTTACGGGTACGCGCATTGGTATGTGTTCGCTGACCGTGAACAGGCAAGCCGCGGCGATGCCTGAGACCACGATAACAGCCAAGGTCCATAAGACGCTTGATGTTCATGGCGACTTCACGGCGAAGATCACCTTCGACCTGATAGTCATTATCTACGGAATCACGGATACCCGTCAGTTCCGATTCAGTTAGATCACTGACCCGTCTTTCGGCTGGTATTCCAACCTTTTCACAGATTTCAACCGCCTTTGTGCGACCGATTCCGTGGATGTATGTCAGTGCAATTACGACCCGTTTCCCGGTCGGAATGTTTACGCCAGCGATTCGCGCCAATGCTGGTACTCCTTACCCGTTGGTTTTAAACGATAAAGACTGGGTCAGGGAACCCAAAGAGGCGCGATTATAGGCGCTCTTTTCCCTAAGTCAACACGCAGTCGTTAGCCAATTAAATCCTTCATTTGTTTCGTTACATCATCGATGGCAGCCATGCCGTCGATGCTCTTCAAAATGCCTTTATTTCCATAGTAGGAAATGATCGGCGCCGTCTGTTCATTATAGGCCTGAAGCCTTGAACGGACAGTTTCGGCGTTGTCGTCAGCGCGTCTGGAAAACTCTGTTCCACCGCATTTATTACAAACACCTTCAACATCCGGTTTTTTGAACGAATCGTGGTAACCCCGACCACACGCCGAACATGTATATCGTCCGGTAATGCGCTCAACCATCGCTTCGTCATCAACCTGCATCTCGATCACACAATCGAGTTTTAAACCTTTTTCATCAAACATCACATCCAGCGCTTCGGCCTGCGGGGTCGTACGCGGAAAACCATCAAGAATAAAGCCAGCCTTACAATCATCTTTATCAATACGCGACGAAATCATCTTGATAATCAATTCGTCGGAAACAAGCTCGCCTGATTCCATCACTTCTTTTGCCTGGGCGCCAAGTGCGCTGCCTGAATCGACTTCGGCGCGCAGCATATCACCTGTTGAAAGTTGAATAATGCTATAGGATTCCTGCAAACGCTTGGCTTGCGTCCCCTTCCCGGCTCCCGGAGGCCCTAGCAAGATCAGTTTCATCCCCGCTTTCCCTTCAGTTTCGATTTCTTGATTAACCCCTCGTACTGATGGGCCAGTAAATGTGATTGAACCTGTGACACCGTATCCATGGTCACGGTAACCACGATCAAAAGGCTCGTTCCACCGAAGTAAAACGGCACCGAAAAGCGGGAAATCAAAATTTCAGGCAACAGACAGACAACTGCCAGATAAGCGGCGCCTACGACTGTCAAGCGGGTCAGCACCTTGTCCAGATACTGGGAGGTATTTTTGCCAGGGCGAATGCCCGGAATAAAGCCGCCATGCTTCTTCAGGTTATCGGCGGTGTCTTCCGGATTAAAGACAACAGCGGTGTAGAAGAAAGCAAAGAAAACGATCAAGCTCACGTAAATCGCCAGATACAGCGGTTGCCCGCGACCCAGCAAAGCAGCAACCGTCGACAGCCATTCCGGTCCGGAACCGGCGCTAAATCCGATTATCGTAATCGGCATCAACAGGATAGAGCTTGCAAAAATCGGCGGAATCACACCTGCGGTGTTCAATTTAAGCGGCAGATGCGAGCTTTCACCACCACTCATCTTGTTACCCTGCTGGCGCTTTGGATACTGAACAATCAGGCGACGCTGGGCCCGCTCCATGAAGATTATGAAGAAGATCACGCCTACCGACATGATGATCAGGGCGATAATCAACAACGATGAAAGCGCTCCGGTGCGACCCAATTCAAGGGTTCCGGCTATGGCGCTGGGCAAATTGGCGACGATGCCCGAGAAAATGATCAATGAAATGCCGTTGCCAATGCCGCGAGCCGTAATCTGTTCACCCAACCACATCAGGAACATGGTGCCGCCAACCAGGGTGACAACCGTCGTAAAGCGGAAGAACACACCAGGATCAATCACCGCCGAACCGACGCTGGAATTCATTCCCTCAAGCCCAACTGAGATGCCGTAGGCCTGCATTGTGGTAATCAGAACTGTCAGGTAGCGGGTGTACTGGTTAATCAGCTTACGACCAGACTCGCCTTCTTTCTTCAATGCCGCCATTTTCGGCGATACCGAGGTCATCAACTGCATGATGATCGAGGCCGAGATGTAGGGCATGATATTGAGGGCGAAAATGGTCATCCGGCCAAGCGCGCCGCCGGAGAACATGTCAAACATTCCCAGAATGCCACCGGCCTGTTGCGAGAAAATATCCTGCAGCACAACCGGATCAATACCCGGCAACGGGATGTATGTCCCCAAGCGGTAGACAATCAACGCGCCAAGCGTAAACCAGATACGCTTCTTGAGCTCCGTGGCCTTTGAAAAGGCCCCGAAGTTCATATTGGCTGCGAGTTGCTCTGCTGCGGAGGACATGACGTCGGTTCTGCCTTATTCAGCCGTATCGGCTTCAGTTTCGGAGACGGCTTCTGCTTTTTTAGCTTTTTCAGGCGCGGGCTTGTCCTCTGCGACCGTGATAGGGGCCGTTAGCGTGACCTTGCCACCGGCTTTTTCAACAGCGGCAACAGCAGCCTTGGAGGCACCAGCGACTTCAATGTTCAGCTTGGCTTTCAGTTCACCCTTGGCCAGCAACTTGACGCCGTCCTTTGACTTGCGGATCAGACCGGCTTCAAGCAAAACAGCGGCATCGAGATTTTTCTTGCCGTCAATCTTGCCGTCATCAATAGCGCTCTGCACCTTGCCAAGATTGATCTCGGCAAAGTTCTTCGAGAACGGATTTTTGAAGCCACGTTTCGGCAACCGGCGATAAAGAGGCATCTGGCCACCTTCAAAGCCAAGCAGCGAGACGCCACTACGGGATTTCTGTCCCTTGTGTCCGCGACCGGCAGTTTTGCCTGTTCCCGAACCAATACCACGGCCAACCCGCTTACGGTTCCTTGTAGCACCCGGGTTATCACGTAACTCATTGAGTTTCATATTCTTTTCCTTCCGGCTTGCGCCCCTTTTTGTCTATGAACAAAAAGCAACTCGCCTACATTATTTAAGTCTTAACCGACCTCTTCGACGCTGATCAGGTGCTTGACCTTATTGATCATGCCACGGACGGAAGCTGTATCTTCCAGCTCGCGGGTTTTGTGCATCTTGTTGAGCCCGAGCCCTTTAAGGGTTTCACGCTGGTATTTCTGGCGACCGATCGGACTACCGATTTGTGTCACTTTGACAGTACCTTTTTTATCAGCCATCTGCTTGCTCCTTAACGGCTGCAGCGCCTGCTCCACCGCCACGACGGGCAACAATATCACTGACTTTCTTGCCACGACGTGCGGCAACACTGCGCGGTGAGGAGCTGTTTGCCAGCGCCTTGAAAGTGGCCTTGATCATGTTATGGGGATTGGCGCTACCAATTGATTTGGTAACAACATCCTGCACGCCCATCGCTTCAAAGACAGCGCGCATGGGACCACCGGCAATAATACCAGTACCCGGAGGCGCACTACGCAGAACAACCTTGCCAGCGCCGAAATCGCCTTCAACATCATGATGCAAGGTGCGGCCGTCACGCAGCGGCACATGAATCATTTCACGCTTGGCCTGATCGGTAGCCTTACGAATGGCTTCAGGAACCTCGCGGGCCTTACCTGTGCCAAAGCCGACGCGCCCGCTGCCGTCACCGGCAACAACCAGGGCAGCAAAGGAAAAGCGGCGACCGCCTTTAACCACTTTGGCAACGCGGTTGATGTGAACAAGTTTGTCAATCAGTTCGTCTTCACGAGACTGCTCTTCCTTGTTCCTACCACGACCGCGGCCGGGGCGGCGATCATCTCTATTCTGTGTCGGTGTCTGTGCCATATAAATAGCGCTCCTAGAATGACAAGCCGGCTTCGCGAGCCGCTTCAGCCAGGGCTTTTACCCGACCGTGATATTTATAACCGCCGCGGTCGAAGACCACGTCCTTGATGCCAGCCTTGACCGCACGTTCGGCGACAAGCTTGCCAACTTCGATGGCAGCAGTCTTGTCGGCGCCGGTTTTGACCTTGCTCCGTAAATCCTTATCGACGCTCGATGCCGAAGCCAGGGTAACGCCCTGCGTGTCATCGATAATCTGGGCATAGATGTGCTTGCCCGAACGGAATACGGATAAACGCGGGCGGCTTCCGCCTGCACGCCGGATCTGGACGCGATTGCGGCCCTTGCGGCGTTCGAAGAGTTGCTTTGAATGAGCCATGACTTACTTCTTCTTGCCTTCTTTGCGCCGAACGTATTCGTCGGCGTATTTGATGCCTTTGCCCTTGTAGGGTTCTGGCGGGCGATAGGAGCGAATTTCAGCAGCCGTTTGACCGACTTTCTGCTTATCAACGCCTTCGATGGTGATGTGGGTCTGGTCTGGGCATTTGATGCTGATGCCTTCGGGAACAGCGTGGCGAACCTCGTGGCTGAAACCAAGCTGCATAATAAGCTCACTACCCTGAACCTGGGCGCGATAACCAACACCATTGATTTCCAGGTTGCGGGTAAAGCCTTCCGAAACACCAACGACAAGATTGTTGACCACGGCGCGTGCCGTTCCCCACATCTTGCGGGCACGGATAGAAGTACCACGGGGCTTAACCCAGACCTGATTTTCTTCCCGACTGATATCAACATCATCACTTAATGTAAAAGACATCTCACCGAGCTTACCTTTTGCTGTGATTTGCTGCCCAACGATGGCGATATCAACGCCTTCGGGAAGTTCAACAGGATTTTTACCAATTCGAGACATGTGGTTAGCCCTATTCTAAAAGACCTGGCAAAGCACTTCGCCGCCAACATTGGCGTCGCGTGCTTCAGCATCGGACATAACGCCGCGTGGTGTCGAAAGGATCGAGATACCAAGCCCGTTATATACACGGGTCAAGTCCTTGATCTTCGAATAAACGCGGCAACCTGGGGTCGACACTCGAGAAATCTCGCGGATCACGGGGTCACCCTCGTGATACTTAAGCTCGATTGTCAGTTCATTGATTCCGGGGCGAATTTCTTCCTGGCTGAAGCCGCGGATGAAACCCTCACGCTTGAGGACTTCAAGCACGTTAGAGCGCAGCTTGGAAGCTGGTGCCATAACGGTGCTTTTACGGGCCTGTTGGCCATTTCGGATACGCGTAAGCATATCACCCAAGGGATCGGTCATAGACATATTCGTACCTCTCCTACCAGCTCGACTTAACCATGCCGGGAATTTGACCGGTGGATGCTAAATCACGAAGGGCAATACGCGAAAGCTTGAACTTGCGATAATTGCCACGGGGACGGCCGCTCAATTGACAGCGCAGGCGTTGCCTTACAGGCGATGCATTACGCGGAATTTCGGCCAGTTTCAAACGGGCTTCGAAACGCTCTTCCAGGGACAGGCTCGAGTCCTTGGCTAGTGCTTTCAGGGAAGCGCGACGGGAAGCAAACTTGGCTGCCAGCCTTTCACGCTTCTTGTTCCTCTCAACAACGCTTTTCTTAGCCATTACTTGTTCTCTCCGGTTGCTTCACCTTTGAACGGCAGATCAAAGCCCCTGAGCAGGGATCTTGCTTCGTCGTCGCTCTTGGCGGTTGTGCAGATTATGATGTCCATACCGCGAACCCGATCGACCTTGTCATAATCAATCTCGGGAAAAATGATCTGTTCCTTGACGCCCATGGCGTAATTGCCATTCCCATCAAAGCTTTTACCATTCAATCCACGGAAATCACGGACACGGGGCAACGCGATGTTGACCAACCGGTCCAGGAATTCGTACATGCGCTCATTGCGCAGCGTCACCTTGCAGCCAACGGTCATGCCATCGCGCAACTTGTAGGTGGCGATAGACTTCTTGGCTATGGTGGCGACCGGCTTCTGACCACTGATCAAAGCCATGTCTGCAAGGGCGCCATTGATCAGCTTCTTATCCTGGGAAGCTTCACCAACGCCCATGTTAATGACAATCTTTTCCAGTTTAGGAACCTGCATAGAGCTCTTGTACTGGAATTCGTCCTGCAAGGCCGGACGGATCGTCGATTCGTAGTGTTCTTGTAAACGTGCCATTATTACTTACATCCGCTATTTGTCGATGACCTCGCCGGACCGCTTTGCGAAGCGGACCCTGCGGCCATCTTTGAGTACCTTGACGCCTGTTCGCGTCGGTTTACTGTCTTTCGGATCGATTTGAGCCAAATTGGAGATATGGATCGAGGCTTCTTTCTCGACGATCCCACCAGCAGATGCCTGGGTCGGGCGCGTGTGACGCTTGATCATGTTCACACCCTGCACCAAGGCACGGTTCTCCTTCGGGATCGTGCGCAGAACTTCTCCGCTCTTTCCCTTATCTTTGCCGGTACGGACGATGACTTGGTCGCCCTTTTTCATTCGCATTTTCTGAGCCATTTTCAGAGTCACCTAATCAAAGAACTTCCGGTGCCAAAGAAATAATCTTCATATATTTCTTGGCGCGCAATTCACGGGTCACCGGGCCGAAAATACGGGTGCCGATGGGTTCACCCTGCTTGTTGATAAGCACGGCAGCATTATTGTCGAAGCGGATGGTCGTACCGTCTTCGCGATTGATATCCTTGGCTGTGCGAACGACGACAGCCTGCACCACGTCGCCCTTTTTGACGCGACCGCGGGGAATTGCCTCTTTGATAGAGACAACAATGACATCGCCGACGGAAGCATATCGGCGCTTTGAGCCACCGAGCACCTTGATGCACTGGACTCGACGGGCGCCGGAGTTGTCGGCAACAGCCAAGTTTGTTTCCACTTGGATCATTTTCTCATTCCTCTATGCGTTCACTCAAAAGACCACTGCTTTTAAGCGGTCTCGGTGACGACTTCCCATGTCTTGCGCTTCGAAATCGGACGACATTCGCGGATTTTCACCACATCGCCAATTTTGACCACGTTGTTTTCATCATGCGCCGCATACTTTTTCGAGCGACGAATAAATTTCTTGTAGAGCGGGTGCTTGAACCGACGTTCGACCTTGACGGTCACGGTCTTGTCCATTTTGTCGCTAACCACGACTCCTTGCAGTATTCGCTTGGGCATCTGTCGTTACCTCAATTCTTACGAAGCGGTCTTGGCAGCGTTATCACGCTCGCCAAGAATGGTTTTAATACGCGCAATGCCACGGCTTACCTGGCGACATCTTGCAGTGTTCTCCAACTGGCCGCTGGCGGCCTGGAAGCGAAGATTGAAGGACTCCTTGCGAAGGCCAATCAGTTCATCTTTCAACTGATCATCGGAATTGGCGCGCAAATCTGCGGGTTTCATACCTTTGCTCATGGTCCTACTCCTCTTCGCCAAGGCGCGTTACGAAACGCGTGCTCAATGGCAATTTAGCGGCGGCAAGCTCGAAAGCCTTTTTAGCGACGGCCATGGGAACGCCATCAACCTCAAACATGATGCGGCCAGGCTTAACCCGGGCTGCCCAGAATTCAACCGAACCCTTACCCTTACCCTGACGAACTTCAGGCGGCTTCTTTGAAACCGGAACATCAGGGAAAATCCTGATCCAGACACGACCGGCACGCTTCATGTGACGGGTCATGGCACGACGGGCGGCTTCGATCTGACGCGCGGTAACACGTTCGGGCGATGTCGCCTTCAGGCCGTAAGCGCCGAAATTAAGCTCGGTACCACCTTTTGCATTCCCATGAATGCGGCCTTTGTGGGCCTTGCGATATTTTGTACGTTTTGGACTTAGCATCGTTTTGCTTCCGCTTAACTCTTAAACATGGCCGCCTTAGCGAGCCGGCTGAGATTCAATAACCTGTTTTTCCATGGCCATTGGATCGTGGGTCATAATTTCACCCTTGTAGATCCAAACCTTGACGCCGCAAGCGCCATACGTGGTGCGCGCGGTAGCCGTGCCGTAATCGATATGGGCGCGGAACGTGTGCAACGGCACGCGACCTTCGTGGTACCAGACGTCGCGGGCGATTTCAGCACCACCCAAACGACCGGAACAATAAATGCGAATGCCTTCAGCGCCCAGACGCATGGCCGACTGGACGACCCGCTTCATGGCGCGGCGGACAGAAACACGACGTTCCATCTGCTGGGCAACGTTGGCGGCGACAAGCTGGGCATCGATTTCAGGCTTGCGGATTTCAACGATGTTGACATGCACTTCCGAGCCGGTCAGCTTCGAGATATCACGACGCAGGATTTCGATATCAGCGCCCTTCTTTCCAATAATGACACCGGGACGAGCCGTATGAACGGTAATTCTGGCCTTTTTGGCCGGGCGTTCGATGACAACCTTTGAAACACCGGCCTGTGCCAGACGTTCCATCAAATACTTGCGAATGCTTAAGTCTTCATGCAGGAATTCTGCATAGTTGTCTTCAGCATACCAACGAGAATCCCAGGTACGAATAATTCCCAGCCTGAGGCTGATCGGGTTTACTTTTTGACCCATTTAGACGGTCTCCTCACGCTCGCGCACAATGACGCGCAAATTGCTGAAGGGTTTAAGAATTTTACCGGTACGGCCACGAGCGCGGGCCCTCCAGCGTTTCATAACCATGGTCCGGCCAACGCTGGCCTCGGCGACAAAAAGCCTGTCGACATCAAGGTCATGGTTGTTTTCGGCGTTTGCGATTGCCGATTCGAGAACTTTCTTCACATCACCGGCGATGCGGCGTTTGGAGAACTGAAGTTCAGCCATTGCCGCTTCGCAATTCATGCCGCGGATCTGTGATGCAACCAGATTCAATTTCTGGGCGCTGACCCGCATGTGCTTGGAATAAGCCATCGCTTCGTTATCGGCATAAGGCCGAGGTGCAGATTTCTTACCCATGACTAGACCCTCCTCGCCTTCTTGTCGGCGGTGTGACCAAGGTAGGTGCGGGTCGGTGAGAACTCGCCCATCTTGTGACCAATCATGTCTTCGGTAATCAGAACCGGAATAAACTTGCGGCCGTTGTAGACGCCGAAGGTCAATCCAACGAACTGCGGCAGTATCGTGGAACGGCGCGACCAGGTTTTAATAACCTCGTTACGGCCACTGGCGCGACTGGTTTCTGCTTTTTTAAGAAGGTATCCGTCTACAAACGGACCTTTCCAAATGGAACGAGCCAAAACGGCCTCCTACTTCTTGCTGCGACGGCGACGCATAATCAGGCGATCCGTCTTTTTGTTGCTACGTGTACGTTTGCCTTTGGTCGGCTTGCCCCAGGGGGTCACCGGATGACGACCACCAGATGTCCGGCCTTCACCACCACCATGTGGGTGATCGATCGGGTTCATGGCGACACCGCGGACAGACGGGCGTTTGCCAAGCCAACGGTTACGCCCGGCCTTGCCGAGTTTGATGTTCTGTTGATCCGGGTTGGACACGGCACCGATGGTGGCCATGCATTCACCGCGAACCATACGCAGTTCACCTGAGCTGAGGCGAAGCTGGGCGTAGCCCTGATCCTTACCAATCAGCTGCACGTAAGTACCTGCAGAGCGCGCGATCTGCGCTCCTTTGCCAGGTTTCATCTCGACGTTGTGAATGATCGTTCCAACAGGGATATTCTTCAGGGGCATGGCGTTGCCGGGTTTAATATCAACCTGTTCGCCGGAAATAACCTTGTCACCAACAGCCAGACGCTGCGGCGCAATGATGTAAGCGCGCTCACCATCTTCGTAATTGATCAGGGCGATAAAGGCCGTGCGGTTAGGATCGTATTCCAGCCGTTCAACGGTGCCGACGACATCAAGCTTGTTGCGCTTGAAGTCAATAATCCGGTAGCGGCGCTTATGCCCGCCACCACGACGACGGGCGGTGATGCGACCAGTGTTGTTGCGGCCACCCTTCTTGCGAAGGCCTTCGGTCAGCGCCTTTTCGGGCTTGCCCTTCCACAGACCTTCACGGCTGACGAGGACTAAACCACGGCGGCCAGGTGTTGTCGGTTTAAATTGTTTGAGTGCCATTAGACTTTAAACCCCCGTCGAAACATCAATGGACTGACCTTCGGCCAGCGTAATGATGGCTTTCTTGGTGTCGATCCGTTTGCCGGCACGACCACGAAACTTTTTGGTCTTGCCCTTGGCAATAAGTGTGTTCACTGCCGTCACGTTGACCTTGAACAGGTCTTCGACGGCGGCCTTGATTTCAGGCTTGCTTGCATCCATGGGGACGCGGAAGCTGACCTGGTTGAATTCCGAAAGCAGGGTCGACTTTTCCGTAATGATCGGTGCGCGAAGCAATTCAAACTTGCGCTCCGGGCTCGGGGTCGCCTTGCCGTTGTATTTGCTGAGGCTCATTTCAAACGCTCCACAAGCTTTTCAATGGCATCCTTGGTCAGCACCAGTGTGTCGCTGCGCAAGATGTCATATACGTTAGCGCCCTGGCTTGGCAGGACGTCCAAACCCATGATGTTTCTGGCGGCGAGCTGGAAGTTGTTGTCCAGTTCGGGGCCATCAATAACCAGGGCTTTACCCCAGCCGAGTTTGCCAAGATTTTTAATCAGGTCGGCGGTCTTCGGATTCTTCATCTTGGCATTTTCGAGGACAACCAGTTTGCCTTCGGCCTGTTTCGATGACAGGGCAGATTTCAATGCCAGCCTGCGAACCTTTTTCTGCAGACCAAAGCCGTGATCCCGGACGTGCGGGCCAAAAACAACACCGCCGCCACGAAGCTGCGGGGCGCGCTTGGAACCCTGACGCGCATGACCGGTGCCCTTCTGCTTGAAGGGTTTGGCCGTGGTTCCCTGGACTTCCGAACGGGTCTTGACCTTGTGATTGCCGCCACGGCGCTTGGCAAGCTGCCAATTGACGTAGCGCGACATAAGGTCGGCACGAACCGCTGTACCGAATACAGCTTCGTCAAGGTCGACAGAGCCGACCTTTTTGTTCTCTAAACTGATGACGTCGCACTTCATAGCTTATTCTTCCTTCGTCTCGGCATCTTCAGCCGGAGCTTCCTCAGCCGGGGTCTCTTCAGCCGGAGCTTCGACAACCGCTTCTGTAGCAACTGCTTCTTCGGCCACGATTTCTTCAACCGCGACTTCTTCGATTACTTCTTCATCAACCGGTGTTTCACCACCAACCAGAGCCGCCGGGAAAGGCAACTCAAGGGTATTGGTACGCTTGACCGAGTCAAAAATACGGACATAACCGCCCTTGGAGCCAGGCACGGCGCCTTTAATCAGGATCAGGCCGCGTTCGCTATCGGTGGAAACAACTTCCAGATTTTGAGTGGTAACCTGAACAGAGCCCATATGACCGGCCATCTTCTTGCCCTTGAACACACGCCCGGGGTCCTGACACTGGCCGGTTGAACCGTGTGAACGGTGCGAAATCGAAACACCATGGGAAGCACGAAGACCGCCAAAATTATGGCGCTTCATGGCGCCGGCAAAACCTTTACCGATTGTGGTTCCTGAAACATCGACATATTGTCCGGCAACGAAGTGAGCGGCGGAAAGTTCAGCGCCGACGTCAACCATCGCATCTGCGGGAATGCGGAATTCTTCAAGGCGCCTTTTCGGCTCGACCTTGGCTGCGGCAAAATGACCACGCATCGCCTTTGATACCCGCTTGACCTTGGCAGCGCCAACGCCGAGCTGGATCGCGGAATAGCCGTCTTTTTCTTCGGTGCGCTGTGAAACAACCTGGCAGTTGTCGACTTTCAGCACGGTGACGGGGATGTGACGTCCGTCATCGGCGAAAACACGCGACATACCAACTTTTTGCGCGATAAGACCTGTACGCATAGCTTAAGTCCCTAATCCCTGGCTTAAAGTTTAATCTCGACGTCGACACCAGCAGCAAGGTCGAGCTTCATCAGCGCGTCCACTGTTTGCGGTGTCGGATCGATAATATCCAGTACCCGCTTGTGGGTACGAATTTCGAACTGCTCACGTGACTTCTTGTCGATGAAGGGTGAACGCAGAACCGTGAATTTCTCAATACGTGTCGGCAGCGGGATCGGTCCGCGAACATCAGCACCTGTCCTTTTTGCCGTATTGATGATCTCGCCAGCAGATTGATCGAGAACGCGGTGATCAAATGCCTTCAAGCGGATACGAATATTCTGATGTTCCATCGTTAAAGCCCTATTTATTCGACAATTGAAGCGACGACGCCAGCACCGACGGTCCGGCCACCTTCGCGAATAGCGAAGCGCAGAC
>JACNJU010000055.1 GCA_014382375.1 Rhodospirillaceae bacterium
GGGGGGGGGGGGGGGGGGGGGGGGTGGCGGGGGGGGGGGGGGGGGGTGGGGGGGGCGGGGGGGGTGGTTGAGGGGGGAGAGGGGCGGGGGTGGGGGGGGGAATGTGGTAAATGATGACCGGGGGGGCGCAAGCATCGTGAACGGCCTTGAAATGAAGGTACTGCCCTTCCGGCGTCGGCTTGTTGTAATAGGGCATGACAACCAGGGCGGCATCGGCACCCGCCTTCTTGGCGTGAACGGCCAACATGATCGCTTCATCCGTTGAATTGGAGCCAGCCCCGGCAATGACCGGCACCCGCCCGTCGGCGGCCTCGATACACAGTTCGGTGACGTGCATGTGTTCTTCATGGCTCAAGGTTGGCGATTCACCGGTGGTGCCACAAGGGACAAGCCCGTCTGAACCTTCCTGGATTTGCCACTCAACGAGTTTTTTGAAGGCAGCCGTGTCCACCCTGCCATTGGCAAGCGGTGTCATTAATGCGGGCATTGATCCCTGAAACATGGCTTCCTCCTTAAATCCCGAATTACAAGGCGCGCACAATAACCCTAGCACCACTGAGGAGCAAGTACGCTTATGATATGGTACAACTTGCTATAACTCCCCGCCCCATCGTAGAGTTTCTTTAATCTTTCAAAGACTATAGTGTCGTTGGAACAGGAGCATGACCGATGAGGCCAGGCCGCTTCATATTTACTTTGCTGATTTTCGCCATCGTCGCCATCGATGCGCCCACCTTAAGTCATGCGGATAATGCTGTCCTTGTTCAAAAAGATCAAAAATACCTCAAGGCAGCGCTCAAGGCCGCCTCGAAAAACCAATGGAAAAATGCCCGCGCACTGGCAAAACGATTAAAAGATCCACTGGCAAAAAAAATCGTCCGGTATTTCGACCTTGAGCGCCGCGAAACAAAAGCCTCATTTGAGGATATTGCCTCATTTATCGCCGAAAATCCGCACTGGCCTTCCAACAAGACCCTGCACAAGCGTGCTGAAGAAGCCATGCAGAACGACTTGAGCCCGACCCGCATCCTTCAGTGGCTGGACGGGCGTGATCCGGTCAGCACCGAAGGTTGGACGCACTTGGCCCGGGCGCTTCTGGCAACCGGTGAAGAGGAAAAAGCCCGTCAGGTTATTCGCGACACCTGGATCAATAAAAATTTTTCAAAGCGCCCGGAAAAGATATTTTACAAAAGATACCGCCAATTCCTAAACGCCGAAGACCATGTCAAACGTCTCGACCGTTTGCTTTGGGAAGGCCGCAATTGGCCAGCCCGACGCATGTTATGGAAGGTCAAACCGGGCATCCGGGCACTCGCCGAAGCCCGCCTGATGCTGCGTCACCGCTTTGGAAACGTCGACACGGCAATCAAAAAGGTCCCTGAAGAATTGCTCGATAATCCAGGCTTGATCTATGAGCGTCTGCGTTGGCGGCGAGGCAAGGGCCGCTACGAGCAATCCCTTGAGCTGTTGATGCCGCCACCAGACACTCTTGTCCGCCCTGAATTATGGTGGAAGGAACGGGCCTACCTGGCCCGGATGGCTCTGCAAAAAGGCCATGTCACGGACGCCTACCGTCTGGTCAATGATCACAAACTGAAAGAAGGTCCCGGTTTTGCTGACGCAGAATGGCTTGCTGGTTGGATAGCACTTCGTTTTATGAAAGAACCAAAAACCGCCTTCACCCACTTTCAGACCATGTACGAATACGTCAATTACCCCATCAGCCGGGCCAGGGGTGCCTACTGGACCGGTCGGGCAGCAAAGGCCATGGACAATGATGAGGCCGCCAAGATGTGGTTCCACATCGCAGCCGAGCATCCGACCACCTACTACGGTCAATTGGCCGCCGCCCGCTTAAGCGTTGGTCATGGACTTCTGTTACCGGTACAGCTGGATCCTGAAGCCGATGAAAGCAAGGAATTCCAGGACCTGGATCTGGTTCGGGCCATTAAAATTCTTCATAAGATTGGCGAAAAAGAACGCCTGAAACCCTTCATTTTAGCCCTTGCCTCATACCGGGATACAACGGGCTGGCATACTTTGAGCGCTGAACTGGCAGGTCTATATGGTAGACCCGATGTTGGTATATCGATTGCCAAGAAATCAAGCCGTCAGGGTGCCGAATTGATTGAGGCGGGTTATCCCCGGGTTGAACCGCCCAAACTGAGAACGCGCTCCTCCAAATACGCCCTTGAGACGCCGCTCGTACTGGCGATGATCCGACAGGAAAGCGCTTTCTTCGTTGGTGCCAGAAGCCACGCTAACGCCCGTGGTTTGATGCAAATATTGCCGCGCACAGCCAAAAAAGTCGCTCGCAGCCTCAAAATCGACTATTCGAAAAGTCGGCTGACCAGTGACCCGGCGTACAACATGACGCTTGGCCAAACGTACCTTGCCGGTCTGATCGATGAATTCAATGGATCCTATGTATTGGCGCTGGCGGGTTATAATGCCGGTCCCGGCAGGGCCAGAAAATGGGAAAAACAGAACGGCAATCCCCGTGAAAGAACAATCGACACCATAGACTGGATTGAAATGATACCGTTTAACGAAACCAGAAATTACGTGCAGCGGGTCCTTGAAAACCTGCAAATCTATCGTTTAAAACTGGCTGATACGGAAGTTGCAGAATCCCTGGACCGGGATTTGGTTCGTTAAGCATCCCCCCTCTAAAAAAAATTAGGAAAATGAAGATGATGCAAGATATTGATGCCTGTGTATTCGACGCCTACGGAACCCTTTTCGATGTCGCCGCCGCTGCCGCCCATTGTCGTGAAGACCTTGGCGACAAGGCCGATTCCCTGTCTGCCATCTGGCGCACCAAGCAACTGGAATACACCTGGCTTCGCAGCCTGATGGGCGAATATATCGATTTTTGGCAGGTGACCAGTGATGGTCTGGACTATGCGCTGGAAACACTGGGACTGGATGGTGATGAGGCTCTGCGTGAGAAACTGCAAAACCTGTACATGAAGCTGGATTGTTATCCAGAAGTTCCGGCCATGCTGAAAGCCCTTAACAGTGGCGGACTGAAATGCGCCATCCTGTCAAATGGTTCGCCCAAAATGCTGGCGTCGGCGGTCGAAAATGCCGGGATTTCGGATGATCTTGTTGATAGCTATTCGGTCGATCAACTGGGTATCTACAAACCAACCCCCAAGGTTTATCAAATGGCCGTCGATGGATTGAGTGTCTCTAAAGAAAGAATTTGTTTCATGTCGTCCAATGCCTGGGACGCCGCCGCCGCAGCCAATTTCGGTTTCCGGGTGGTCTGGGTCAATCGCTTTGGGCAGAAAAAGGAACGCCTTCCCGGTACCCCTGAACATGAAATTTCGACATTGGGCGACCTGCCCCCTTTGCTGGGTTTATAAATGTTGGATACGCTTCCCAACGCCACTGATGTGCGCAGCGCTGCCTTACGCATTGAAGGAAAAGCCTACAAGACGCCACTGCTTGAAGTGCCACTATTGAATGAACGGCTTGGTTTTCGTCTGCTGGTCAAACCTGAAACCCTGCAACGGACCGGCTCGTTCAAATTCCGGGGTGCCTATAACCGCATATCACGCATCCCCGAAGATCAGCAAAAAGGTGGGGTTGTCGCGTTCTCCTCGGGCAATCACGCCCAGGGAGTCGCTGCGGCGGCCCAAATGCTTGGCCTTCCGGCACTTATTGTCATGCCGAGTGATGCACCGGCAATAAAAGTAGCCAATACCCGCTCCTATGGGGCCGAAATCGTTTTTTATGACCGCTTCGGCGAAGACCGTGAAGCCATAGCGGAGAAACTGGTCGCAGAGCGAAAAGCAACGCTCGTGCGCCCCTTTGATGATCCGATGATTATCGCCGGACAAGGAACCGTTGGTCTTGAAATAGCGCAGCAGGCCCGGGCCCTGGACATCACACTGGACGCCGTACTGAGCCCCTGTGGCGGTGGTGGGCTTGTCGGTGGGTCGGCGCTTGCGCTGGCATCGGAAAGCCCACAAACGGAAGTCTACGCAGTCGAACCTGACGGCTTCGATGATACGGCGCGCTCAATGGTCGCCGGAGAGCGATTAAGCATTGAACCCGGAGCAACATCCATCTGCGATGCCCTGCTGTCACCCGAACCAGGCAATCTAACGTTGCAAATCAACGCCCGTCTTTTGGCGGGAGGGCTATCAGTCAGTGACGACGCCGTCACCCAGGCCATGCAGATTGCCTTCAAATACCTGAAACTCGTCGTTGAACCGGGTGGGGCCGTAGCCTTGGCTGCCCTGCTTTCTGGTCAGTACGACGGGCACGGAAAAACCGTCGGCATTATTCTATCAGGTGGTAACGTTGATCAGGAAGTCTACAGAAAAGCCCTGGAAGCCTAGCTTGCAGTGGCCGTCTTCTTGGTGTCGGACTCCAGCGCAGCAGGGGCCGCGTTTCCTTCTATCAGATTGATCTTTGCACTGTCTGCCAGTTGCGATCCCGTCATGCGTTTGCACAAACCTTCAAGGAAGGCACCGGTTTCAATGGACAGGTCTTCATGAAGGATATCGCCAATCACGTGGGCGGTCTTGGCCAATATGACCGAACGGGCCTTGATTTGCCCATTCACATTGCCATGGACACGCACATTATCGGCAAAAATCTCGCCCTTGATGTTGGCGGACTTGCCAATGAGCAGCGTTTTGGTGCGGATATCGCCAACGATGGTACCATCAACCTGAATTTCACCATCACTGTTCAGATCGCCGGTCATTTTCAAATCAGCGCTGATGATGGACGGGACGGCCGGTTTCACAGTCTGCGCCTGTTTTTGATCGCCTGGCTTGGATGCGTTTTTATTATTCCTGGAAAACATATCGTCCGGCCTTAAAAAATTTCAACGGATTCATACTTCTGCCCTTGAAGATGATTTCGTAATGAAGGTGAGCACCGGTACTGCGTCCGGTTGAACCGAGCAAGCCAACCTTATCACGGAAATTGACCTGCTGTCCCTTCTTGACAAGAATTTTATTCAAATGAGCAAATCGGGTTGTCAAACCGGCACCATGGTCAATTTCGATCATCTTTCCAAACTTGCCATTCCAGCCGGCGAACTTGACCAAACCGGGAGCCGCCACATAAACCGGTGACTTGAAGGGTGACCCCATGTCCAGGCCATAATGGGCGGCCCATTTTTTGTTGATCGGATCACGGCGCTTACCAAAAGAGCTGGTTACACGGTAGGACGTAAGCGGTGGCGCCATGGGCATTCTGCGCATGATGTCCTGAAGCCCTTCGCTTTGCTGTAAATGCTGCTCCAGATCTGTCAGCCCGGCCTTCAGTTTGCTTGCTGATTTACCATCCGGTGTTGCGGCGATAAAGGGTCCACCCTGACCTTTGGGTAATGATTTGTTTGCTCGCACCAGTTTTTCAACGTCAAGCCCGGCCATTTCCACGACCCGTTCCATGGAATCGTTCAAGTTAATTGTGCGTTCGGTCAATTGTTGAACAGCGCCTTGTTCTGTAGTTTCCAGATCGGCCAGCCGTGTATCAAGCTCTTTGATCTGGCGGCGCATACGGGTGCCATTAAAGAGCGCGTCATTGCGTTCGCTCAAGGCAATCTGCAAATCAGCCTCGACAGTTTCAAGATTATCCTTAAGGGCAAAATTACGGCTGTTCAGAGAGCGTAGTTCGTTTTCAGTGGTGGCCAGACTTTCCCGCAATGCCTGACGGACGGCGAGGACGCTTTCACGCTCCTGCTCGGTCGTCTTCAACTGACTCGAGACGGTTTTTAGGTTTTGTTGTAACGAGGCATTTTTTTCGACCAGTTCCAGCATCATCGAATGATTGGATTCAAGATCGCCTGTAATCGTCGAGAATTTACGTTGATAAGCCGAAACCTGGGATAGCAAGCTGCGGTAGGCCAAACGGGCGTTGGCGACCTGATTGTCCTTACTGTCAAGGAATTGGCCGTAAAAAACATAACTAACCGAAGCAAATGCAGACCAGCCGACAACTGCCAGCACAGCCGCAAAGGCCGTCATTTGAAGGCGCTTCGAAAGCACCAGATAGGAAACCCGGCCTTCGCTTCGAAGCATCAATTGACGCTCCGGGAACCAGCGGTCCAAAGCCCTGGAAATTTTACCTTCTTGAATCGGCACCAGTAAAGTCGCCCCTGCTATCAATCCCGCGCTTGGAAACAACCCCTGCTTCTTTAGCACTGTCGCAAATGAGAAAATATCGGCTGCAGGGTCAACATGCAAGCCCATTTGATCTAAGTCTCTGGATTAAAACAAGATAGAGTCCATAATTGAGCGACAAAAGATAAATTTTCCTGATTTCGACAGTGCCCAATGCGGTTTATGGTGGCTTAAGGGATTCTTCGATTCCATTTATGGAGCGCCAAAGTATGGCCAATAACACACCCGAAACACGGCATTTTCAGGCACTATCCGACCCAGCGGTCCTGCTGGCGACGTGGTTCGGTTCGGGTTTGCTGCCAATCATGCCGGGTACCTGGGGATCATTGGCCGCCCTGCCCTTTGCCTGGGCTTTGCATATAACTTTTGGGTGGAGTGGGATGGCCCTTGCAGCCCTTGCCGCCTTTGTCATCGGAATTTGGGCCTCAAATGCCTACATTTCCCGCCTGGGCGGTGATGATCCGGGGCCAGTTGTTATCGATGAAGTGGCCGGACAGTGGCTAACACTGGTTCCCGCAGCCTATCTGGCTCCGTTTGCCCCTGACCTGATCACCTATCTGGTGGCTTTCGTATTGTTTCGCATTGCCGATATCTTCAAACCGTGGCCCGCCTCCTGGGCGGACAGAACCATCCATGGTGGCCTGGGCATTATGCTTGATGATATCCTTGCCGCCATCTATTCAGGCTTGGCTCTAGCCGTTTACCTCAAATACTTGGGACAATAATTGATGTTTCCAGAACACCTGATAGCCATGGCTGAGGATGTCATTGAGACGCTTAAAAGGCAGAACCTCCATCTGGCGACAGCCGAATCCTGTACCGGAGGCCTGATCGCCGGTTGCCTGACCGCCGTTGCGGGGGCTTCGGACGTTTTAAACCATGGCTTTATCACCTACGCCAATCAGGCCAAAAGAGACCTGCTGGGTGTTCCCGAAGCACACCTGCTGGAACATGGAGCGGTCAGTGAGACAGTCCCACGGGCGATGGCGGAAGGCGCTATTGCAGGTGGTGGCCCTGATGTTGGGGGATCCGTTACCGGCTTCGTCGGTCCCGGTGGTGGCCGGTCTGTAAATCCGTCCGGTCTGGTCCCTGTAGCGG
>JACNJU010000145.1:0-1970 GCA_014382375.1 Rhodospirillaceae bacterium
CGCGCTCCGCGCTTCGCAGGATTAGCGAATTCCCGACAGCATTCCCCTCGTCTTAAAATCAGCAAGCGACATCGAACAAATTTATTTGTTCTTTTTTTGTTCTCTGCTATAATACCCTTTATGAGAGATTTTATAATTATCTATGCAATTATTTTTTGTATTTTGGGTGTTGCCGGTTACGGCTGGGCCGATGCCCAGGTGGGTGTTCTTGCAGATGTTGTCGATGTCCACGATGGCGACAGCATCCTCGTTGATGCCCATCCCTGGCCGGGAATGACGCTCCGCATAAACGTCAGGGTGCGCGGTATCGACAGCCCGGAAATAAGGGGTAAATGCGAAGCCGAGAAAAGAGCCGCCAGAAAGGCTCGGGACAGAATGGTTGAACTTGTCAAAGGCGGGGTGCGGCTTGAAAACATCACGCTTGGCAAATACGCAGGAAGGGTCGTCGCTGACGCCATATCAGAGACCGGAGCAGTCGGTGCTATTTTGATCGCCGAAGGACTGGCCCGTCCATACGATGGCGGCAAACGGGACGGATGGTGTGATTGATACTGTTGGCGACCTGCTCTAATAATGTTTTAAGGATGTTAAATCTTTGAAGGAGCAAGGGCTTGTTCGAGCTGACAGAGACACAGCGCCAGTTGCAGGAGACGGCGCGAAAATTCACCGATAAGGAAATCAGACCAGGGGCTGCGGAGGTCGACCGTAGCGAGGCTTATCCGTGGGATAACGTTGAAAAACTGCACCAGGCGGGCTTCATGGGCATGACCGTACCGGAAAATTACGGCGGCCCGGGATTGGGCTATCTGGACGCGGTCATTGTGATTGAGGAGGTCGCCAAGGCCTGCGGCGTCAGTGCGCGTATTGTTGTTGAAGCGAACATGGGCGCTATTGGCGCGGTCATGGCTTATGGCTCCGAAGAGCAGAAACGCCTTGCCGCTGCTTGCGTTCTGTCAGGCGATAAACCGGCTATCTGCATCACCGAGCCCGGGGCCGGTTCGGCGGCGACGCAAATGACCACCCGGGCTGACCGGAAAGGCGAGAACTGGATCCTCAACGGGGTCAAGCACTGGATAACCGGCGGTGGGGGCTCGCGTCTGCACCTGATCTTCGCCCGCGCCTTCGATGAAACCGGCACCGAACTGGGCATCGCTGGCTTTATGGTGCTGCGTGATCCGGATGAAGGCACCCCGAAGGGCTTGAAAATTGGCAAGCGCGAACCGGCGATGGGCTTGCGGGGGATTCCTGAAACAGAAATTATTTTTGAGGATCTGGAAGTTCCGGATGCCATGATGGTAACGCCCGACCAAGGTCTTGAACGTGGATTTGCAGGCCTGATGACGGCCTACAACGGGCAGCGAATCGGTGCCGGGACGGTGGCTCTCGGCATTGCCCAGGGTGCTTTTGATCTGGCACTGGAATTTGCCAAGACACGCCGGCAGTTCGACCGCCCGATCTGTGAATTTCAGGGCCTGCAATGGATGCTGGCGGATATGGCGACAGGCCTGGACGCGGCCAGATTGATGCTCTACCGGGCCGCAACCAGCGCCCCGGAAGGCGGCTTCCCCGATGTCGCGATGGCCGCACAGGCCAAAATTCTGGCATCGGAAACCGCCATCAAGGTGACCAACGAGGCCTTGCAAATTTTCGGTGCGGCGGGTTATTCCCGCGATCTTCCCCTGGAGCGTATGGTTCGTGACGCCCGCATGTTCACCATCGGCGGCGGGACCGCGCAAATCCTGCGCACGGTGGTGGCGGGTCGCCTGCTGGAACGCAAGCTGCCGCAAACCCGGGATGGTTATGTGGGCTGGAAAGATTAGGCTATCGCGCTTGCGATTACTGACTTAAGGCGCCACCCAGAGACTTCAACATGCTTCCACCAGTCGGGCTGCTTGATGTGACGCAAACGGTGATGATCTGCAAGCTTGTCGCGCCGACACCAGATGATACGGAAGCAACACCGCCACCCT
>JACNJU010000145.1:2614-7223 GCA_014382375.1 Rhodospirillaceae bacterium
TGCCCATAGGGGCTTTATTGAACGCATCGACAAAATTGATGAGTTGATAAGCAGTCATCCTTCATACGTCATCGATCACCTTTTGGCATTTTTGGTTAAATGGTTGATCCATCATATTTCAGATGTTGATAAACGGATGGCCAGGGAAATTATTGCCTTGCGTTCAGGGGAGACTGTTAGCGACGAAAGTACGAACCAGAATCAACTCAGCAACGCCATTAGTGAACTGTACGATGGCATCGGCGTGCGCTCGCTTGAGGTGCTGGATTTGAATATTCAGTTACAGGCTGAAATTGACCGACGTCAATTGGCCGAGGAGGCGGCGCAATTAGCCGCGCAGGTATTTGATAACAGCAGCGATGCCATGACGGTGACCGACGCAGAGAACAATATCATTGCCATAAATCCCGCTTTCACCAAGCTGACCGGCTATCGGCCAGAAGATGTGATCGGCAGGAACCCGAATGTCCTCAGTTCAGGGCGTCATGATCAGGACTTCTATCAGGATATGTGGGACTCGCTTAATTCCACCGGGCACTGGGATGGAGAGCTTTGGAACCAGCACAAGAATGGTAATGTCTTTGCAGAAAGCCTGTCCATTAACACCATTTACAATGCCGATGGATCGGTGGATCGGCGGGTCGCTGTTTTCTCTGACATCACAGAAAAAAAGCTTACGGAAGAAAGGCTGACCCGTCAGGCTGATGAACTGAAAGAATTAAACGCTCGCCTGTCCCAGGAAATCGCCGTCAAAAATCGCCTGTTTTCAATCATCGCCCACGATCTGCGCAGCCCTTTTACCCTGCTCCTGGGCATGACGCAGACGGTAATCAAGAAGGCTGACAGGTATTCCAGGGAAAAGCTGATCGAAAAAATGGAAGTCATTAATCAGGCTTCAAACAATGTCTTCATTGTGATGGAAAACCTTCTCGAGTGGGCTCGTTCGCAACTGGAAGGCGAAAAGCTTGATATCAAGGAAATTCAGGTCGCGGACATCATTGTCGAGGCCCTTGCCGTCCTTCAATCGGTCGCCGATGAGAAGGGTGTTAAAATTCAGAGAGATGCAATCGATCATCAGGTTTGCGCCGACCATCACGTCCTCCTGACGATTGTGCGAAACCTTCTTAGTAACGCCATCAAATTCAGCAAAACCGGCGACACAGTTGAAGTTACAGTTCAGGCTAAGGAAGGCAAAGTTGAAATTGTCGTATCCGATAGAGGGGTTGGAATTCCCGAGCATATGATCGACAGCCTGTTCGCTGTTGATCAAAAAACCACCACCTTGGGCACTGCCGGAGAGGGTGGAACCGGTCTTAGGTTGCCCCTGTGTGCTGATCTGGTCAAAAAGATGGATGGTCGTATGCGGGTTGAAAGTGAGCCCGAAAAGGGTTCACGGTTTATTGTTCTTTTACCCGCAAAATGTTCTGATTAGCCCCTCAGGCGACCTTCTGATAGTACAGATTCTGCGGATGGCTGGCTTCGGCGAAAAACACCCAGCGTTCAATCAGCAGGCCTGCGTACTGGATCAGAAAAGTCAGGGAGAACAGTATCATTGATCCCTGATTCCAGCCGAAAATCATCAACATCAAGGGTAACACGAAGGCCAGAAGGACGTAGGCCCTGGTCAGGGTTGGCACCAGAGTGGGGCTGCCGGGATGGAAAAATTCTTTCAGGTTAAACGAGCTTGCGGTAAAGCCGCGGGTTAATTGGCGCACGTTGCGATGATGCATGCCAACAGCCGATTGCAATGACGACAGGAACTTGATGCTCTTGTTGCGCCACAGGCTTGTCAGGCGGCCAAGCAGGGCGGCAATGGCGAGCAGGATGGCTCCACCGGCGAAAAAATCGATCAGCGGACTTTCCATAAAACCGGCGTATGCCGTGGCCAGGGCGAAGCCGGAAGCCGATCCCATCAGCGAGAAATTAAGGACAGTCAGCGGTGAGGCCCATTGCTGAATGAATTTCATGCAGGCATAGATCATACCGGTGCAGATAAACAGGGCCATCACCAGGGCAGCGCCGAGGTAGCCAGTGGCCATTGTCAGGTCCAGATCTTTCATATTGCCAAAGGTCATCAGCACCGGCCGGTATTCAAGCCAGTGCAGGCCCCCGTAAAGGGTGATAATTGCCATCACCGCAGGCAACGCGATAACCTCGCGCGATAGCCACGATGTGCGCCACTGGCTGGCGGCCCGCCAGGCCCGCTCCGGGTGGGCCAGATGGAAGAACGATGCAAAAAGCCCGGCAGCCAGGAAAACAAGCGCCAAAAGCGATCCGAAGGCATAAAAGTTCTCGGCTTCGGCAACTTTCGTGGCACCGATTACCCAATAAAACTGTCCCGCGACCAAGGCCAGAAACAAACCCTGGCCGACGCCGATCAAGGTGGTCAGGAAAATTACTGAAAAGGCTGGTCTCATTGTTTATCCACCCCCTACCAACTGGTGACGTCGTCAAGCGACGGCGCACCTTCATCGGCCCTGGGCAGGCGGCCTTCTTTCTTCAATGGATTGTCGGCGCGCACCAGTTCATCGGCGTGGATGACCTGTCTGGTTTTGCGCCGGGGCAGATAGTGATTGCCGGGCTTGGTGCCCCATTCGGGCATCAACTGATAGCCGCCTTCCTCGCGAATAGCGACGGAGATATCGCTGTCCGGATCGATGACATCGCCAAACAGCCGGGCACCGGTCGGGCAGGCCAGAACGCAGGCTGGTTTGCGGCGTTCGGGTTCCAGGCTCATGTCGTAAATGCGATCGACACAAAGGGTGCATTTTTTCATCACCCCGGCCTCTTCATCAAACTCCCGTGCGCCGTAAGGGCAGGCCCACGAACAGTACTTGCAGCCGATGCACTTGTCATAATCGACCAGCACGATGCCGTCCTCGGCGCGTTTGTAGCTGGCCCCTGTCGGGCAGACAGGAACGCACGGCGGGTCTTCGCAGTGCAGACAGGATTTCGGGAAATGGATGGTTTCCGTATTGGGGAAAGTGCCCGCCTCGTAGGTCTGCACCCGGTTGAAGAAAACCCCGGTCGGGTCGGCGTCATAAGGATTGCCGTCGGGCAGTGTGCCGGCCCAGCCCGATGTGTTCCATTCCTTGCAACTGGTGACGCAGGCATGGCAACCCACGCAGACATTCAGGTCGATGACAAGGGCCAGTTGTTTGGCGATGGTGTCGGTCATTTTGCCTCACCATTTCCGGCAAAAAACTTGCGCACCCTGTCCGTAAACATCGTCATCCCCGGTAGCGGCTTCATGACCGGGAACTGGGGCGCGCTTTGGGGGATATCGTCGGGCGCGTCGGCCTTGCTGACCTTGACGCGCACGTCATACCAGGCGGCCTGCCCGGTGACCGGGTCGGAATTGGATATATGATCGCCCGCATCATGGGCCGGCAGTTCCTCGCGAATCAAATGATTAAGCAGGAAGCCCTTTTGTGATTCCGGTGCGTTTTCAGACAGTCCCCAGGCGCCGGAACTTTTGCCGATGGCATTCCAGGTCCAAACGGTGCCCGGCTCTACGGATTCTGAAAAACTGGCGAGGCAGCGAATTTTGCCGGTCGGGCTTTCAACCCAGACCCAGTCGCCATCTTCAAATCCACCGTTTTCACCGACGCAAGGGTGCATGAACAGGGTGTTGTAACCGTGAATTTGCCTAAGCCAGGCGTTCTGGCTGTCCCACGAATGGTACATGGCCATGGGGCGCTGGGTAATGGCGTTCAGCGGATACTCACGGGTGTCGATGAGCTGCTGTTCAAGCGGTTCGCTGTAAAACGGTAGCGGGTTGAAATGATCCTTGATGCGCTGGCGCAAGTGATCGGGCGGCTGCCTGCCTTCGCGTTTTCCTTCGGCGGCGAGGCGGAATTTTTGCAAAACTTCCGAATACAGATGGCACAACACCGGGCGGCTTTGCTTGATCAGGCGGTGATGTTCGGCCCATTGCAGGTAGCCTTCGTTCCAGTTGCGCATGTACTGGTAGGAGCGCGGCAGGTCGTGGCGATAGTGGTTATTGTTCTTGGCGTACATTTCCCACTGCCGCGGATTGGGTTCACCGGCCATGAATTTCTCGCCGCCCTTACCGCGCCAACCGGCCAGAAAGCCAATACCCGAACCGGGTTCGGTCTCGTAATTGATGATGAAATCAGGATAGTCCTTGTACTTGCGCTCGCCTTTTTTATTGACGAAGGCGGGCAGCCCCAGGCGTGATCCCAGCTCGATAATAACTTCCTGAAACGGCTTGCTCATCCCCTTTGGCGGCAGGATCGGCAGGCGGACGGAATCAATCGGCCCTTCAAATTCCGATATGGGACGGTCCAGCATGGACATCACGTCATGGCGTTCCAGATAGGTGGTGTCGGGCAGGATCAGATCGGCGAACTGGACGGTTTCTGACTGATAGGCGTCACAGACAACGATGAACGGGATTTTGTATTCTCCGTCGTCGTTTTTATCGACCAGCATCTTGCGCACTTCGGACGTATTCATCGAAGAATTCCACGCCATGTTGGCCATGAACAGGAACAGGGTATCGATAGGGTAGGGATCACCACGCCAGGCATTGGTGATGACGTTGTGCATCAGGCCGTGAACGGATAGCGGATGTTCCCACGAAAAG
>JACNJU010000142.1 GCA_014382375.1 Rhodospirillaceae bacterium
GTCGCGGCGACGTTTGCCGATAGCGTTTTCTTTGCCAATTCCGGGGCCGAGGCGGTTGAGTGTTCCCTGAAGATGGCGCGAAAGTATCAAAGCGATCAGGGCCATCCTGAACGCTACCGGGTGATTACCTGCACCAACGCCTTTCACGGCCGCACCCTTGCGACTATCGCCGCAGGTGGCCAGGAAAAACATCTGGCTGGTTTCTCTCCCGCTGTTGAAGGTTTTGACCAGGTTGCATTTGGCAACCTCAATGAAATGCGCGCCGCAATTGGGCCTGAAACAGCGGCGATCATGATCGAGCCGGTGCAGGGCGAGGGTGGCATTAACACCGCCGATCCAGCCTACCTTAAAGGCTTGCGTGAAGCTGCTGATGAATTCGGTTTGTTGCTGATTTTTGATGAAGTCCAATGCGGCATGGGTCGCACCGGCAAGTTGTTCGCCCACGAATGGGCGGGCGTCGCCCCTGATATCATGGCCGTCGCCAAAGGAATAGGTGGCGGTTTTCCAGTCGCCGCCTGCCTCGCCAGTGAACGCGCCGCGCTGGCTTTGAGCGCTGGCTCTCACGGCTCCACTTTTGGTGGGAATCCCATGGCCATGGCGGCGGCAAATGCCGTCTGCGATGTGATCCTGGAACCGGGTTTTCTTGATGGTGTCGACAGGGTGGCCAAGAGTTTGTGGGCGCGCCTGGACGATCTCGCAAAAAAATATCCCGGCGTCATTGAAGAAATCCGCGGTTCCGGTTTGATGATCGGGATCAAGTGTGTTGGTGATAGCGGGGATTTACGCGCCAAACTTCACGAAGGCGGCTTGCTGAGTGTCGGGGCAGCGGAAAATGTCATCCGGTTGCTACCGCCACTGATTATTGAACAGCATCATATTGATGAGGCGATCGATATTCTGTCGGCGGTTTGCGCTAAAATTGAAGAGGATGGCTAAAATGCCCGGGCCAAAACATTTTCTCGATCTCGATCAGTTTGACACTGCGACCCTGCGGTCGATCCTCAATGGTGGCCTCGCCTTCAAGCAAGGCAAAGGCGAAGATGCGCCGCTTAAGGGCAAGACCCTGGTCTTGATTTTTGAGAAACCCTCGACCCGAACCCGGGTTTCCTTTGAGGTCGGTATGCAGGAACTGGGTGGCCGGGTGGTTGTCCTGGACGGCGATTCATGCCAGATCGGCCGCGGCGAAAGTGTTGCCGATACGGCCCGTGTGCTGTCGCGTTACGCCGATGCCATTATGATCCGCACCGACGATTCGGCCAAACTATCCGAACTGGCCGAATATGCCACGATCCCGGTCATCAACGGCCTGACCGATGACAGTCACCCGTGCCAGTTAATGGCCGATGTGATGACGTTTGAGGAGCATTCGGGGCCCATTGCCGGACGTACCGTGGTCTGGTGCGGGGATGGCAACAACATGGCGACCTCGTGGATTCAGGCCGCCGTGCGTTTTGATTTCTCGCTGAAACTGGCCTGTCCCGAAATGCTCATGCCGGAGTCAAAAATAATAGATTGGGCCAGGGCCGAAGGCGGTGACATCACACTTACCCATGATGCCGACAGCGCCGTCACCGGGGCCGATTGTGTGGTCGCCGATACCTGGGTTTCCATGGGTGATGACGACGCCGAATCCCGTCACAATTTGCTGGCCTCTTACCGGGTCGATCAACGCCTGATGGATCTGGCAAAGCCTGACGCCCTGTTCATGCACTGCCTGCCCGCCCATCGCGGTGAAGAAGTGACGGCTGAAGTGATAGATGGCCCGCGCTCCGTTGTCTGGGATGAAGCCGAAAACCGCCTACATGCGCAGAAGGGAATTCTCGCCTGGTGCATGAAAAATAACTAATAATTAGTTGGTTTAGCTCATATATCCTTAAGGTTCGTCGGGTGTAATAAAGAACCTGTAGGCAATAAGCTTAAGAATTGGGCGCATGGCATTGAACAACCCTCTTTTGTATGGCCTGAAGGCGGCAGTGCTGGCCGCGCTTGTTTTTGGTTGGCAAAATTCTGTTCATGCGGCAGAGCTTGACTGCGGGGACATGGCTAACAGTCTCAATCCCGGAGATCACTACGTATTTAAACTGGAAATTCAAAGCCAGAAGATGCGGCTGGAAAAGGGCGAAGATTTTTGCACCGAACCGGCCAAGGACTGGTTCAAGCGCCAATTGATCCTTCCCGCCCCGGCCCGCGATGAAATGCCGATGCCAGGTCAAGCCAAAAGCGGGCAGTCAAAGGAAAACACACCGTTGCCGCCATCCTCTGATGACACACCCCTGCCAGCCCAGGATACGCGCAAGGATTATGTCCCCGATATGGGCCTGGAAACCGATACCGGTGCGGCCCCCTTGCCCATTGCCCGCGAGTTCGTCAAGCCGAAGCCGGAAGGGGAGGCGGTTGTTGAAGAAGGAGCCGTTGAGGGAGAGCAACCGAGCCCGCCAACCGGTCCCGCCGGAATCCTCAAGAAGCATGTCTCCAGTGATCCCAATGCGGTCAGTGAAGATATGGTTATCGTTGGCCCTGATGGCCTTCCGGTTCTTGTTGGTCCCGATGGTCTTCCCATTCCTGGAGCCAACCTGGAAACTCCTTCAGCCGGTGTCGTCGCGCCGCCGCTTCCGTTGAAAGACAAGTCGCTGGTCAAACGCTGTGACCGTGATCTGGTCAGTTTCTGGTCGCCGGGCGAACATGTTATCGAAGGGCAGAAATTCTGGCTTTCGGGTGTCTTCACCATCGATCTGGACAGTGACGGGCGGGTCGACGATGTCGGCTTCAAGATCAAGGCCGAGGGCAAGATCGGCAATATTCTCAACTATTTCCCGACAACAGAAGGTCGCCATTCGGGGAAAACTGTCGATAGCCTGAAACTCGAAGATGACCGTGACATCCACCGCCTGTGCCCGGGAAATATTACCTTCGAACGCGCCGACGCGGCAGCAATCGAAAGGCAAAAAAAGAAACTGGCGGTCAATCAGGTCAAGGCCCTGCCCGCACAGGACGGTAAAAAAGCAGAGGAACCTGTCCCTGAAGAAGAGCCCGTTGAACCCGAAGAACCAAAAAAGAAAGCCTCAAACCTTGTCCTTATCGTGGCCGCTATCGCTATGGTGATGTTGCTGGCTGGCGGTATCGGGCTGGCCATGGCGCTGCGTAATATTGCCCGTTCCAGAAAAGATGAATATGAGGATGACGATGATGAAGATGAAGATGAAGACTAAGATTAAACGGTTTCTGGGTGTCGGTCTGCTCATCGTCTTTGGGCTTTCAGTTGTCGGTTGTGAAGCCACCGTGCCAAGCCCTGCCTTTCCTGGTCTGACGTTTGGACATCTGGGCCCAATCAAACTGAATGTGGGCTCCATGGAAATTGTTTCTACGTACAAACCGCCAATGAGTGCGCCCAACGTCGAGCATTTGTTCCCGACGACGCCCGCTGACGCTCTTAATCGTTGGGCTGCAGATCGACTGATTGCCACCGGCGGCAGTGCGCATGCGCGTTTTGTTATTCTTGACGCCTCGGTTATTGAAACGGCGTTGAAGAAGCAAAAGGGCATTAAAGGGGCTTTCACCAAAGACCAGTCGGAACGCTATGACGCGGTGCTTGAGGCAACCCTGGAAATTTTCGATGACAGCGAGACCAGCAAGGGTTTCGCCAACGCCAGGGCCAGCCGGTCGGTAACGGTCGGTGAAGATGCGACGGTCAATGATCGCACCAAGGCCTGGTTTAGACTTAACGAAGCCCTGATGAGAGACATCAACACAGAACTTGAAAAAAACATCTCTCTCTATTTGGGAAACTGGTTAAATTAACCGCGCCAGAATGAACGGCTGAACAGAATAATAACCGTAAACAGCTCAAGCCTGCCCAGCAACATGCCCCCCGACAACAGCCATTTTGCCGCATCGGGCAGGGGCTGGAAGGTTCCCGCCGGACCAACGATAGGGCCAAGCGCCGGACCAACATTTGAAATCGCCGTCGCCGCACTTGAAATTGCGGTCAGGTAATCAAGGCCCAACATGCCCAGGCCGATGGCCAGCAAGGCGAAACAGACCCCGAAGACAAAAAAGAAACTGAGCACCGAAACGATGACTTCGTCAGAAATCGGACGCCGGTTGTAATAGGGGATAAAGACGCCATGCGGCTGTAAAAGATGGTGAAGCTGTGTGCGGGCGGCGGCATACAGAACCTGAAAGCGGAAAATCTTGATGCCGCAGGTGGTCGAACCCGCACAACCGCCAATGAACATAATAAAGAAAAACACCGGAACGGCAAAACTGCCCCATTGTGAGTAGTCTGATGTGGCGTAGCCGGTGCCGGTGATAATCGAAACCACATTGAACGATGCATAGCGAAGCGCCTGGGCCGGGGTCAGGCCACTTGAAAGCCATAACCAGGCGGTGACGGACAGTACCACAATGCAAACGATGGACATAAACCATTGAACTTGTGAGTCCTGCCACAAGGCCGCGTAGCTGCCGCGTAACGTTTTCAGATAAAGAATAAACGGCAGACTGCCGACGATCATGCCAATGGTGGCGATCAGATCAATGCTCCAGCTGTCAAAATTGCCGAGGGAACCATCGGTCGTCGAATAGCCGCCTGTCGCGATGGTCGTCATGGAATGGGCGACGGCGTCGAACCCGGACATCCCGGCAAGCCAGTAGGCGGCGGCGCAGATAAAAGTCAGGATCAGATAAATTAAGCCGATGGAGCTGGCGATCTGGGCCGCCCGGGGAAGTGCTTTTTCCGACGGGTCTGAGGATTCCATGCGGAACAACTGCATACCACCAACGCGCAGCATCGGGAACACGGCGATGGCCATGACGATAATACCGATACCGCCCAGCCACTGCAGCAGGGCCCGCCATAGCAAAATCCCTGGCGGCACTGTGTCCAGGCCGGTGATCACCGTCGAGCCAGTCGTGGTGATGCCCGACATGGCCTCGAAAAAGGCGTCGGTAAAACTTAAACCCAGTTCGGAAAAAACAAACGGGATGGAAGCGAACAGGGTCAGGAACAGCCAAGAGAATGTGGTCATGACAAAAGCCTGCCTGACCGACAGACGCAAGCCCCGGCTGCGTGAGGTCAGGGTCATGGCGCCGCCAATGAACAACGTTACCCCTGATGAGATGGCGAACACCTGCCAATCCGGGTTGCCGGCAAAGGCATCGACAATAGCAGGCACGATCATACCCAGGGCCAGGGCCGAAAGCAGGATGCCGATAACCAGAATTATGGGCCGAAAATCCATCATGGAAGGACGCTTTCCCCTTCGTCCGTCGCGCGAATAAAAAGAATCGCGAACTGAAAATGATGTTAACTCAAGCCGGTTGGCGGAGTTCGGTCAAGTAGAGAAATTTAATATGTCTTTTAAACCAGGCCGCCTTCGCAGGTGGTTGGGGTGCCGACCATGGACAGGAACTCCCGGCGGGTCGAAGGATTGTCACGGAATGCACCAAGCATTCTCGAGGTGACCATGGAGACGCCGGGCTTATGAACACCGCGCGTTGTCATACACTGGTGGGCCGCCTCAATGACCACGGCCACCCCATCAGGCTGCAAGGTATCATTTAAGGCATTGGCGATCTGCGATGTCATCTTTTCCTGAATGGTCAAACGCTTGGCATACAGTTCAACCAGCCGGGCAAGTTTCGAGATGCCAATGACCCGGGATTTGGGCAGATAGGCGATATGAACCTTGCCGATGATCGGGGCCATGTGGTGTTCGCAATGGGATTCAAAGCGGATATCCTTTAACAACACCATCTCATCGTAACCGTCGGTTTCCTCAAAGGTGCGTTTGAGCAACTCTTCGGGGTCAACGTCGTAGCCGGAAAAAAACTCTTCGTAGGAACGCACAACCCTGGCCGGGGTGTCGATCAAGCCCTCACGCGACGGGTCGTCGCCTGCCCAGCGCAAAAGCGTGCGTACGGCGTCCTCTGCCTCATCGCGGCTTGGTCGGGCATCGTCGTCTTTTATCAGGCTGAGTTTTTCATTATTGCTCATGTTTTGATCCAAAATTCATATGTGCAGGAAATGTGGGTTCAACGACCCTGCAAATCAAGGGGAAAAAAAGAATACCCTAATTTACCGTGCGGCCTTGATAGGGGCTATCCAACGAGAATGTCGGTATATCAATCTCGAAGGCATCGCCGCCGCTTGATGTCACCTGGTAACTGCCCCCCATGATCCCTGAGGGTGTCGATAAAGGGGTGCCGCTGGTGTATTCAAAAGCATCACCGGGCCCAAGCACCGGTTGCTCGCCGACGACACCTTCGCCGCGGACCTCATGCAGGGCTCCCTGGGCGTTGGTGATGCGCCAGTAGCGCGAGATCACTTGCACCGTGTCCTCGCCGTTATTTCTGATGACAACGTGGTAGGCCCAGAAAAAAAGACCACTGTCAGGGTCAGACTCGTCATCAAGGAAAATCGGATCGACGCTGACGGTGATCTCTCTGGTGGTCCGGGCGTAAGAACCGGTCAATTCTGAATTCGGTTTATTCAAGGGGCCTCCGCAGGCGTTGTTTGGTGATCATTCATCTATAAATAGGGGCAAGAAGGAATATTTCTAGGCATATGACCAGAAATAGTTGTCCGCTGCCAGAGCGCGGCCTTTCAGGGCCCGTTCGGGAGCGGGCAGGACATCCATGTTTGGCCACAGGCCCGTGGCAAGGGTCGTCGCGTAGGATTCGGGCAAATCCGCCTGATCCATACTTTGGGCTGCCCCCATGTGGTCATAGTCGAGGGGATAAGTGGCGAAATCGATACCTTCGGATGCCGGGGTCAGAATCGAGAACCATGTCCGGGGTGTGGCGTCGTTGGCAGGCATCCCGATGACCCCGGGGTTGTGCCAGATACGGCCATCGACATCGGTGTTGAAAGGCAGACCGCAATGGCCGCCGATGACACCATCGACGCCCAGGGCATCCAGATCGCGGCGCTTGTCGTCAAGCGCGGTGGAGCTGAAAACAAAACGGCTGATGTCATCTGCGCTGCCATGGATAACGGCTAAGCGGCGATCGTTGATGGTAAAGGTCAAACACCGGGGCAGGGCCGCCATCCCCCACCCGGCCGCCTCACCCAGGGATTCGCCCGCACCGGCGCACCCCCCCAC
>JACNJU010000196.1 GCA_014382375.1 Rhodospirillaceae bacterium
TTACTATAAGCGGACATCAATAATCCGCTGACAATCGAGTTTTGCAACAGAATCGTAGGGTAAGCGGAAGTCAGTATGAGCCGTACATTAGGTTTGAAAATGAACTATAGCAACCTTAGCGGCGGTGTCGTTATCCTCCCTGCGTCGATACATCCAGCGGTCTCAACATATGGGGATAATCTTTGAACATATGAGCGACGTGCCAGCGGTCAAGAAGAGCAGCATGGAACAGCAGATAGGAACCGTTGCGTTTTAATTTAGCCGGATCGACGCCTGATTTTTCGATCATCAGTTTCTCGAAATCCCACATCTCATCCAGTAGTGGGCGGATATCCTTCAAATCCTTTTCAAAGCCGTCGGGATCGGCCTCTCTGTAGCCAAAGCGGACACTGAAGGGATAATACAAAGTCCTGAGGATAAGCCTGTCCTTCTCGCTAAATACGGTGCCGGGTTGGCTTTTCTTCAATGGTGTGCCGAAAGGTGTCATGCCCTTGTCGGGGTTATAGTGGGGACTGGTCGGGTCGCCCCACCATTTTTTTCCTTGAGCCGTCATTTGATAAAGGGTCGGGCTTTCGGCGACACCAAGCCAGGCGCACAGACTACGCAAAGTCTCCTCGGGCCGTTCCTTAAGGTCTTCCAGGCGCACGCCCACCGAATCCTGCATCCTGAATATGACCTGGTCTATAGCGAAGAGCATATCGATAATGCGAAGGACAACCGAGGTGTAGTTGTTGTCGTCAATGCGCGATTGAACCCATGATTCGCAACTTTGCAACGGTTCTCGCACCATCATGACGAGCCGGGCATCGGGGGCGTAACGCAGGAAGTTCGCCTTCGCGTAATCATCGGGATTATGGATGTGATAGAATATGGTATCTTTCCCGGTTGTCGTTCCCTGCGCCGCCTCGAAGGCCGCGTGGACGATAAGCAGGAATGATCCGGGATCGACTTTTCCGAGGCTCTGCATCAGTCGAAGGGCTTCGGTTATGAATTTATCCCGATCCAATACAAGCGATTCATCCCGCTTCTCGCCAACCCGGGTCATGCCTTCGCTTTGTCCCAGGGAAAATGATATTTCCCCTATCCTGCCGGGAGTAGGATCAGGGCAATTTGCGTCAAACAGGACTGCGAACATATCTGCAAAGCGTTCGGGTATCCTGCGCCAACCCTTGGCAGCAATGTGGTCCCAAACACCGGCATTGAATAAACCGCGAATATAAATACCTGGAAGTGAAGATATTTCGGGATGGCCATCGATCAGGCTATGCAACAGCCCAGTGCCACTGCGCCCGAAATGCAAAAGGGCGATCAGTTTGTCAGGCAGCCGGGATTCCCCAGGTGATGTATGGCCCGTTTCGTGAATGTTAATCTTTTCACTCGTAGAGGGGGGTAGTGCCGCCATGGCATTGCTGAAGCTTTCACCAGCTTCATGGGGCCGGAAGCTCTGTAGGAAATAATTGAAGAGTGCAAACTGGCTGGCATTTAGAGAAATGAGGTCGGGTACGCTTGTATCAATGTCAATTTTTTTACCCTTACTTTCTTTCAAGAATCGAAGAGCCTTGGTCGCTAATTTCAAATTGTTCCATATAACGGTTTGATCTGGCACGATGGCAAGGCCTTGGTAGTAGCAGGCAAGGGCATCGTCCAGTTGTCCGATATCCTTTAAGGCAAGACCCAGATTGTTGTAAATATTGGCGTTATCGGGAGTTAAAGCTAAGGCTTTTCGATAGCTTGCTACGGCGTCGTCAAGCCGCCCCAGCTCCTTCAGCGCGTTACCGAGATTGTGGAGGGCTTCGGAGTCATCGGCTTTGAGGGAATTGGCTTTGTAAAAACTTTCGGTGGCAGCCTCAAATTGTTTCAACTCCATTTGAGCGAGGCCCAGGGTGATATGTGCATCGGCAAAATCGGGGGCCAAGCGGACGGCGTTTTCGGCATATTTTTCAGCCTCGCCGATGTGGCCGGATATTCTCAAGATATTGCTCAGGTTTTGATGGGCCAGGGAAAATTCTGGATCGGCACGCACAGCCGCGCGGTGGCTCGCCTCGGCTTCCTGAAAGCGTCCTTGTTGGAACAGGACAAGACCAAGATTGTTGGATGCCCCGGCGAAATTGGGGTTGATGGTCAGGGCATTTTGAAAGTTCACCACGGCCTCATCCCACTGCTGGCGATCGTAAAATATATTACCAAGGCTATTGTGTGCTTCAGCAATAGCAGGATTGATAGCCAGGACCTTGTTGAAACAGGTAGCGGCCTCGTCCAATTTTCCTTGTTGTTTTAAGGCATTGCCAAGGTTGAAGTGTGCCTGAAAGAAATTGGGCTGAATGGTGGTGGCTTCTGTATAACACTCAATTGCCTCATCAAGCCGCCCCTGCTGGCGTAGAAGAAAGCCTAAACTGAGATAAGCGTTGGCAAAAGATGGATCGATGGCGGTCGCCTGACGAAAAGCCTGTATCGCTTCTTTAATTTTGCCCATACCGGCGAGCTTTTCTCCCTCAATGCAGCGGCTGATGGCCTTGCTATCAGTTTTGCCATTTCCTTGATTGCTCATCCGATATTGTTCCCTACAGCGAACGATTCCAAAGGAAGTATAGCTAACGAAGCTAACGATCGACATAAAATTGGATTAGTTGAGGGGTTTGTAGTGGGAATTATGCGCTATTTATTGTGCAACTCTCCAACCATCGTATTGTCTCCTCTTGGCAATTAGCCGAAGTATTGCTCCTGATACAATGAGTTCCGCTTTCGAGCAGCAAGCAGATTTTTTCATCACAGATCAGAAGATAAAATTCCCTGGATATTTTGAACCGGGAGCTATCCTATTTTTGTTAGTGGGGACGGGATTGCATACTTTTGCGTTGGAGTGAAAGAAACACCGTTTTTTAGGAAAGTTACCCACTTTTCCGGCTGTGGTAATTCAGCGCCATGCTGATCAAAACTGAAGCCGTAGAACAAAGATTCCTGTTCCACCAACCGTTCGCACATCATCGCTCTAACTCCAAAATAAATCCTAGTAACTTGAACAGGTTGGAGCGGCAATCTCAATCAGGAGTTTTCAACAGAATCGACCCGAAGCAGACATTCTCATCCCATAAAATAACCGACAATGTATTCGGTTTAGGGAACGGACATTCTATCCCGGAAAATTGCTTTTATTCTATTCTTCATCACTATTTTCCGGTTCTTCATCATAGCCGGTAATCATCGCTTTAATATGTGCGGTCGGGGTATGCCCGGTGGTTGCAAGGTAGATATGGGCGATCAGGAACATAACCATCATGAAGGCAGCTACCAAATGCACGAATGCCACGTCGGCCAGATTGAGCCAGGACAATCCCCATGCGCCCCATTGCGCATAATAGAGATAGAGCAACCCGCTGACCCAGATGGTTGGGTTTATGATCACCTGTACAAATAGATACGCCAGACGTTGCAGCGGATTATGCTTGGACAGTTGTGTCGGTTTGAATGGATGTGGGGCATTGGTGAAGATGCCGGACATGTAGTAGCGCATCATTGCAACCAGCTTGTCGGTTGTCGGGATATATTGACGCCATTCACCTGTCGTGAAGTGCCAGAAGATGGCGAACAACCACAAACAGATCAGCATCCAGGCGGCGGTCGTGTGGACCTCTTGGGCGGTTTCATATCCCAACAATTCATAGGTGCCGTGGACTTCAAATCCGCTTGCTCCCATGGTGATGATCAAGGCCGCTTGCGACCAGTGCCAGAAACGCTCAAAGCGCTTGAAGATATAGATTCGTTTCATGACCTTAGTCCTCCCTGCGGCGCATGATGTAGCGTAATCCACCGTGACCAAGGACACCCAGCAGCGTTAGGGCGGCAAGAATCCAGGCGGCGGTATCCAACCAGCCAAAGCGATCACGACCAGGAATATAAAGTCCGGGAACGTCCTTCAAACGACTGTTCTGGCTATGGCATTCATCACAGCCGACGGCGTCTTCTTTTGGGGCGACCATGTGGGTGATCGGCCAGGCCATCTCGGTCTCGACAAAGCCCATCTTGCCGCTGTAGGTCGCACCGGCTTTCTTCATCCCGGCTTCCAACGCCTTATCCCAGTCGTAACCGGTCCAGTAGGCGCTTTCATCGCCCGGGCCCCAGGTGTGGACGACGGCAAGTGTCTTTAATTCCTTATCGAAGGGCTGCTTGCCGCGCATTATTTTGAAAGGCCAAATGCGGGAATTCGGGTCGTTGGGGTCACCGCCATAATTGTTGATGGAAACAACTTCGTCGCCGGTGACCTCGTCACCAAAAAGGGTATACCTAGAGGTGCCGTCGAACCAACGATATTCAGGCATGACATTTTCACCCCAGCGAAAATCTCCCTTCATTCCGTTGTAGATCTGATGGCCTTTTTCGTCGTTGATCTTTACGGGCTTTCCTTCTGGGGTCAGTTTTCCAGCCGTCGACCAGTCCCACCACATTTTGGTAGCATAGCCACCGCGTGCGAATTCAGGAATATGGCAAGTCGGGCAGGCCAAGGTGTCTGTGTGATCGTTAAGTTTCACGTTCGCCGTTTCGGGATGTGGAGTCATGCCATGGCACGACTCACAACTGGCACGACTACCGTCGGTGCGCCCAGGAATATCGATTCCCTTGGTGTCTTTGGCTTCGAGGGCATAGCGGCTGCCCTGAACCAGATGATTGTCTCCGCCGTGGCATTTAGAACAGGTGAAGTTAAGTTTTTCGGGGCTCATGTGAACGTCCAGATAAGGACCGGGGTTGATCATAGAGACATCCAGATCTCCGTGTTTAACGGCATTCCCCCCGCCCCCCAGGAAGTGGCACATGCCACAATTACGCCGGTTTGTCGCACTAACGTTCTGGGCGACTTCGGCAAGATCAATGGGTTTGATGAACTTGCCGCTCTGTGGTGGCCATTCTGTATCCTGATAAGCTGGGTGACCTGCTCCTGCCGGCAGTTTGCGATATTTTGCCGTGCTATCGTGGCAGACCAGGCAGTCAACGTTTTCCTGAGAAGCGAAATCAAAATTCTCATCTTTCCAACCGAAACCAATGTGGCAACTGGTGCATCGAGGTTCATTTGAAACAACGGAACCACAGAAATTGTTGACAATATTCTTCTTGCCCAGTTTGCGCCCGGTTGCCGGATTTACAACGTCCCAGTTCCAGTGTTTGGTTTTGTGAATTTGCTTCGAGGCTTCTGTATGACATTTCAGACATGCTTTGGTAACAGCCGGACCATCAACAAACGGGCCTTTTAATTCCTCGAACCTGGTGTGATCGGCCGTCGAGCTACTGGTCTTGGTGCCATCGCTTGCTGCTGATGCGCTCGCCGCCAAGACTGAAAAGAAAAGGCCGATAACCATGACCGATAGCCAATCAGCCCTTTTTTGTTTTGAATTCCTCATGGCTTTTTCCTTTTAGTCATTGTTCTGAGAGAGATACTTGGGAAAGGATTTTCGGATGAACTAGCAGCCACCAAGATCCTGAATCCCGCCTTTACTGGAACCGCTTCCACCGTTGGTAGTTTGTGGGCGGATCAAAGGTGGTGCGGGCTTTGAAGGATCAAAGGTAATAAATTTCTTCTGATCGGCGGCAACCTTACCCATCACTTCTGTTACCATAGGTCCGAATAAACGTCCCATCAGGCCTGAATTCAACAAGCCGATATAGACTCCATCTCCCTTTTCATAAACGGTGATCGTGCACGGCATTAGGATTGACAGGATTCGGGTCTTATCATCCTTAATGATGGGTTTTGAATAATCCGGTTTGCAGGTTTCAATCAGCAACACGTTGGGAACGTTTGCGCCCATTTTGCGAATGCTGTTGGAGGGACTGCGTAATCCGGATAATGACCATCCTGCATCCTTGATATTGTGCTGGATACGCGCCACAGTTTCCTGCAAACCGAAGGGGCTGGGGTACTCCTGAACCATCAATCCACCGCCAAACTGCCACGCCAGAACGGCAACGACAATCACCCCGGCAAAAAAACTTGAAATGGCTTTTAACATGAGATTATCCTCTTTTTATATTAGGAACCTATTATATTAGTTATTACTAATTAATTCAAGTAAGTTATTGAATTATAATGATAGTACGTGAGTAATTTGGTATGGTATTTGGATTTTCCAAAATATTTGATCCTGCACAGGTGTAGAATGCTACAGAAATTAATAGCCAAATCGGCGTTTGCGGCGGTCGTATGGTTATGCGGATTAGTCAACTTTAATGCAGACGCTGACCCCTTGCTCCATAGCTCCATTGTTCCTTTCCTCGGTGCCCAGGGACAGCGGGGATATCTTGAATTTAAAATGGCTCCCTCACACCGCGCCTTTGCGATTGCGGCAGGTGGTGCCTGGGCCTGGGTTTCGGGACACGCAAGTACCAGCGAAGCCGCTGCTGGCGCCATGGAAGAGTGTAAAAAGTATAGCGATCAGAAATGCATGCCCTACGCCATCAACGATCAAATCGTGCTTGATAAAGCCACATTGGCAGCCTCATGGAGTCCGTACCTGAGCGCAAATAAGGCCGCTGCTGCAAATGAGGGAGTGATGAGGGGAAACCGGTTTCCAGACCTGGAACTGAATGCCCCTGATGGAACGCAGATGTCCCTTTCCACATTAAAAAGACACGTGGTTTTTCTTCATTTCTGGGGTAGCTGGTGCCCACCTTGCCAAATTGAGTTTCCCGAGTTGCAGAAGCTCTATGACGTTTTTTCCAATTCACCTGACATAGACTTTGTACTTGTTCAAACGCGAGAGCCCATTACCAAGTCACGTCAATGGGCTAATCGACGAGGAATAACGATGCCGCTTTATGACTCCGGAGCGAATGATCGCAGGGATACGGATTTTAGCCTGGCTGGTGGCCTTAAAATCGGTGACCGGCGACTGGCTCCGGTTTTTCCATCAACTTATGTTCTGGATTCCAACGGAATTGTGGTTTTCGCTCATGCCGGGCCCATCGCTGACTGGCCAGGGTACGAGCCGCTATTGCGACACGTTATAAATGCGGTTAATTCAAAATAGAGGTTAAAAAAAATCTGAGATATCCTTGTGTTCTTAAAATCTTTTTTTGGATACGCTGCAGAAAATGAATGTCTCCTCTTGGCT
>JACNJU010000143.1 GCA_014382375.1 Rhodospirillaceae bacterium
ATGGCACCCAACTGCTCGAGGGCCTTGAAAGCCGGAAACCGCAGGGCGGCATCGTGCAGGCGCTTGTCGATGATCGACCATACGTTCCTGCCTTGTTGGCAAACCGTCGCCGCTAATTCCGAAGCGCCCAGGCTTTCGTCACAGAAACGATTACCCAGCGCGTTGACCAAAATGCCACCGCTGTTCAGCAGCGCCCAGGAAACCGTAATGGCGTGCGGTGTGGCGACAGAACCATGCCCTTGGAACGAGCCCATGTCGTCACAAGCCGCGCCCAGGGCCTGCCCCCACCGCACCGCCTCGCCCTTGTTTCCTTCGTGGCCAAAATAGATGGCCCCAGCCATCTCCGGCAGATAGCTCGCGACCATGTCGGGGTTGCCGCCGAAGCCGCTCGAGGCCAGGACCAGGGCACCGCAGCCTAGCCGTTCCGTACTGCCGTCGGGCCGTTCGATCAGCACACCACTGACACGCTCACCTTCAACAAACAATTTGTTGACCGTGGCGTTGGTCATGACGTCAATATCGGCCGCCTCCACCGCACGCAGTAAATCAGCCATTAAATCTGATCCGCTGTTGGTCGGCGGGGCATGGGTACGCTGACGACTGTGACCGGGATATGGCGGGCCGTCGACAAGAACCAAGTTGAGATTGTGGACGGCAACCAGCCAGTCAATGGTTGGTCCGGCCCCGGAACATATCGCCTTCAACAAGTCCGGGTTGACCTTGCCGCCTGCCTTGGCCTGAATGTCGTGGGCAAATAATTCAGAGTTGTCGTCGGTTATGCCTGCCGATTTCTGTAGCGCGGTGCCACAGGCCGTGATCATGCCGGACGACAAGGCCGTCGATCCCCTGGGCAACGAGTCGCGTTCAAGCACGACAACTTCCGCGCCGTGGTCGTGGGCGCTCAAGGCCGCGACCAGACCGCAGGCGCCGCCGCCAATTACAACCACCGGAACCGTGATGTCGAAATCGATATGGGGGCCGTCAACCAAACACATAAGACGATCAGCCGGTGGCGGCATCCTTCACTGGAGCATCAACCGCATCGATACGCGGGTCTTGGCCACGCAGCACCGAATTATCCTCGAACAAGGTACGTTGATCGATGGGGGCAGGGTTGAGCCAGTCCGTCTCGTTGAATTGACCGCTTTGACCATAGGCATTGATGGCGTTTTGATAACAGGTCATTTGTATGTGATGTTGATCAATGCCGCGTTGGGCCATCAGGTTCGCCACCTTGGGCACGGCCAACGGATCGGACACCCCCCAATCGGCGCTGGAATCACAGATAATACGTTCCGACCCATATTGCCGCACGACGTCCACCATGCGCTCGTTACCCATTTTAGTTTGCGGATACAGGGTAAATGCGGCCCAGAACCCGCGATCCAGGGTTTCCTTGACGGTCTCTTCGTTGTTGTGATCGACGATCACCTTATTGGCTGCCAGGCCATGTTCCAGGCAGACGTCCATGGAACGGCTGGTGCCCTTTTTCTTATCCCGATGCGGCGTGTGGATCATCACAAGCATGTCGAGCTCACGCGCCAGTTCAAGTTGGGCCCGGAAGTATTTGTCTTCGGCATCTGATTGTTCGTCATAGCCGATCTCGCCAATGGCGACGACACCTTCCTTGGTGGCGAAGCGCGGCAGGATATCCATAACTTCTTCAGCCAGGGCCTCGTTGTTGGCTTCCTTACTGTTGAGCCCGATGGTGCAGTAGTGGCTGATACCAAATTGCGCGGCCCGGAAACGCTCCCAGCCGATCAGGGAGGAATAATAATCGATAAAACTGCCGACGTTGGTCCGGGTCTGGCCCAACCAGAAAGCCGGCTCAATGACGGCGACAACACCTGCGGCGGCCATGGCCTCATAATCGTCGGTGGTGCGGGCGCTCATATGAATGTGTGGATCGATGGTCTTCATCTTATTATCCCCATTAAACCCTTATCTTATCAGGGTATCAGTGCGTCACGACAAACAGTCTCCCAAGAAACACGCCCTAGTTCAATGTTTGAATTGATATCGGGAACCGTCCTCAATAACGCCGCCGCGTCTTCATGCGGGCACTCGCGCAGGGCCAGGGCCGCCGCCTCGCGTTCGGCCGGCACATCACTTGCCAACGCGCGTTGCAAATCAGCCCTCATGCCACTATCGGCGAAACGCCCGAGCATGCGCCATAACTCGGGCGCAATGGCACGGCTGGCGGCCCATCGCAGCCGGGCATAATCAATCAATTTATGTGCCAAATCCTTGTTTCGGCGGCCATCCAGGCCCTGAATAGGATTGAGCACGCTGCCGACAAAGATCGCCTTCAACACCAATTGATTCCAGGCGTTCACGGAGAAATATTCCGACGGATAGGGATTGTGATGGGCAACGGCTTCGAATACGGATTTCATATTGGTCCGCACGCCCTCACCAGCGCGGGCGACGTAGCGTTCGGGTTCCGGATACAGTGGCAGGCCCTGATAAAAGGCAATTGTTTCCCGCACATCGGCGGTAATGCATAATTGTTCCAGCCGCCGGGCAAACTCCTCGCCGCCGGGCGTGGCGCTGAGCATTAAAACCATGCGGGCGGCCTGATCGACGCTCCCCCCCGCGGGTCGCCAACCGCTGCGCGCCGCATCAGCCGCGGCCAGATCATCGGCATTCAGGACCAGAACCGCCTTGCCTAGTTTGCGCGGCACCAGGCTGATGGCGAGATACAATGCACGGTCCGCGCCGCCATTTTCGAGGGCGATCGTCGTTTGCGAAAGCCAGTCCCAGGCGTCAGAAGACAACTGGGCCCGCAGCCATTGCTGCATCAATTCAAGAGGTTGAGGCGGCTCAGTCACGGCGGCTCAGGTCGAGTTGGTTGCGGACCCAATTTAATTCACGCACAATAGCATCAACCACATCGACATCGCGATATTCAGGCGGCAGGACATTCCAGGGATAGGTCTCGACTTCGAGATGGCTGGAGATTGGATCTTCCCGATGGATCGCCAAAACCTCGCGAATAAAATTCTGTGTCGTCGCGAATTCACCCAGGTCATCGAGAAAAATAGGCACGTGAAAATGCACCCGCCATTCGTCAGCCTTTGTATTTGCGGCGTGCGACGCAAAGGCCTGTTTCAGATCAACGTGGCGCGTCAGGGCGCCGTCATGATTTGCCACGGTCTGATGCAGGTAGACGGCGTCTTCAAAGGGTTCCAGCAGATCGATGGTGCGGTCATTGACCGGTGCGAAGCGTAACCCGGCGCTGATTTGCATCTTGCCAATGTTGATGCCCGCGGCCTTAAGTTTGCTGATGGCGACGTCGGCGTCTTCAAATTCGACCGCTGCATGACAAAGGTCGAGGCAAAGCCCCAGGTGGCGGCGAAGGGCAGCGTCCGCCGCCTCCGCGTCAAGCGGGGTCAACGTCATCAATAAATCCCGGGCCGCCGGGGAGAATAACCAGTCCTTAAAGAAAGCGACGGATTCATCAATGGTTTCGATAAAGCAGCAAGGCTCCGGCTCCAGCGTCAGCGAAATTAGTTTTCCGGTCCGCTGATGAATGTTGATCAGGTGGGCGGTGTGCCGCACCAGGTTTTCCATCATTTCCGCAATATCGCTATCAGACCTGATCAATGGCTTGAAGGCGCCGGGAACGGTGCTGATGCTGCCGTCCATCCCAGCAGGCAAAATCGCCGCCAGGATATCGGCCAGTTGATTGCTGTAGACCAATCGGGCGTCGTCCCGCCAGTCCGGCAGGTAAACATTTTCCTTGACCGGGGTGCCGTGGAAATCGCCGTAGGGGAAACCGTTCAGGGTGAAAACGTACAAATTTTTCTGCGTTAGAAATGTCTTAAATTCGCTCAGGGCGGTTTCATTGGCGAGCTCATTGGCGGCACCCGCCGAAAGCCTCAGGCCGATACCAAAAGGTTCATCGCGCACTAGTGCCGCTTTGACCCGGGGTAAGTATTTTCCCAGGCTTGCACGGACTTCAGGCCAGGTTTCGCCTGCATGGATGTTGGTGCAGTAGGTAAGGTGAACATTTCCGTCCGCATCAAGCTTCATCAGTCCGCCCCATTGTTATTGTACAAAGTTCGGACTCATCACATAGGCGGTCACGCTCATGCGTTCCAATTTTCCATATTTCCTTTTCCATGACGGCATGCCGCGAAAGCCTTTAGTGATGCGTCTGTATACAAACTCAATTTTGTATTTCGACGGTTTCAGCTTTGGGGCCTTGCCAGGATAGGCGCGCTGGCCATGGCATTTGGCACACTGCTTTACCCATATTTTTTTTCCCGCCGCAAGAGTTTTGGGGTTTTCCGTGAACTCGGTGGTGAATACGACGCCGTCAGCGGTTGCACCGTGATCAACTAAAAAAAGTCCAATGAAGCAGATTGTTAACGTGATCAATAATGTCGTAACGCGTCGGGACACCTTCATCTCCATTTCATAAGAGACAATCCAGCCCTTCCCCCTGATATACGGGGCAAGGGCTGGTTAGTCACTTAATCGGGCCGATCACTTTTAACTGGTGATCTCAACCCGTTGTTCGCCCGGGTATCAAGTATCAGGGAACAATTTTATAGACTTTGTCGATGCCACCGGCAGGGCCACCTGGTACAGGGCCGGTCAGGTCGGTCGCCATGATATAGATTTCGCCCTTGCTGTCCTGACCAAATGCCAGAACATAGGAGTTCCAATTCGGCATGTTGGTGACGTTGACCTTTTCCATGGTCCAATTGCTGCCAGTCATTTTGGCAACAAATAGCTGGCCATCCTTAAAGACAAAGTTTTTCGACCAGTCACCAAAGAAATACATGCCGTCCCAGGCCTTGTTGGCACCGCGATAGACATAGCCACCGGTGATCGAAATGCCCTTACACCCTTCGGGTTGGCCAGAGCAGTTCTTGTATTCCAGAACCGGATCAATCATGCCATCCGATTTACAGGAGGCGGGATGGTCATTCGGGGCCTGATAGTCAAAGCAATGTTTGCCTTCCCTCACGCGCCAGCCATAGTTGCCGCCCTTTTTGATGACATCGATTTCTTCAAAACTGTTCTGGCCGACATCAGCACAGATCAAGGCATTGTCGCCGCCCATGTCAAAGGAACAACGCCACGGGTTGCGGAAACCATAGGCCCAGATTTCATCCAGGGCATCCTCGTTGCCAACAAAGGGATTGTCCTTGGGAATGGCATAACCTTCACGGCTGTTCACATCAATGCGAAGGATCTTACCGTTCTTGGAAGCAAGGTCCTGTCCGTTGCCGGTGACGGGATTGTGGCCCAGGCCATAATCGTTGGCGTAACCACCATCACCCATGGACGCATAGAGCATGCCGTCCGGACCAAAACCAATCCAATGGCCATTGTGGTTGAACTGCGGCCAGTCGATCACCGAGATCACCCGACTGTAACCGGCGTCGGCGACGTTTGGATCCGCTTTCGAGACGCGGCGTTCCGCAATGACGTTTTTGTGGTCGAAAAACAAAAGATTGCCAAGGTTTGCGGTGCCATGGAGCGGAACCGAATATGAAACGTAAAACAATCCGTTGCTCTTGAAGTCCGGGTGAAAAGCCAGGCCCAGCAGGCCTCGTTCGTCAAACTCCGGGATCAGCGGGATAATGGTTTCCTTCATGTCAAGGAACGTCGACATCTTGCCGTCGGGTTGCATGACCTTGATCGTGCCAATTTGTTCGATAATGAACCGGCGGTCATCGCCCGGTGGTGATATCAGCAACAATGGATGCTGAAGGCCCGAAGCTACTTCCTCAAGTTTGACGTCTATCGCGGAAGCGCTGCCGCTAAAGACGGTTGCCATGGCTAGCGCTATCGCGGCCATTCCTAATTTTTTGAGCATTTGATTTCTCTCCGACCTTATTTATTGTTATCTCCCTCGGGGCTCAATGCCGGGCTCGCAACGGCGACCGACCCCAAACTTCAGTTTTGTACTATAACGAGCCCCTGGTTCTTCGAATAAAAATTTCGAAACAACGGCCAGGATTTGGCCGACCCAGGATTTACAGAATTACGCTGGGTAACTGATCATGAAAAACCATCACCAAATTTCTCGGGAAATCCATTTTGTCGACATCTATAAAGACGTCTCCACGGGGCAAGACCGCGCCCACCAACTCAGGTTTTCCCTGTCATTTACACGCTTGATTTTCGATACGTAAGCCCGATAGGTTCGCACCGATTTTTTCCGTCTTTTATTGTCGTCAAATTTATAGGACGCGGTCAACAACAACTTAAAGAGCAGCTCCGGGTAATTGTGAAACATCGCGGCGCCAATATAACATGCTATCCTTGCCGTCGAATGGGGGAGACACTGGGGTAATGAAAAATTGGAATCTGGCAATTCATGAGTGATCCATCAATTCGCCAACGAAAACTGGACCATGTTGCCTTGGCGATGGATGACGCGGCAGTCTCGGCGGGTGATCCCGGTTGGTCCGATGTCACCCTGGTACCCGCGACCCTGCCCGACATAGGCATTGAAGATGTTGATCTCTCAAGCAACTTTCTGAATTTTGCTTTGCGGGCACCGGTGTTTATCTCGGGCATGACCGGTGGTCATCCAGACGTCGAGAAAATAAACGCAGCCCTTGCTACCGCCGCACACACGCATGGTGTTGCCATGGGTGTTGGCAGCCAGCGGGCGGCGCTGGTTGATCCTGAGCTTGCGCCATCCTATGCGGGTGTCCGGCAGAAGGCGCCCGATGCTTTTATTTGCGGCAATATTGGCATCTCACAAATTCTTGAAGGCAAGATCGGGACCGATGTTCTGCGCAAACTGATCGACATGATCGAGGCCAATGCGCTGGCGATACATGTCAATGTGCTGCAGGAACTGGTGCAGCCAGAGGGTAAAATCGAACTGGGACGTGCATTCGAGGCCCTTGCAAATCTGGTTGCGGCGTCGCCGGTCCCGGTGATGGTCAAGGAAACCGGATGCGGATTTGATCATTCAACCGCTGCCCGCCTTGCCGAGACAGGGATAGCGGCCATCGATGTTGGCGGCATGGGCGGCACCAGCTTCACCTTGATAGAGGGCATGCGCGCGAA
>JACNJU010000031.1 GCA_014382375.1 Rhodospirillaceae bacterium
GGTTTGATAGCCAGCATCCTGTCTTCGGATTCGGCGATGAACATATGCTCGCGGAATTTCTCCCAGTGGCCTGAATCTTCCCACAAGGCGCGATCAACAAGCTGCGGGGTGTTGACCTCCACATAGCCGCCACCCTCAAGGCGTTTACGCATGTAGTCCTGAATGGTCCGGTACAGGGTCCAGCCATGGGGATGCCAGAACACCGAGCCCGTCGCCACATCCTGCAAGTGGAACAGTGACATTTCACGTCCCAGACGACGGTGGTCACGCTTTTCGGCCTCTTCCAGCATATGCAGGTACTGTTTGAGTTGTTTCTTGTCTGCCCAGGCGGTGCCGTAGACCCGTTGCAACATTTCATTGTTGGAATCACCGCGCCAATAGGCACCGGCCAGCTTCATCAATTTGAAATGAGTGCCAACTTTTCCCGTTGAAGGCAGGTGTGGGCCACGACACAAATCAATGAAATCACCCTGCTTGTAAACCGTGATGGTTTCATTGGCCGGAAAGTCGCTGATCAGTTCGGCTTTATAGGACTGTCCGTTATCCTTGAAATACGTAATGGCCTCATCGCGGTCCCAGACTTCGCGGGTGATCACTTCGTCACGCTTGACGATTTCATGCATCCGGGCCTCTATTTTTTCCAGATCTTCCGGCGTGAAGGGGTCTTTAACCGAAAAATCGTAATAGAAACCGTTTTCGATGGATGGTCCGATGGTCACCTGGACACCCGGATACATTTCCAGAACCGCTTCGGCCAGTACATGGGCTGTATCATGACGCAGCAGATCAAGCGCCTCCTCGTCCTTGGAAGTAACAATGGAGACGGCGGCATCGGTTTCAAAAACCGTCGACAAATCAGCCATTTCATCGCCGATGCGGATAGCCAAGGCCGCTTTCGCAAGGCCTGGGCCAATGTCGGCAGCCAACTCGGCACCGCTGACCGGTCCATCGAAGGTTCTGACGCTGCCGTCAGGGAGTGTGATCGCGACCATCAAAATCGCCTTTTATCCAGAAAATTCAAAGCAGCCGGGAATGTAAGACGATTAACGTCTGTGTCAAGCAAGCTCTAGTGCCTCCATTACCTCATCAACGCCCACATCCGCCAGATCAGGCTTTCTTATGTAGGATACCTTTGGTCCGCGCTGGCCACAAAGCCTGGGGTCGGAGGCATGACTGTAGAGCACGACCGACGGGCAGCCGAGCCCCACTATTAAGTGCATGGGGCCACTATCATTGCCAACAGAAAGCCTGGCCAGACGGGCCAGGCCAGCAATTTCAAGCAGGCTGGTCTGGCCACACAAATTCAGGGCCTGGGGACAGTCGGCAGTGATCAGGTCCATGGCCTCAGTCTCCGCCGGGCCCCCAATCAAAACCGGGGTGAGATCGCAACCAAGGAGGCGCTTTGCCAGTTCAGCATAACGTTCAATCGGCCAACGTTTTTCCGGTCGGTGCGCTGCCCCGCCAACAACCAGCAAGGCAAATTTATCAGGCACGGCGAAACGCACAACCGGCGCGTCCAGGCCGCTCAGGTCCGCCATGGCATCGCTCACCGTTTCAATACCCGCCACCTGCAACTGTTCGGCCTGACGCTCGATGGTGTGCATCAAATCCCGCCCTGGATTGTCATGGGGATGTGAGCAACCGCGGGCGATGCCCGACCATTCAGGAGACGGGGAGGGCCAGAACAGACGTCGGTAAAAACTGCTTCTGTCGGAGGTTTGCAAATCGTAAACCCGCGCGTAGCCCCCCGAACGCAATGTGCGGCGTAAGGCGAGCCATTGCCCGAATGCCAGACCACGCGGTTTGCTGTCGCTTAACACCTGATCAAACATTCCCGTTGCCCGGGCCATCTCCACATACGGGTCGGTCGTCAGCAATGTCAGATGGTCGTCCTGATGATGCCGGGCGATTGCCGCAAACGGCCCCAGCGCCTGAACGAAATCACCCAGCGCTGCCAACTTGATAATAAGAATTTTACGTTGCGTCTCAGGCATTTGGGTCGGCAGTCAGTTGTAATATGTCGTCATAGACTGCCAGTGTCTTGGCACACATCGCCGCCTTCGAGAAGTACTGGCGAACGTTTTGGACCGCCTTTTCTGCCAGTTCCTTGCGCGCATTTTCATCGAGGTTGAGTACATGTTCGATGGCTGTCGCCAGCGCCTCCACATCGCCCGGCGGCACCAGCCAGCCTGTTTCTCCAGGGATCACTGTTTCGCGGGCACCGCCATGGTCGGTGGCAATGACGGGGCGGCCCAGGGCCTGTGCCTCTGGCACCACCCGCCCGAAGGCTTCGGGATCGGTCGAGGCCGAGACAACGACATCGGTCAGCATGTAAGCGGCGGGCATGTCGTTACAGTTTTCAACGATGCGGACAATTTCATTCAAGCCGTTTTCAGCGATCAGTTTATCAAGCTCCTTGCGATAGTCCTTGCGTCCCTGGTCCGAACCAACCAACAGGCAACGGATATCTGTGCGGCCCCGCCCGACCAGGTTGGCGATGGCCTTGATGAACACTGTTTGCCCTTTCCAACGGGTCAGGCGACCGGGTAACATAACCACGTGCAATCCATCATCCAGACGCCATTCATCGGCCAGCCCGATCACCCTTTGCGCCGAAACTTTTTGAGCGTCGAAACGTTCAAGATCGACGCCGCGATGAATGATCTTCAACTTTGATGCCTTGATGCCATAATTTTTGCGGATGTGTCCTGCGATAAAAGTGGAATTGGCAATCACCCGCTGACCCTGGGTCATGATCGCGTTGTAACGCCGTTTTAGTCTGCCGCCCAGGGAATAGGTGCCGTGAAAGGTTGTCACAAAACTGACCCCGGTTCGCTTTGCTGCCGCATACGCGCTCCAGGCCGGGGCGCGAGAGCGCACGTGGACAATATCAACATCGTTTTCAACAATGATTTTCACCAACCGGGCAATATTGGCATAGATGACAAAAGGGTTTTTGCTATCAACGGGCAAGGTGATGTGTTCGGCCCGGGCGCGGGTGATTTCGTGAACCATGGGGCCACCCGCCGATACGACAAGAGCGCGCCCGCCAGCCTTGACCACGGCCCCGGCAATATCCACCGTCGTGCGCTCGACACCGCCCTGAACCAGTGTCGGCAGGACTTGCAACACGGTCGGTCGTGGACCGTCAGCGTCGGCCCAGAAGGGCTGAACCGGAACAGTCCGGTCCGTCGCATACTCAGCATTGTTTAGGTCGTCAACCTGTTTCATTATGCCCCATGTATCTTCATTCGACTTAAACAGTGAGTCTAAAACGATGACCGCTCAAATCCCGCCACAGATACTAGCACGTCCAGACGGCGCGACAATCGCCTACAATTCCATTACGGGAAAATCTCCGGGTGTGGTTTTCCTGAGCGGCTTCATGTCTGACATGACCGGAAGCAAGGCGATGGCGCTGGAAGAACACTGCAAGACCCGCGGCCAGGCATTCCTGCGCTTCGATTACAGTGGCCACGGTCAGTCATCGGGAGTTTTCGCAGAGGGCACCATCGGCCAGTGGGCTGAGGACGCCATTTTCGCCATCGAACAACTGACCGAAGGGCCGCAGGTGCTGGTTGGATCGTCCATGGGTGGCTGGATCATGCTGCTGGCGGCTTTAAGATTACAGGAACGGGTTTGCGCTCTGATTGGTCTGGCCGCCGCACCAGACTTCACCGAAGACCTGATCGAGGGCGAACTGACTGATCAACAACGCCGTAATTTAACCCGCGATGGCTTCATTGAAGTGCCTTGCGATTACGATGACGGGGAGCCCTACACCATCACCCAGAGACTGATCGATGATGGCCGCAACAACCTGCTTTTGGCTGACGACATTATGCTGAACCAGCCTGTGCGGTTGATTCAGGGCCTCAAGGACAGCGATGTACCTTGGGCAACGGCGCTTCGTTTACAGGAAAAGCTGACCAGCACCGACGTCGAGATCACCCTGATCAAGGACGGCGACCACCGCCTGTCAGAACCCGACGATCTGGCCCGCCTGAGGGCAATTCTCGATACCTTACTGGATGCTCTCTAAAATCGCGGCAAGTCCTTGCCGGTAACCGGGATAGAGAAGACGGGCGTTCAGCTCATTTTTGATGCGGCTATTATCAACCCGTTTGTTGTCGGCCCAGAATGTCCTGCCCATTGCTGACATTTTCTTTTCGGCCTCATCGAAACTCTGCACCGGCGGTGGCGCTACCCCCAGCAGTTCACAGGCATAGGTCACCACCTCCATAGGCGCAGCCGGTTCGTCGTCACAGACATTATAGATAGAACCGGGGTTTGGTCTTTTCATGGAGGCCCGAACAACATTGCCGATATCATCCACATGGATGCGTGAGAAAACGTGACCCGGCTTGTCAATACGCCTGGCCCGTCCGGCCCTGACATCTTCAAGAACATTGCGTCCGGGGCCGTAAATTCCGGCCAACCTGAAGGCGTGAGCCCCCAAGGCACGCCACCGGCTTTCAGCCTCGGCGCGCCGGCGCGCCCTGTCCGATGTTGGGGCAAGGGCGTCACTTTCATTGACCAACCCACCATCCCTGTTGCCGTAGACGCCGGTAGTCGACAGATAACCGATCCAGTCGAACGGTCCGGCAAGGATATCGCTATGAAGATCAAGAACAACGTCACCTTGCCCGTCAGGCGGTACGGATGAAAGCACATGGCTGACATTCTCAAACAGACTCTGTGGATTTTCCAGCGGTCGGTCCCGATCAAAAAGGTGGGCCTCAATGCCCAGGCTTTTAAGCTCTTCGAGATTGTCTTCTTCACGGACCGTACCGGCAACCTGCCAGCCTTCACCGATCAATACCAGGGCCAGCGCCCGTGCGCTGTATCCAAGGCCAAAACAAAAAAGACGGGGTTGGGGCATTATTTTCGCTGCTGTTATGATGGACAAGGGGCACGACATGCCCCATACCTTCGACAGGATAGATGACCTGAGGGATAAAATCTAACAATGAACACGCCCAATTCGACTCCCATAATGGCCCACTTGGTGCCGCGCGGCCATTGCGTCCGCAAACCAGACAGTGAACAACCAGAGACCGTTTTCATCAAGGCCGAACGCCAGGGCACCGAATACATTCACCATTACCTGATTCAGGTTACCCCCAGGCTGGCGGAGGGCCTGGCGATGGTCTATGTGGACCCCGAAGACATGCTGATTGATTGCGGTAACCCGCCAAAGTTTAACTATTCAGACGGCGAAACCCGAAACGATCCGGCAATCGGGGATATTTTTGAAAATCCAAAAGGCACGTATCTGAAAGTAATCGAAGACCCCAAGTCACAAAAGATGTTCGCCTTCATCGACACCACCAGTGGCGAGGTCAAGCGCCGCCAGGAACGCAACGTCAAAATCGTCTACGCTTCGTGGCAGATCAGGTAAATCAGAAATCCAGGTTGGCGTAATGTTTTGAAGGCGGCGCGCCGGGAATATGGTCCGAAAGCAGCGAGCGGAAACTGGGACGTGACTTGATGCGGGCATACCAGTCCTTGGCACTTTGGTGTTCAGCCCACGGCACATCACCCAGATAATCGATGGTCGACAAATGCGCGGCGGCAGCGATATCGGCCAATGTCATTTCACTTCCGGCCAGCCATTTGCGTCGCTCGATCAGGTACGAAATATAGGAAAGATGGGTGTGGATATTGTTGTGTCCGGCCCTGATTGCTTTTGAATCCGGCGCACCGAGTCCCAAAAACCGCTTCATCACCTTCTCGCCGACAAGATTTTCCGTCACCTCCTCGTTAAATTTGCGATCAAACCAGGCAACCAGCCTGCGCACCTCAGCGCGTTCCAGTGGGTGACGGCCAACCAGCGGCGGCTCTGGATGAATTTCATCCATGAATTCCGCAATCACGTCACTGCCCGAAAGCGCCGTGCCACCCGGTTCGACCAAAACAGGCACATCACCAGCCGGATTGAGAGCCAGGAATTCGCGGCGCCGTTCCCAGACATTTTCAACCTTCAAGTCGAAATCAATCTTCTTCTCGTGAAGAACGATGCGAACTTTCCGGCAGAAAGGGTTGAGCCATAAGTGATAGAGCGTTTGCATTGATTTGGATTATACCGAAATGTGCAGCACTGCAAATCATTGATACACGACCACTTCACGATGATGTTATTTCCAGCTTGTAGGCAATTATGCAAGATTGTCGAATCATTAAAAAAAAGGAGGTTGGCCCTTTAGGCTGGCGCTGTCCAAATGCTGATCAAGAACAAGATTTTATCCGACATTAAAAGCTCGGAGATCACGCCGAAATCGGTGTTTATGAACCGCCGTCACTTTATCAAATCCGCCGCCATTGCCAGCGCCGGCTCGGCCTTGATGCCCGGCCTTCTGTCATCAAGCGCGCTGGCGGCAACCGATCCAAAACGCGGCAAGCCCCTTGTTGGCATTATCAAAAGCCCGTTAAGCACCAGCGAGGAGCCGACACCCTACAACCACGTCACCACATACAATAACTTCTACGAATTCGGAACCGGCAAGGATGATCCGGCTGTCATGGCCGGGGATTTCAAACCCCGGCCATGGAAGGTCCAGGTTGGCGGCGAAGTTGGTAAACCGGGTGTTTATGACTTTGACGACCTGATCAGGCCCCACAAACTTGAAGAGCGCATTTACCGCTTTCGGTGTGTGGAGGCGTGGTCGATGATCGTGCCCTGGGTCGGCATTCCACTGGCTGAAATCATCAAGCGGTTCGAACCAACTTCAAAAGCCAAATACGTGGCCTTTGAAACCCTCAATGACCCCGAACGGATGCCCGGACAGGTGCGGCGCGTATTGAGTTGGCCCTACGTTGAAGGCCTGCGCATGGACGAAGCCATGAACCCGCTGACCCTGATGGCCGTCGGCCTGTATGGTGAAGAACTGCTGGGCCAGAACGGCGCGCCGATCCGTCTTGTCGTGCCATGGAAGTACGGTTTCAAATCGATCAAGTCCATCGTCGGCATCCGGCTGGTCGACACTATGCCGCCGACGACCTGGAACCGCTCGGCCCCGCATGAATACGGCTTCTACGCCAACGTCAATCCGGAAGTCAGCCATCCACGCTGGAGCCAGGCCAAGGAACGCCGCCTGGGTGGCGGTTATTTCTCGCCAAAAGTCGAAACCCTTAAGTTCAATGGTTACGGCGAAGAAGTCGCCAGCCTTTACGACGGCATGGATTTAAGTAAATCTTTTTAACATGACCAAACAGGACACCATCCGCTGGGTTGCCAAACCCACAGTCTTTATGCTGTGCCTGATCCCGCTTGCGTGGATTGCCTGGCGCATTATTAACGGCGATGTGGGAACCGGCCTGAATGCCAATCCGGTCGAGCAGGTCAATCGCTATCTTGGCGACTGGGCCTTGCGGTTTGTCCTGATCGCGCTTTCGGTAACCCCCCTGGTGAAGATAACGAACTGGACGACACCGGTCCGTTTCCGGCGCATGTTGGGCTTGTTCGCCTTTGCTTATGCGACCCTGCATCTGGCCAACTATGTCATTGCCGATCAATTTTTCAACTGGACCGATATCTGGGCCGATATCGTCAAAAGGGTTTTCATCACGCTGGGCATGGCGACATATCTTGTTTTACTGGCCCTGGCCGTGACATCGCCCAAGGGAATGGTCAAAAAAATGGGTGCCAAACGCTGGCGCCTGTTGCACCGCGGTGCCTACCTGGCCGGGGTCGGCGGTGTCATTCATTACTGGATGATGGTCAAGGCCGACCTTAGCGGGCCAATCATTCACGCCGCCATTCTGGGTTTACTGTTGGGATACCGGGTGATCAAACGACAAAACAAATCCACTGCCCCGGCCCGCAATTCCGGCAAGATGCAGATGGTTTAGTCGATTTTTGGTTTGGTCGCCCATTGCACACTGACCATCATCGAGACTTCCTGGCCGTCAACTTTCAATATCTTCTGTGCAACACGCGGCAGGGGAATTTTGTTGGCCGAGCAGAATTTAATCAGTGCGGCCCCGACCTGATCGCGGCTCAAGGGCACTTCCTTTGGATCATTCGAATCCCCTGAGGAAAACCTGAGCACCAGAACACTGGCATCATTATCGCTGACCAGTATTTCATCGACAGGTGCTTGCGGGATGTTAACGCTGTTTCGCAAACAATAGTCGTATGCAGCCGCCCGCAATTCGGCATCATCGAAAACCAGTTTTCTCAGTTCCTTGGGCACAGCCACTCCAATCCATTTTAATGGGCGTCGTTCCAATTATGACCGATGCCGACATCGACAATCAATGGAACATCCAGACTGGCTGCATTTTCCATTGTTTTCTTAACCACCCCTGACGTTACCTCGATTTCTTCATCCGGCACTTCAAAGATCAGTTCATCGTGTACCTGAAGCAGCATTTTTGCTTTCAAACCCGCATCCTTCAAGGCGTCCGGCATGGCGATCATGGCGCGCTTGATTATATCGGCGGCACCGCCCTGGATCGGCGCGTTGATAGCGGCCCGCTCGGCAAAAGAGCGCATCTGCGGAGCCTTGTCATCAATGCCACGGACATGACATTTGCGCCCGAACAGGGTCGATACGTAACCCTGATTACGGGCTTCTTCCTTGGTTTGTTCCATGTAGGTGCGAATGCCCGGATAACGCTCAAAATAGGCGTTAATGTAGTCAGAGGCCGCGCCATTGGAAATATCCAGTTGACGGGCCAGGCCGTAAGCCGAAATGCCGTAGATGATGCCGAAGTTGATGGCCTTGGCCTGCCTGCGCACCATTGGGTCCATACCTTCGACAGGCACCCCGAAGACCTGTGAGGCGGTCAGCGCGTGAATATCCTCGCCAGATTTGAAGGCATCGATCAGGGTATCTATACCGGCGACATGGGCCAGCAGGCGAAGCTCGATTTGCGAATAATCGGCGCTCAGTAACTGGCATCCCTCTTCGGCGATAAAGGCGTTCCTGATCTTGCGTCCCTCCTCGGAGCGGACCGGAATATTTTGCAGGTTTGGGTTCGATGAGGCCAGCCTGCCTGTCGAGGTCCCGGCCATGGAGTACGAGGTATGGACACGACCGGTGCCCGGATGAATTTGCGCGATCAGGGCGTCCGTATAGGTGCTTTTCAGTTTCGCCAACTGCCGCCAGTCGAGTACCTTTTGCGGCAATGTATGGCCGTCACCGGCCAGTTTCTCAAGCACATCCGCACCTGTAGCATAGGCACCGGTTTTGCCTTTTTTGCCGCCCGGCAAATCCATTTCATCGAACAGAACTTCACCAAGCTGTTTGGGCGAGCCGACATTGAAGTCGTGCCCTGCCAGGCCATGAATTTCAACTTCCAGATCGCCCAGGCGGGCGGTAAAATCGGCGCTCAGGCGTTTGAGTTCCACCGCGTCAACCTTAATGCCATGACGTTCCATATCAACGAGCACGCCAATCAGGGGTCGCTCCAGGGTTTCGTAAACGGTGACCATGGACTCGTCGACCAAACGCGGTTTGAGAATCCCGTGCAGGCGGCTGGTGATGTCGGCATCTTCGGCAGCGTAGTCCAGCGCCTTATCCAGGCTGACGTAATCAAACGTCACCTGCGTCTTGCCGGTGCCCGCCACTTCTTTAAACTTTATCGTCGAATGATCGCAATGCAGCAGTGCCAGCTCGTCAAGGCCATGTCCATGCAAGCCGCCTTCAAGCACGTATGAGAGCACCATGGTGTCATCGATGGCGTTCAGAACAATGCCGTAGTTGGCCAGCACCTGGGCGTCATACTTGATGTTATGGCCGACTTTCAAAACACTTGGGTCGGCAAACAAATCACCCAGACATTTAAGGGCCTGATCAAAGTCAACCTGCTCGGGGCCTTCGCCCGCACCACTTTCAGAACCGCCATCGCCCAGATCAAACGCGCCCTGGGCCGCAGGCGCCTTGTGGGCAAGCGGGATATAGCAGGCCCGACCGGCCCCGTTGGAAAGTGATACGCCGACCAGTTCGGCCTGGGTTGCGTCAAGGGAGGTGGTTTCCGTATCGACCGCAACGACTCCCTTTTCGTGGGCTTCGGCAATCCAGCCCTGCAGGGTCTCAAGGTCCTGCACCAACTGGTAAGTTGCCTTGATCTCTTCAGCCGCAGCGGCTGGAAAATTTTCACCAGCAGCCTCATAGCCATAACGGCTGCTCACCCGCTCTGCCAGTTTTTTGAAATCCTGGGCGGCAAGGAATGCAAGCAGGTCGTCGCGGTCCGGCTCTCTTATGGCAAAGTCGCTTAAGGGAACGTCGATCGGAACATCTGATTTCAGGGTCACCAGTTCTTTGGAAATGCGGGCGTCCTGTGCGTTGTCGATCAGGCTTTGCCGACGCTTCGGTTGCTTGATCTCCTCGGCGTGGGCCAACACCCCTTCCATGTCGCCGAATTCGTTGATCAGCAAGGCCGCTGTCTTAAGGCCAATGCCGGGAACGCCGGGCACATTGTCAGAGGCATCACCGGCCAGGGCCTGCACTTCAATGACCCGGTCCGGGCCAACGCCGAACTTTTCCATCACCTGCTCAGGCCCAATTTCCCGGTTTTTCATGGCATCGAACATAATCACCTTGTCATCAACCAGTTGCATCAGGTCCTTGTCCGAGGAAACAATGGTGACATCGGCACCACCTTCCTTGGCCAGCTTGGCGTAGGTGGCGATCAGGTCATCGGCCTCGAACCCCTGCATATCGACGCAGGCGACGTTGAACGCCCGGGTCGCCTCGCGGACCAGCTCGAATTGCGGAATCAGGTCATCGGGCGGGGCGTCGCGGTTGGCCTTGTAATCAGCATAGATGTCATTGCGGAAGGTCTTGCGGGCGCTGTCAAAAATAACCGCAATGTGGTCGGCGTCCGTATCATCAATCAACTTCATCAGCATGGTGGTAAAGCCGTGAACGGCGTTGACCAGAGTGCCATCGGCCCGCGTCATTCGTTGCTTGATGCCGTAATAGGCGCGAAACAGGAAGCCCGAGCCATCGATCAGGAAGACGTGGCGCGGCGTGGGTGTGGAATTTTTATCTGTCACGGGGGATTAATGGCCGGCGGCCTGGCTCGCGCCCTCGGCAAGTTTATAAGTGCGCGAACAGTATGGGCAGACGATTTCGCCTTCATCGCCGATCTGTAGGTATACCCTGGGATGACCCAGCGGCCCGCCACCGCCGTCACAGCTGACGCTTGATTGTTCGACGATAACGATTTCTTCGACTTCCATGGCGCACCTTACGAGATAATATATAGTGGGCCTAGATGATAGCGATTGCCGCCGGACATTCAAAGCCCGCATGTGATACGATTGATCTCTTTTAATGTAAGGCTGACCAACCCCGATGACAGACAATGCGGTTCAAACCATCAATTTGAGCAAAATCTACGCCAGTGTGAACGGGGCATCCCCGAAGCCAGCCCTGGACAAAATATCCCTGAACATTCCGCGCGGCTCGTTTTTCGGCCTGCTAGGCCCCAACGGAGCCGGTAAATCGACCCTGATAAACATTCTTGCCGGTCTGGTGATACCGACATCCGGCGAGGCACGCATCTGGGATTACGACATTGAAACCGATATGCGCGCGGCCCGCCGTTCAATCGGCATCGTGCCCCAGGAATTGAATGTCGATCCCTTTTTCACGCCCCGGGAATCCCTTGAACTGCAGGCCGGTCTCTACGGTGTTCCGGCCAGCGCCCGGCGCTCCGATGAAATCCTTGAAGCAGTCGGTCTTCTCGATAAAGCCGATGCCTATGCGCGCACCCTTTCAGGGGGCATGCGCCGCCGTATGCTGGTCGCCAAGGCGATGGTCCACTCGCCGCCGGTGCTGGTCCTTGATGAACCAACGGCGGGGGTCGACGTGAACTTGCGCCGTCAATTATGGTCATACGTTCGCCATCTCAACGAGCAAGGAACAACCGTGCTGCTGACCACCCATTATCTGGAAGAAGCCGAGCAACTGTGTGACACCATCGCCATCATCGATCACGGCAAACTGATTACCTGCGAAGCAACGGAGTCACTACTGCGCAAGCTCGACGCCAAGGAAATGACGGTCACTGTCAGCGAGGATTTATCTTTTATTCCCGAAACCCTGAAGCACTTTAATGTCGAGCTTAAGAGTAACCAGCGTTTGCGTATCTGCTATCCACCAAGCAAAACCAACAGTGGTGAAATTCTCGGTGCCATTGCCGAAGCGGGCCTGAGTGTTACCGATCTGGTTACAAAAGAAGCCGAACTTGAAGATATTTTTCTGTCCCTGACCTCAACAAGTGATGGCCGCTAATGGTGCCCCGGGCTTTGCTGGTTGTTACCACATTACTGTTTGTGACGGTGCTTGGCGGCTGCGCGTCACCCGACATTCAGCAACCCAGAAATGAAACCGCAATGCCAAGCCTGAACAGTGATCATTTTATCGCCCATGACGGGCTTGCAATCCCGCTTCGTAAGTGGATGTCCGAAGATCAAAAACCCGCAGCTGTCGTCATCGCCGTCCATGGCTTTAACGACTACAGCAATTTCTTTGATGGACCAGGTAATTTTCTGGCCGACCGCGGCGTCACCACATACGCTTTTGATCAACGCGGTTTTGGCGCCACGCCTGCCGCAGGGATCTGGCCCGGCATTGCAGCCTTAACTCAGGATCTTGAAACGATCATCGCCCTTGTTCTGGCCCGCCACCCGGACACGCCGCTCTATCTGTTTGGTGAAAGCATGGGCGGCGCTGTTGTTATGGTCGCCCTCAAGAAAGCCCGCGACCTGAACCAGACCCTTGGCATTGAAGGCGTTATATTGTCTGCCCCGGCGGTCTGGGGACGGGAAGCCATGCCCTGGTATCAATCCACCGCGTTATGGCTTTCCAGCCACATCATGCCAAGAGCCAAACTGACGGGCCAGGGCCTCAAGATCATGGCCTCTGACAATATTGAAATGCTGCGAGCCCTTGGCCGGGACCCATTGATCATCAAGAAAACCAGGGTTGATGCGGTTTACGGCCTGACAAATCTGATGGACGCAGCACTCAAGGCGGCCTACCAGATCGATCTGCCTTTACTGATACTTTACGGGGAAAAGGATGAGATTATCCCGAGAAAACCAACTGAATTGATGCTTTCAAGATTGCCAGAAACTGGCAAGATCGACAGGCAGGTGATCTTCTACGCCAACGGCTACCACATGCTGACCCGCGACCTGCAAGGGGAAGTCGTGTGGCGTGATATCGACAAGTGGATCAGCGCCCGTGCCGGATAAACCCAGTCCCGCCAACAACTGCCGCTTGCCGTCACCGGAGGATAAGGGTAGATTGCGCAAACCTCAAGCACCCGTAGCTCAGCTGGATAGAGCGCTGCCCTCCGAATGGGCAAATAAATCGGGAAAACTCCATATATATCAATAGCTTGTTCGGGTGCTGTCGCAAACCGTTTTTTCCGAACAAAACCGCATAAAACTTGATAAAACCGGATAAAACGGATTAAGTCGGTCACGGTTGTGCGGTTTTTGTTGTTTTTCAGATATTTGTGGGAAAGGCTGTTAAAGAGGGCAGCGCTTGCTGCCCTAGGGGGTATCAGGTTCACACCGTGACCAAAACGTGACCAATAATTTTACCGATCACAACATTCAATTTGCATTAAGAGTCATCATTAAGGGCAATACGAAATTTGGCTATATTTTTGTTGAATAGGTCTTGGCCCGAATTTTCCCTTGCCTACTTTGGTAACAAGTTGCCAAAACAAAATTTTTGTAGGTTGAAGCGCGGCCCTGTACCTCGAAATATTTGCTTATAAAGCCTGTCACTGAATAAATTCTCAACTCCTGACCTGGTTTCATTGGGATCAAGTTCGCAAGCGGCAACGGCTTTTGCTAAATCTTCTTTCTTTATGGTTCGAAGAAAAGGTCCGCCAAAGTTTTTCTGAGGCTCACTTTTTGACTGACGCTTTCTGAGATACAGGTACCCACTTTTTCTGAGTTTTCTTTCTAATTCGATTTGTATTCAATCATTTGATCGTAAGTCAGATTGCTTTATGGCATTTTGCCAATTGGCAGATTCAACTATTTGTGACACTAGAGCTTCGTAGGTCTTATGACCCTTTTTCCAATAATTTTTTGTACGATAAGGATTCACCCTCTCCCCACTAGCAATTGGTTAAAATTTTTTAAGCTCAAGGATCATTCCACACATTTGCCGGGGCTTCGGTTGTCCATACGTTTGCCGGGTTTAGCTCTATCATCACGCCGTCAGCCGCGTTCCATGCAAATCCAAACCGATTGACAAGATCGATGGCTGTAAATGATGAATAACGGAGGTCCAATTCACCGCAGATAGCGTCATAGACTTTCGAGACGTGGTGTTCACAACCCAGCAGATATGTGTACAACCCAACGGCTAAAATATATTCACTTAGATCCTCCAAGGCGGAAACCATTCTTCTGTATTCTTCTGACTGGTCGACCTCATCGCCAATGACGCACAATTCAATTGTTACAAATATCGACCCTCTTAAGCGCACTCCATGAGGACACCAATCAACGTTTTCGTCGGCAAATTGAATCGCCATATCGGGGGGCAATATGGTGTCATCGTTTTCGGCAATACCGAATTCCTTCCACTGATTGTAGGCACCCTCTTTTGCAGCGCGTTTCCACCTTTGAGGAATTCCCTTTTCGTCTTGCGGCCCAGACATTCTGCTCTCCTTAGATTGGAGAATAGGGGAGTTATAAACCCCCTTAACTTTCCAAAATTACCTCAGTGCATTCTAAATGGAAGGCAAACAATGCACCAAAACCTTAATTTTTTTAATTGAGCCATCTATAAGTGAAACAACCGTATATTATTCACCTTAACGGCGCCGTTTTTGCCAACCTTTTGGAATAAGAATGACGTCTGCATTGGTCCGACGGCGAATCCGTTCCGCCGCTTTAAGTTCACGATTTGTGGGTTTGCCGTTGCGATCAACATCAACACTCTGCACATGCACTGTTCGGCCTTTAGGCGTTTCAAAGGTCAAATCTGAAAAATTGCCTCCGGGACGACTATCTCCAAATTTTCTGCCAGGACCCGGGATATGTTTCTCGGGAATGTCTGTGCCATCTGATTGATTACGGCCACCGCCCGTATGTTTCCAGTCAGGATTTTGCTTCAATATTTGATCGCGAATATCAACGAGTTCTTCCTGTGTCTCTGGCTTTCCCCGACGATTATCGAGAATTTGGCTCAACTTACCAAGCTCATCATCCGGAATCGGATGAACGTAAATGGCTGGCTCATTATTTTCCGGAATAGGTCGTGAGGGATCTATGTGTTCAAACGGAGGCGTGGCAGGTAATTCCTCCATTTTGGGACGAGGGTCGTCACCTGGCTCGCTTGGGGGAATGGGAGGGAGAGGTGTTGCCTGATCGGTTCGTTCTGACGTAGAACCCTGATCTGTTCTTTGCTGAAGTTCATCACCAATTTTTTTACCCGCTGCAACTCCAGCGCCAAGACCAAGCGCCCTCAGGACTTGTGGCCCGACAATACGGGCTATAAATGCCGTAGCTTCTACGCCAACCGGAATTGCGGGCGCAAAGGCGACCTGTTTTTCTCCCTTTGATTTCTTTTTTGATTCCGGTGATTTAGGGGGATTTGCGGCATGATGGGATAGATTAGTATTGCCAATGGTACCCTTGTCCTGATTTTTTGAAATGGCCGATTTCAAAACCAGGTCGAGGAAGCCAATCGGCTTTTTGCTTCGATCAACTTCATCCCAAATGGTGCCTGGACGTTTCTGTTGTTCCGCTACAATCCCCCGATTTTTAAGAACCTTGGAAAGAGTCTCGTGGGTAGGGCCGTCCGGTTTCATCACGCCATCGACTTTCAAACCCTTATCACTTTGAAAGGATTTGATACCTTCAATCATAATTCTATCGGCATATGGGTTGAGGCCATGGTCGGGCACCTTGTAGTGGCCAAGATCAACTAGGGCGCGTTTGGTATTCCATATATCGTCCTGGTCCATGGTGTATGGCATCCCGAGTGGATTTTTTAATTTGAATGGTTGAAGCATGTGTCAGTTCTCCGGCGAACAAACCTGTTCAATGGGTTTGCGCACATATGTACGGGCGCGGCAGCGCATAGGCGCTGTTCTGCGCGGTTAAAATTTGTCCTGGGAAGAGTTATCCGTAGTGGGTTATCGGTTTTACCGGCCCGACGGGCACATCCATATTTCCGGATCAGGTCCCAAATTAGAATAGAAAACGGGGAACAATCCAGGCACATTTACATCAGGAAATAATACCTTTGTAAAGTAAATTATCTTATTTCCTATCCGGTTTAGTAAAAGTAATAGTGGTGATACTGCCCTTAAAGCCCTACTCCATAAGGCTCCGGCGACAAAACGGTGGATAATTGACATCCTTAGATACTGCCTTAAACCCAAGCCACCCCGTTACATAACGGAAAAAAGATAATTTCTGAATTTTCCTGCTTTTTTCCGTATACGGAAAAGTTTCCGTATACGAGATTGATTGGGAAAGCCGTAACAGCACATATTGGATCCACGATTCGGAAACCAAATTTGAAAGCTTTTAAAGATTTTGACAACGAAACCTCCCTTTAAAGGCCGTCTCTTTTGGGTGTTTCCCTTTAAGTTTAAAGGACCGCAAGCAAACCGAATCACATCACCCATTCACCTTTTCGATACGCCCCTTAAAGCAAGTCCCATTCGTAACGATACGGGTCCGCAACAAATTGGGAGTGTTTCGCTTAAAGCTTGGGGTGTTCGTAACGTATCAAACACACCGTAACGTAACGAAATGGATACGAATCCCTTAAAACCATGACGACAGAAACCACCCTTAACGTAACCGTCCCGCCCGTAACGCTACCTGAACCGGGATGAGGCTGCAGAGTGGTTAGGGGTCTCGGTCGATACCTTTTCCGGGTTTTCCATTCCTTTTTGTGATTTCGTGCCCCTCTTGCGGCGCGAGGGCCCAAACAAAGCGGCCCGGTCTTCACGTACAAAGGGAAAGCGGTGAAGAGCATGAAAGTCGCGTTCAACAGGGCACGCGACAGGGCGGGCCTGGAAGGCCTCCGGTTTCACGATCTTCGCCCTACGTTTGCATCCCGACTTGTGCAAGCCGGTGTTCCGTTGTATGAGGTCATGCACCTGACCGGACACAAGTCGTTCGAGATGGTGCAAATGCATTCTCACCTCGCTCCCGACTTCGCGGAGAAGGCAATCCAGGCCTTGGACGCATTTGGTCACGTTTTGGTCACGGCAGAAAATGAGAATGCCGCCTAAGGGTCAAAAAAACCCTTTAAAAACAAGGAGCACCCGTAGCTCAGCTGGATAGAGCGCTGCCCTCCGAAGGCAGAGGTCACAGGTTCGAATCCTGTCGGGTGCGCCAATGTTTTCAATGACTTAGAGGGCATCAATTTATTAAGATTGCTTATTTGGGGACAAATTTGGGACAATTCGAATCATTGGACACCCCTGACGACGAAAATATTCCACCCGGAATCGGCCCCCACGAGGGTAAGGAGTTGGAACTCATGCTGGCTGGTGAAAAACCGGTAGCTATGTTCTCCGATGTGATCCCACCATCATTTGAATTACCAGAGCAGGATTTTGCCCCGTACGTGGCAGACGGCAAATTGATTATGCGTGACATTGTAGTGACGGCTTCTCAGACCGGTAGCCATGATATGCGTTTTCTGTTTTACGCCTTGCCCGAAGAACAATGGCGGATCGAGAGGCTCATAGAAATTCACCGCGCCATCCACCAGCATGATGAACCTTCAACGCACGAGCTTGAGACGGAAATCGGCCAGCTGTTAGGATATAAAGATCAGGATATCCAAATATTTCTCGACAGGTCTTTAAAATCCTCTAGCGGATGAAGACGGTTTATTAAGCCGCCTACATCCGCTTGTCCCTAACTAGCTTTTTTTGCACAATCCGGGCAAAGTTTTCCGGCCACACCGCCATGAGGAGCCCCGCATTTTGGGCACCTGTAAATTGGGGATTTTGCTGCCAACTGGGTTTCTGTCGGCCCGCCCGGTTTGATTAAGCCGTCTTTTTTCAAACCATTTTCGGACTGAAACTTTTCAATCCCTGAAAACATTGCCCGATCAGGGTAGGGCGTTATCCCCCATTCCGGCCTTTTTTAATAGCCAAGTTTATCAAGTGACATTTTGACCGAAAGCACATCATTTTGTTTCACATTGTGCGATGACGGACAGTCTGCTTTTGGGGGTAAAGCAGACATCATTTTAGGGTAGTAATTAGGTCCGCTTCTGACCCGAAGCAGCCAATTCGGGGATAAGTGACTTGTAATTTTAAGAAAAAGAAACCCCAGTCCTCATGACCATGCCTTGTCATAAGAGATTCATACAAAATTTTTCCCAATTAAGCTTACGCTTCCAAAATCTTTGAGGCTGCCTCAACCGCTTTGTAGGCACTCGCGAAGGAGATGCCGGCGCCGCAACGTTGGCGAATCCAGTCCTGATGAGCCAACACGATACCGGCGGCGAAAAGGCGTTCGCTGGCGGGATTGCCGTTGGCGTCCAGGGGGCGATAGCATCCATCAACTTCTATTCCAGAACGATTAATCGGATGCCCTCCTGCATCGAAATAATCGGGATTGTGCCAATCGTTTCGGTTGTCGGGCTGGCTCACCGGTATTCCCGCCAGGGTTTCGCGGACGCCATGGCGATCGGCGGCAAGCCCGCCTGAAAGGAAACGGCCCGTGGCCAGAATGGCCGCCTGGGATTGAATTTGGATCTCGCCGAAACTGTCTTCCAGGTTAACAATGATGCCGTCCTCATTCAGGTCAATCCGATTGGCTTTGTGTTGTGGCACCAGCATCAATCCTTTGTCCGGTAGCGTCCCTTCAAACAACTCACGAAGCCTTATTCCCGGCACGGCAGGCGGCATGGTGGGGATTTCAAAAACCGGAACGCCGATTAGTTTTTCCATTTGGGCATGAACCACGTCCGAACCGTGAATGCCCAGAATAGCAGGAAGGCCGACAACCTTGGAGTCTCCCAAAACAGCCTTGATGCGCTTAGCCAGACGTTTCTGGTTTTCGGCGACTTCAAGCGAGCGGGCCATGACTTCCACATAAACCGAAGCGCCGCTTTCCATATCCGGAAAGGCGACCGTCTCGGCCCCGAGGCCGGGCCAGGATGATGACAGGTTGGCGACCATTTCCTTGGCGCTAAAGCCCTGCAGACCGATGAAATCAACAATCAACGTTTGCGCGCCTTTGCTGGCCGCTTCGACACCGCCAAGCATGGTTTTCGGAACCGACAGTGTCGGCTTGGCGATGCCGCCCGGCAGCAGGGCCATTAAGTTGTTCTCGCCCGGTTGCGTGTATCCAAGGCCGAGGGCGGACAGAGCTTCAGTAAATTTGGAAAAAGCGGTTCGGATGTCTTTGTCGTCAATGCGGGACAGCGGATGATCGGGCTCGGTTTTGCGCAAAGCCTCAATCCCCCGCCAGGGATCGTCGATGACCTCGCCGCCATCACCCCCGAGCAAGTCGAAGTAGCCGGTGGTGTAGGCCACCGCCCCGGTGTTGCCGATCTGGGCCGTCTGGATGCCACGATCCAGGGCGAACATGCTGGCTGCAAAACCAGCAAGGCCGGAACCGATCACCGTCACCTGGGTGGTGTATTGTCTCAATTCCCGTTTCATGAGGACGACCCGGACCCGTTCTCTTTTTTAAAGTCGAGACCTAAAAGGCCGCAATGAAAGGCTTCCGCCAATTCCATCTGCGGCATCTGCTTACCCCACAAAACGGGCCGCAAGCCTTTAAACCTTTCGGCCAAGAAGTCACGCATGTGATCGCGTCCCTCGACGCCCGAATAGACGTCGCTGTCATAAAGATAGGATGAAACCCGTGCGGCGCAGAAGGAGCCCTGACAGGTTCCTTTGCCGACGCGCGAGCGCAATCCGATGGCGCGCAGTGTCATATGGCTTTCCGCGCCGGGCGCGGTCTCGACAATTTCATCAATGGCGGAACGCGGAACCATTTCACATTCACACAGGATGGCGTCCGTCGGATCGTTGCGCCGGTACCAAAAACGCGGTGCATATCCGGGTTCGGTCCAGCGCACGCTGTCGCCTGCGGGCAAGGGTTCGCTGGCCGATTTACACGGAGCCTTCTTGCCCATTCGGCGTGTCACCAGATCGCCCGTCTTTTCCGCCATCAGGCGATAGGTCGTCAACTTGCCGCCAACCAGACTGGTGAAATTTTTAAGCCCCTGATCCTCGTGATCAAAAAGCTGAAACCCCCGGCTCGCCTTTCGTCCGTCCATCCCGGCATCGGATGATTGCAACAAGGGGCGCACGCCACAGAAGGCGCGAATAAAACGGGTGTCCCTTAACACCGGCAGCATGGGCATGCCCTCGTTCAGGATGTGGTCGACTTCATCAACGGTTGGGCGCAGCCCTTCAAGGCTGTCGACTTTATCGGATGTCGTCCCCAAAAGGGAAACGGTGCCGCCCGGTACCAGAATATCGCCATCCCCCGGCGGACGCAGGCGGTTGACGACCCCATTGCAAAGGCGCGAATTACTGACAATCAACGTTCCCTTGACATATAGCAGATCGACATCGGTGCAGCCCGCCAGTTGAGCAATATTCCTGGCCCAGGCTCCGCTCGCGTTGACGACCTGCTTGGCGCTAATGCGAACGCTCTCCCCGGACCGAAGGTCGCGGCACAAGGCGCTGGCAATCGTGCCATCGGCAATGTCAAACTCAATCACCTCGGTGTGCGGTAGGTAGGTGCTATCTGTCAGTTGCTGGGCATGATGGACGTTGCCCAGCGTGATGTGGAACGGGTCGATGCTGGCGTCCGGCACGACGTAGGCGGCGAAGACGGTGTCGGAAAGCTGGGGCTCCCTTTTCCTGGCTTCCTGAGGACTTAAAGACTGGCAGTCGATACCGGCCTTGGCGCAGTGTTCAGGAAAGCGCTCGGCAAAGGCCGGATCGTCCCCTTCGACGGCGACAAACAAGCCGCCGCAATCATCAATGCATTCCGGCGCCATACGCTTGATGATATCGGATTCCATTCGGCATTCGGCGGCCGTCTCCGCATCGCTTGAGGCATAACGACCGCCACTGTGAAGCAGCCCATGATTGCCGCCCGACGCCCCGGCGTTCAGGTCCTTGCGTTCCACCAGCAAACACTGGAAACCGCGCAAGGCAAGATCGCGCATGATGCCCGTTCCGGTGACGCCGCCGCCGATGATCAGAACCTCGGTGTCATAGGTTTTCGTTCCAGCCGGATCAATGGTGCTCATGGCAAACCAATGTCCATCAGGTCGGGACCTAAATATTTGCGTTCATTCTCACCCAGAATTCCGAGCGCGAGGCAGATCAACGTCCAGAAATGAACGACCCTATAGTCTCCGCCGTAGACGTCGCCAAGATCGGTGATTTGGGAATGGCAGTTATGACAAGGTGTCAGCACGTACTGTGCCTGGGTCACGGCAATCTGGTCGAACTTGCGTTTGCCGTAAGCGCGGCGCTGTTCGTTCATGCCCGCCTGCAGGAAACCGCCGCCGCCGCCGCAACAGTAATTTGCGCTGCGGCACGGCTGCATGTCGATGACATTGTCAGCCCCGACCAGTTCCCGGGCGACGTAACGCAAATCGTCGGCTACCGGGTCACCCATTGATTTACGAACCAACTGGCACGGGTCCTGAATGGTGAACTTGATGTTGCCGGTGTTCCAGTCCGAATTAACCGGAAGCTTTCCTTCCCTGATCCACTGGGCGTAATAACTGATAAGACTGGCGGCCTCAAAATTGGTTTCCAGTCCGAATTTTTCGACCCCGGCCCACATGGTATAGAAGGAATGACCGCATTCGGTATTGATCCAGACCTTGCAGTCCAGTTCATTGATCGCGTCGACCCGCTGTTTGACCATTTCCTTCCATGTCGATTCGTCACCCGTAAACATACAGAAGTTTTCCGCCGCCCAGCCTTTCGAGGCATAGCTCCAGTCGGCCCCTACATAGTCGAAAATTTTCCATAAAGGCCCCAGTTCTTCGGGTTCGACAGCCGGTTCCCTGGAATTCTGATTGACGAAAAAATACGCGCCCTTTTTGTCCATGGGCACTTCCAGGTCTTTAAAACGCTCGTCGCCCAGATGCAGTTCCTCGACGGTCTCTTCGATAATCTCGACAAAATCGTCAGGCATGACTCCCATGGCGCTGGTGCTGGCTGACATCATCTGCGCCTCGCACGAGCGAACGATGCCCTGCGGTTTTTTCTCTTTCGGCCACGCGCCCCGGGCATAACCGACCAGCACGGATACATCGATGTTCATGGGGCAAACATAGGCGCAGCGCTGGCACATGGTGCAGGTCCAGATCCAGGGCGTGTTCGAGAGTTCCTCGTTCATGCCCAGCATGGCCATGCGGATAAAACGCCTGGGATCTATGCCGTGCAGGCCGGAAGCAGGACAACCGGACGAACACAGCCCGCAGGCCAGACAGGAATCATAACTGGCGTTCTCGGGCAATAACTCATGAGCCTTGGCCTGGAAGTCGATTGTCGGGGTAATGATTTCTTCCTGAGCGGTCATGATGGTGTCGCCTCAGGAGTCGTTCAGGGTTCGACGGACGGACTCTTTCCAGCCTGCGTAGAGAGTCTCACGCGGCTCCTGATCCAACGCCGGTTCAAAGCGTTGATCCAGCGCCCAGGTATCAGCGAACCCTTCCAGACCATGATAGAGTCCGCATCGCATGCCGGCCAGATAAGCCGCGCCCAAAGCCGTCGTTTCCTGCACCCGAGGTCTGTCGACCGGAACGCCCAGAATGTCGGACAGAAATTGCATGGTCCAGTCCGACGCCGTCATTCCGCCATCGACACGCAGAACGGTATCTGATCCAGCCCCGGCCCAGTCGCCCTTCATGGCTTCCAGCAGATCGCGGGTTTGATAGCCAACGCTTTCCAATGCCGCCTTCGCCAATTCCGCCGGGCCGGTGCCACGTGTGATCCCGTATAATGCGCCGCGGGCCTCGGCGTCCCAATATGGCGCGCCGAGGCCGACGAAGGCAGGCACCAGATAGACGCTCTGGTTTTCATCGGCCTGTGACGCGAGGTTTCCGGCTTCGGCGGCGTTATCAATAACCTTCAAGCCATCGCGCAGCCACTGCACCGCTGCTCCGGCGATGAAGATCGACCCCTCAAGGGCGTACGTCGGCTTGCCATCCAGTTGATAGGCAATCGTCGTCAGCAACTTGTTTGATGAGACGACCGGAGTTTCGCCCGTATTCAAGACCGCAAAACAGCCCGTGCCATAAGTCGATTTCATCATGCCGGGTTTAAAACAGGCCTGACCGACGGTCGCCGCCTGCTGGTCGCCAGCGATACCGCGAACGGCTATGGCGGTGCCGAACACGTCAGGCGACGTTTCGCCGAAATCGGCGGCGCTGTCCTTTACCTCCGGCAACATCGACATCGGCACGTTGATGTGTCTGCAAAGCTCTTCTGACCAGGCCCCCTTATGGATGTCGTACAGCAGGGTGCGGCTGGCGTTTGTAGCATCGGTCGCATGCACCTTGCCGCCGCTCAAACGCCAGAGAAGAAAACTGTCGACGGTGCCGAAGGCAAGTTTTCCGGCTTCCGCCTGCGCCCGTGCGCCGTCCACGTTATCCAGAATCCAGGCGATTTTCGTGCCGGAAAAATAAGGGTCCAGCAGCAAGCCCGTTCGGGCCGAAACATCGGCCTCAAGTCCGTTCGCCTTCAATCCGGCGCAATTATCGGCGGTTCGCCGGTCCTGCCAGACAATGGCGCGGTGGATCGCCTTGCCGGTTTCGCGATCCCAGACAACGGTCGTTTCGCGCTGGTTTGTGATGCCTATGGCGGCAATGTCGCCGGCGGCAATTCCGGCCTTTTCGATGGCCTCGCTACAAGTGGATAGTGTTGTGTTCCAAATGTCTTCCGGCTCATGTTCGACCCATCCCGATTGCGGAAAGTGTTGATGGAATTCTTCCTGGGCCACGGCGACCGGCGCATGCTGCGCGTCAAAAACGATGGCGCGTGACGATGTCGTCCCTTGGTCGATGGCGAGGATAAAACCTGACATGATTATTCTCCTGCTGCGACACCGGCGACACCGGCGCCGCTTTCTCCCAATTTCAACTGCCGGAACCAGTCTTCCAGCTCGGCTTTGTTCTGCTGTGATAGTCTAAGCCCCAGCTTGCTTCGCCGCCAGAGAATGTCATCGGCGCTACGCGCCCACTCATCGTGAACCAGATAATCGACCTCACGCTGATACAGCCCCGCACCGAAATGACGGCCCAGATCGCCCTCGGTTTTCGCATCGCCCAGAATTTTAAAACTCAAAGTCCCATAGGCGCAAACCAGCCTTTCGATCAATTCTGGGTTTATCCGTGGGTAAAGTTCCTTGAGTTTGGCCATCAAATCAGGCCGCCCTTCAATTGGGAAATCGCCTCCGGGAAGGGAGGAATGTTTTGTCCAGGATTGATCCATTCTCGGCAAATGCGGCTTCAGTTTGTCAAGAACCTGCTCCGCCAGGTGTCGGTATGTCGTTATTTTTCCGCCAAAAATGTTGAGGACGACCGGTACTTCCTCCCCCCCATCCAATTCGAGAACAAAATCACGGGTTGCCTCCTGGGCTTCAGAAGATCCATCGTCGTATAAGGGACGAACCCCGGAATACGACCAGATGACCTGATCGGGCGAAATTGCTTTTGAGAAATATTCACCGGCCGTTTCGCATAGGTACGCGATTTCCTTATACTCTGCGTGGACGTCTTCTGGACGCCCTGAATAATCCAGATCGGTTGTTCCAACCAGGGTGAAATCTGATTCGTAGGGGATCGCAAAAATTATCCTCCGGTCGGCATTTTGGAAAATGTAGGCTCTGTCATGATCAAACATCCGGGGAACGACAATGTGACTTCCCTTTACCAGACGAATTTTTGACCGGCTCGAGGTCGTGATGCGGTCCGAAATAACGTCCGCGATCCAGGGGCCACTGGCGTTGACCAGGACGCAAGCCTGTGTCGTGTAAATTTGTCCGGTCAATTTGTTCTGGATTTCAAGTCGCCATTTGCCGCCCTCGCGTTTGGCCGACAACACTTCTGTTCGGGTGTTGATGGCGGCTCCCCTGCCCCGTGCATCCATGGCGTTGAGCGCGACAAGGCGGGCGTCGTCTACCCAGCAATCGGAATATTCAAACCCTTTGGTGAGGGAGGGTCGAAGGGGGGCGCCGACTGGCGAGGCCCTGAGATTGACGTAATTTGATCCCGGCAACCGTTCGCGCCCGCCCAGATGGTCGTAAAGAAAAAGCCCAAGCCTTATCATCCAGGCGGGACGCAGGTTTTTTACGTGTGGCAGGACAAAACGCAATGGATGAATGATATGCGGAGCCATGCCCCACAGAACTTCCCTCTCGCGAAGGGATTCGCGAACCAGGCCGAATTCATAATATTCCAGATAACGCAAACCGCCGTGAATCAGTTTTGTCGATGCCGACGATGTTCCGCTCGCCAGATCATCTTTCTCTGCCAAATAGACCGACAGGCCCCGTCCGGCCGCGTCTCGGGCTATGCCGCAGCCGTTAATGCCACCACCGATGATGGCGATATCGTAGAGGGTCTCGCCCACTTTTCCTCCCGGCACCACTTATTTGACTGCTTAAATGCAGTCTTGGGAGAACTCTATTAGAAGAAAAACGAGCCGACAACGAAAATAAGTGAAAATATTTCTTTAGTCGCTGTCCGCGAGGATGACCTCAACGTCGTGCTCCCTGCAAATCCTTGCAAAGGGGGCAGGCGGAGGGTTGTCAGTGACGAATCCGGATAACTGGGAAATGTGTCCGATTCTGACGGGAGCCGTGCGCTCGAACTTAGTGCTGTCGGCCACCAGAATACAATTTCGGGCGTTTTCAATAATAGCCTGGGCCGCCTTAACTTCGCGATAGTCATAATCGAGAATAGAGCCGTCCTCATCAATCGCAGAAGCGCCGATGATGGCGTAGTCCATTTTGAACTGGCGGATGAAGTCGACGGTCGCCTCGCCGACCACACCGCCGTCAGCCGAGCGAACAACACCACCCGCCACGATGACTTCAATATTGGGAACACCGTGCAAGATATTGACAACATTGATGTTATTGGTGATGACCATAATGCCGCGCTTGCCTCTCAGGGCATAGGCCACCTGCTCTGTTGTCGTGCCGATGTTTATCATCAGGGAGCTGTTGTCCGGCACCAGCGAAGCTGCCTTGAGGCCGATCTGCTTTTTCTCATCAGACGCGAGCGAGCGCCTGGCTTCGTAATTATAATTTCTGACTCCTGAAACGAGAATTCCCCCGCCATGGACGCGTTGGAGAATTCCCTGCTCACATAACTCATTCAAATCCTTGCGGATTGTTTGCGGGGTGACATCAAAATGTTCGGCAAGTTCATCGACGACCACTCGCCCCTGATGGCGCGCGCGGTCAACAATGTCATGCTGACGGGGTGATACGGGTTTCATAACGGCTCAATAAATTGAAAAATTCAATGGTTTCGCCACTCAACGTAACGAAACTATATTGAAATTGCAATTTTCATCATAAAATTTCATTTGACCTTCGTTTTTTTTCGGTTGATAGTTTCGGGGAGCTTTAACAAAAAAAGCATATACAAGGGAGAATTCAACATGAAGGTGCGTTTACTCGCCGCTGTAACAGGTGCGGCAATGGTATTGTCCGCGGGCGCGAGCCACGCGGGTACTGCCGAAGCGAAGAAGTGGGTGGATAGTGAATTTCAACCATCCACACTATCCAAGTCCGACCAAATGAAGGAAATGGAGTGGTTCATCAAAGCCGCCGCCCCCTTCAAGGGAATGGAAATCAATGTCTTGTCGGAAACCATTCCGACCCACGAATATGAATCCAAGACGCTGACAAAGGCGTTCGAGGAAATCACCGGCATTAAGGTCAATCACCAGTTGCTCGGTGAAGGTGAAGTCGTTCAGGCCGTGCAGACCCAGATGCAGACGAAGCGCAATCTGTATGACGCCTACATCAACGACTCCGATTTGATCGGCACGCACTCTCGCCTGCAACTGGCAGTCAACCTGACCGACTGGATGGCAGGTGAAGGCAAGGACGTGACCAATCCCATGCTCGACATCGACGACTTCATGGGTAAATCGTTTACGACCGGTCCCGATGGGAAGCTGTATCAGTTACCTGACCAGCAGTTCGCCAACCTGTACTGGTTCCGCAAAGATTGGTTTGACCGCCCCGACCTAAAGAAGCAGTTCAAAGCCAGATATGGTTACGAGCTTGGCGTTCCGGTCAACTGGTCCGCTTACGAAGACATTGCTGAGTTTTTCAGCGTTCACGTCAAAAATATTGACGGCCAGAGGATCTATGGACACATGGATTACGGCAAACGCGCGCCCGACCTTGGTTGGCGTATGACCGATGCCTGGTTGTCCATGGCTGGCGCAGGTTCCAAGGGTCTGCCGAACGGCGTCCCCGTTGATGAATGGGGCATTCGCATGGAAGCCGGCACGTGTAACCCCGTCGGTGCTTCGGTATCGCGTGGTGGCGCAGCGAACGGCCCCGCCGCCGTTTACGCTATCCGCAAATGGGATGAATGGCTTCGCAAGTACGCCCCTCCGGGTGCGGCCAGCTATGACTTCTATCAGTCTCTCCCCGCCCTCTCCCAAGGCAACGTTGCCCAGCAGATCTTCTGGTACACCGCCTTTACGGCTTCGATGGTGGCGCCAAAGAGCGACGGCAACAACACGGTCGACGATAAAGGCAAGCCGCTGTGGCGCATGGCTCCTTCGCCGCATGGCCCCTATTGGGTCGACGGCCAGAAACTTGGTTATCAGGACGCCGGTTCCTGGACGCTGTTCAAGTCCACCCCGGTTGATCGCCGCAAGGCGGCCTGGCTGTTTGCCCAGTTTGCTGTCTCCAAGACCGTGTCTCTGAAGAAAACCCATGTCGGCCTGACCCCGATCCGCGATAGTGACATTCGTCATAAATCGTTCACGGAACGGGCTCCGAACCTGGGTGGTCTTGTCGAGTTCTATCGTTCTCCCGACCGTGTGCGGTGGTCTCCGACAGGAATTAATGTTCCCGATTATCCGAAGCTGGCTCAGATTTGGTGGCAGCAGATCGGCGACGTGAACTCCGGTGCGTTTACCCCGCAACAAGCCATGGACCGTCTGGCGACAGAGATGGACCTGGTTATGTCCCGTATGCAGACTGCCGATGAAAAGGCCAAAGTCTACGGTGGTTGCGGTCCGCGCTTGAACAAAGAGTCCGACCCGTCGGTCTGGCTCAACAAGCCCGGCTCACCAAAAGCCAAAGTCAACGAAAAGCCGAAGGGCGAAACCATCAATTATGATGAGCTCGTCAAACGGTGGAGCAAAAGCTAGGGCCAAGCCTTAGTCGTTCAGAGAAACAGCCCGGGGGACCACTTGCGTCCCCTGGGTTTTTTCCTCAAAGTCAATTTTCATGGTTTTATGTGGATTTATAGTTACCCTGTTTCCAGTTCCCAGGCGTGAGGAACAGCAGGGATGGATTTCCAAGTATGCCTCTTGAACTGAAAAACGTCGTTAAAAAAGTGGGAGCCGATACCCACATCTACGACACAAGCGTCGAGCTTGTAGAGAACCAGTTCAATATCCTGTTGGGAACGACCCTGGCCGGAAAAACCACGCTGATGCAGTTGATGGCCGGTCTTGAAACGCCAACGTCCGGGGAAGTCTGGTTCGCCGGAAAAAACGTCACCGGCGTCCCGGTCCAAAAACGCAACGTTTCTTTCGTGCACCAGCAATTTATCAACTACCCCCATTTTAATGTTTATGAAAATATTGCTTCGCCATTGCGAGTCGCCAAAATTTCCAAAAAAGAAATTGAAGAGCGGGTTGGGCATGTCGCCGACCTTTTGAAACTGACCCCCATGCTGGGACGAAAGCCGAGTGAACTTTCCGGCGGCCAGCAACAGCGAACGGCCCTGGCCCGTGCGCTTGTCAAGGATGCCGATCTTGTGCTGCTGGATGAGCCGCTGGCCAATTTGGACTACAAGCTGCGTGAAGAGCTGCGCGATGAATTGCCGAAGCTTTTTCAGGATCGCGACTGCACTGTCGTTTACGCCACGACCGAACCGACCGAGGCTCTGTTACTGGGCGGGAATACCGCAACCGTGCACGAAGGGCGCATCACTCAATTCGGCAATACTTCCGAGGTGTATCGAAAACCGTCGGATTTACTGACGGCGGAAGTCTTCTCGGACCCACCGATCAACGCTGCGGAGGTCGAACTCGCAAGTGGGCAGTTCTCCCTCAATGGGCAGGTAAACTGGCCCTCCGCCAGCACGAAACTGGCCAATGGTTCGTACAAAATGGCTATTCGCCCCCATTATGTCACCCTGGAGCAAAATTCTGAAAAGGCGCTCAAACTGGAAGGCCGGGTTTTGGTTGCCGAGCTCAGCGGTTCTGAAAGCGTCGTCCACTTTGAGGTGGAAGGCCATCCCTGGGTTTCGCAATCACCGGGCATTCATGCCATTGAAGTCGGTCAGGCGATTGATTTTTACCTTGATACAACCCAGTGCCTGTACTTCGACGACAACGACAAACTGATTGCGGAATGAGGGTCGCAAAATGTCAAAAATCAGTTTGAAAAACATTCGCCACAGCTACATGGACAACCCGGTTGATGACATAGACTGGGCCCTTAAACAAATGAGCGTCGATTGGTCGGATGGCGGCGCCTACGCGCTGCTTGGTCCTTCGGGTTGCGGCAAGACCACCCTTCTCAACATTATTTCAGGCCTGCTGAAACCGTCGGAAGGGGAAGTCTGGTTCGGCGACCAGGAGGTTTCCAATTTTCCGACCGATCAGCGAAATATCGCCCAGGTATTCCAGTTCCCGGTCGTATACGACACCATGACTGTTTACGACAATCTCGCCTTTCCCCTTCGTAATCGTGGTATCCCGGAAACCGAGATCGATAAAAAGGTGCGTGAAATCGCCAGTATGCTCGACCTTGAAAAAACCCTGATGACCCGCGCCTCGGGATTGACGGCTGACGGCAAACAGAAAATTTCCCTCGGCCGCGGCCTGGTCCGTTCTGACGTCAACGCCATCATGTTCGACGAACCGCTGACCGTGATCGACCCCCACCTGAAATGGGAACTGCGTTCCAAGTTGAAGGAACTGCACCAGCAGATCGGCACAACCATGATTTATGTGACCCATGATCAGACCGAAGCGTTGACGATTGCGGATCAGGTCGTCGTCATGCAGGAGGGACAGGTCGTCCAGATTGGAACCCCGGTGGAACTTTTCGAGCGCCCGCAACATACATTCGTCGGCCACTTCATCGGATCGCCCGGCATGAACCTGCTGCCCTGTGATTTCGACCTTGGCAAAATTGTTTACGGCGGCGCCCAGATCGAAACATCCAACCAGCTGAACGTTGATAATACTGCAACCCGTTTTGAAATAGGGGTTCGCCCGGAGTTTATCCGCTTCGCTGACAGCGGCATTCCGGTTCGCGTCGAGAAAATGAGTGACGCCGGGCGCTTCAGCATCGTTGAGACGCGCCACGGAGAAGATATCATTAAATTACTGGTTCCTGACGGCGGTCATGTGCCTTCAGAGAGCGCCTTTTTGCAGTTTGACCCGAAACACACGCACATTTACGCTGACGACTGGATGGTGGACTGAGCCATGGACAACAGGAGATCAAACAAGAAGGCCTGGTTCTTTGTTCTGCCGGTTGTCGCACTGGTCGCTTTTAACGCCATCATCCCGCTGATGACGGTGGTCAATTATTCGGTGCAGGAAACCTTTGGCAACAATGTCTTTTTCTGGGAAGGCGTTAAATGGTTCGAGCAGGTTCTGAATTCGGATCGCTTCCACGATTCACTGGGTCGCCAGTTGATCTTTACCGGTATTATCCTGTCCATCGAAGTACCCCTGGGCGTTGCGATTGCGCTGACCATGCCGAGAAAAGGCGTCTGGGTATCCGTCTGCCTCGTCTTCATGGCCATGCCGTTGCTGATCCCCTGGAACGTCGTCGGGGCGATGTGGAACATATTCGCCCTGCCCGATATTGGCCTTCTGGGTTACGCCCTGAATTCAATCGGCTTCGATTACGACTACACCCAGCAACCTCTTTCAGCCTGGTTTACGACAATCCTGATGGATGTCTGGCACTGGACGTCGCTGGTCGTGTTGCTGGCCTATGCGGGCTTGCGCTCGATCCCTGACGCTTACTATCAGGCCGCCAAGATTGATGGCGCTGGCGCGTGGGCCGTGTTCCGCCATATTCAACTTCCGAAAATGAAACGGGTTCTGACCATCGCAATCCTGCTTCGTTTCATGGACAGTTTCATGATTTATACAGAACCCTTCGTTCTGACCGGCGGCGGCCCCGGAAACTCGACGACCTTCCTGTCCATCGATCTGGTCAAGGTGGCGCTTGGTCAATTTGATCTGGGTCCGGCCGCCGCGATGTCGCTGATCTACTTCCTGATCGTTCTGCTGGTCAGTTGGGTGTTCTACACCTTGATGATGAAAAACGAGGGCCAGTGATGAATAAAAAATACATCGTTCCCGTCATTTACATCGTCTGCCTGATGCTGCCGATTTACTGGCTGGTCAAAATGTCGTTCATGACAACCAATGAGATTCTCGGCACCTTCGCCTTGTGGCCGAAGGAAATCACGTTCGACAACTATATTAAGATTTTCACCGACCCGACCTGGTACAACGGCTACTTCAATTCCCTGACCTATGTGGGCATCAACACGGTCATATCGGTCAGCGCCGCCCTGCCTGCCGCTTACGCATTCTCCCGTTTCAGGTTCCTGGGCGACAAGCACCTTTTCTTCTGGTTGCTGACCAACCGCATGGCGCCACCCGCCGTTTTCGCCTTGCCGTTCTTCCAGCTTTATTCGGCGGTAAATCTGTTCGACACCCCGATGGCCGTCGCCTTGGCTCACTGCCTGTTTAACATCCCGCTGGCGGTGTGGATTTTGGAGGGTTTCATGTCGGGCGTTCCGAAAGAACTGGATGAGACAGCGTACGTGGACGGCTATCCTTTCTGGAAATTCTTCGTCCGCATATTCATACCGACCATTGCCGCCGGGATCGGGGTCACCATGTTCTTCTGCTTCATGTTCTCGTGGGTCGAACTGTTGCTGGCGAAGACGCTGACATCCGTCGCCGCCAAGCCAATCGCCGCGACCATGACCCGAACGGCCAGCACCTCCGGCTATGAGTTGGGGCTATTGGCGGCGGCCGGAACACTGACGATTATCCCGGGCGCTTTCGTGATTTATTTCGTCCGCAACTACATCGCCAAGGGCTTCGCCCTGGGCCGCGTTTAGGAAGGAGGAGCAAACATGGGACTGTCATGGATGGCCTGGACATGGCCAACAGCCGCCTTCTTCATCTTTGTCGCCTGCGCCATCATCCTGATGGGCTTTCTGGAGTGGCGACGCCCCGGCGGCGCCCCCCGGCACGGTATTCTGACCCTAGACACCACCCGCGGCGACCGCTTGTTCATCACCCTGCTGGGCAGCGCCTTCATTTTCCTGGGCTGGCTGGCCCTGATGGGAACGCCATTATGGGGCGCACTGGCGATATCAATCGCCTACGGGTTTGCCGTTTTCAGATGGGTGTGACCTGAAGAACGGGAAGAGGCTGAATACGCCTCTACATTGTTGCCCTCTTTCATTTCTACGGATTTCGCTCGCTTGGCAAAAAATGACATGTCTGTTTTTGGCTGAGGCTGTTGAAGAACTCTGTTGTCATCGCCGTGTCAACGTGATTCACTTTTTCC
>JACNJU010000146.1:0-5593 GCA_014382375.1 Rhodospirillaceae bacterium
CGCTGGGACGATGAGTGCGGCTGCCGTAGAGATAGCAATCGTCAATCCCCTTGGCGATGATCTCTTCGCGGTCAGAGGCCGGTGGCCATGCCGCGGTCAGGCCGTCTGTTGCCTTTGCTGAACCATTTTCGGTTGGATCAGCCTCGCCAGCCGATGACATCACGGAAATCAGGCTGATAACGCGCTCGGGGTAGTGTGCAGCAATAACCTGTGAGATCATTCCGCCCATTGAAATGCCAAGCAGATGAGCGCGTTCAATCTTCAGGGCGTCCAGAACACCGATGCTATCGGCTGCCATGTCATAGATCGTGTAGTCGGGCTCAGGAAGAATATTGTCGGTTTCGCAAGGCCCCATTTTTTCTGATAGTCCACTGCCACGGTTATCGTAACGCACAACCCGGTATCCATCGCATTCGAGTTGATTGTAAAAACTTTCCGCCCATTCTGTCATTTGGGTTCCAAGGCCACGCGTCAGCAATATAACGGGTCCATTTTCCGGGCCGCTGACCTCAACTTCTATGGAGATATTGTTTGCAGATATTTGCATGAAAGTAAGCTTTTCTATCAGGTTGAGACCTCAGCATAACTAAACGATTCCCTGTTGCAAGATTATTTGCTATCTTTGGTCATGCAAAAATCATTTATCAGCCAGCCTGAACTTTTCGTTTCTACCAGCGAGCTTGATCATCCAGCTCTTCATGCGCTTGATGATACAGAAGCTGTTTTGGACTGGTCTAAAATTGAGCCAATCCTGTCTTCGATTTACTCTTCGACAACGGGTCGCCCAAGCTATCCGCTTTTGACCTTGTTTCGAGGACTTCTTTTGGGAGTTTGGTATCGCTTGTCGGATGTTCAGTTGTCGCAGTGCCTTTACCGTGATCTTCTATTTCGCAAGTTTTGCCACCTTGAACTGGGTGGAGATGTTCCAGAAGCATCAACCTTGGGGCGGTTTCGCAACCAATTGGTGGAACACGACCTGTGGGAGCGTCTTTTGGGTGAAATCAACAATCAACTTGAAGTCAAAAATATCATTCTGACAGAAGGACGGATCAACATTATTGATGCAACGCCGATTGAAGCTGCGCAATCAGGTTCGGGCAAAGGCAAAGATGGCCAGCCAAAGCGTGACAAGGATGCTGGTTGGCATGTTAAAAAAGATAGCCGTGGCAATTTGAAATCCACCTACGGCTTCTCGGTTCATACGGGTGTAGATGAGGACGGGTTCATTCAACGCCAGACAGTTACACCAGGTAATGTGCATGACAGCGTCGAGCGTGATACGCTTTTGTTAGGTGATGAGACCGCTCTTTATGCGGATGCTGCTTACAGTTCAAAAGAGACACGCGACAAGCTGAAACAGTTTGGCATTGCAGATCAGGTGCAGCGCAAGGGCTACCGTAATAATCCCTTGTCCGCGCAAGGTCGGCGGCGCAATGATGAAATTGCCGTCATTCGTGCTGGTGGTGAACGTCCCTTTGCCACTTACAAAAGCCGCTATGGCCTAGCAAGAACACGTTTCATGGGGTTGACCAAAAACATCACTGCCTATGGGATTGCAGCCATCGCCCACAATGTCCGTAAAGGGGCCAAATTCCTTGCCCTTTATGGCTTACCTGAACCAAGTTGACTGGATAAGTGCGTCCAAAACCCAGAAACGGGTCGTAAAACCATGTCAAATTAGCCGAATCCAACCAAAAAAACGAAAATATCCATTTTCTAATGGCAACCCATCCAATATTCGGTAATATAAACTTGAAAAGAATGCCTTATGCTGAGGTCTCAGGTTTTGAGTTGCTGCGATAAATATTAGTCCATGACTACGAAGATATTATGTGTGAACCAATAATCTTGACAGTAGAATTAAATAGATCAAACTATAAAAAGGTAGCAGGGGGAACCAATAAGACTCAGGAAATAATGATAAAAAATTTTCCAAAGATCTAATAACCAATCCAAAATATTCAGGGAGAATATCAGTATGACGAATTTTGATTCGGAACTACTTAGAAAAATTTCAATGGATCCTAAGGTCAATCGACGTGAATTCTTGCGCACCACCATTGCCGCAGGTCTGACCATGTCGGCTGCGACCAGTCTCTGGTCTGGCAGTGTCGCCGCATCCACCCCGCAACGTGGTGGGACACTGGTACAGGCGATGGAAGGCTCAAGTGCCACCAGTAGCCTTGATCCAATCACCTACACCAATACATACGATGCCAACATGGGTTATCAGTATGCTCAGCGTTTGCTTGGCAATGACCCGGCAACCGGTGATTACACATTTGAACTGGCAACAGCCATTGACTCCACCGATGGCGGCACAACCTGGGTTTTGAAACTGCGTGAAGGCGTTACCTTCCACAATGGCAAAACCATGACGTCTGCCGATGTGGTTTACTCACTCAATCGCCACCGTGGTGAAGATTCAAAGTCAGGTGCCGCTGGCTCCTTGACAGCAATTACCGAAATCAAAGCTTCTGGTAAATATGAGATCACCATTGTTCTTGATTCTGTCAATGCCGATCTGCCGTTCATCATTACCGATTACCACCTGCTGATTCAGCCAGAAGGCTCAACCGATGACGGTATGGGTACCGGTGGTTATGTCATGAAGGAATACCGCCCAGGCGAAGTAACGTTGTTCGAACGCAACCCCAACTACTGGGGTGATGGTTGCTACTTTGAAGCTGTCGAAAACCTTGCCATCAATGATGCTACTGCTCGTACAACTTCTCTGATGACCGGTAAATCTCATCTGATTACACGTGTTGATCCAAAAACCGCTGGTCTGATGAAGAAAAATCCGAAAATCGAAGTCGAGAACACTTCGGGTCGTGCACACTACGTGTTCCTGATGCAAACCCAGATGGCGCCATTTGATAACTACGATCTGCGTATGGCGATGAAACTGGCTATTGATCGCGAAGAGATCGTTAAAACGGTGCTGCGCGGTTACGGTTCTGTTGGTAACGATATACCCATCAATGCAGCCTATCCATATTTCGACAGCGGTATTGAGCAGCGTAAATATGATCCTGAAGAAGCGGCCTTCCACTATAAGAAATCTGGCCATTCAGGAAACGTAGAATTCCATGTTTCCAATGCCGCCTTCTCCGGTGCGGAAGATGCTGCCGTGCTTTATCAGCAGCAGGCCGCACGTGCAGGAATTACAATTGACGTCAAGCGTGAGCCTGCCGATGGATACTGGGATAACGTCTGGATGAAGAAACCGTTCTGTGCATCATACTGGAGTGGTCGTCCAACCCAGGATCAGATGTACTCGGTTGCCTATAAAGGCGATGCCGCCTGGAACGATACGCAGTTCCAGAACGACAAGTTTGACAGCCTGCTGCTCTCAGCACGCGGTGAACTTGACGGCGCAAAACGCAAAGCTATCTACAGCGAAATGGGTATGATCTTGCGTGATCAGGGCGGTTTGATCTGTCCGATGTTCAACGACTTCATTGATGCTCGTGCAAGCAACCTGGCTGGTTACATTCGTGACCCACTGGGTGCCGTATCCAACGGATTTGCTCCAATGCGGTGCTGGTTCGAAGCATGAATATAGCCACATTGATTGCCCAGCGCGTAGCGCTGGGCATTCTCTCCCTGTTTCTGGTGTCGATATTAATTTTCGTTGGCACTGAAATCCTGCCTGGTGATGTTGCAACAGCTATTTTGGGGCGTTCGGCCACGCCTGATGCTGTGGCTAACATTCGCCGTGACCTTGGCCTCGATGATCCTGCAATTTTTCGGTATTTTCATTGGCTGGCTTCGTTCGTTCAAGGCGATCTGGGGGTGTCCCTGAGCAATGGCCAGGATATTGCTCAATCCGTTGGCAGGCGATTGCAAAACACTCTGTTTTTAGCTGGTACCGCAGCGATAGCATCAATTCCGCTTGCCGTTTTCCTTGGCATGGTTGCTGTGCATTACAAAGACGGTTTTGTTGATAAATTTATTTCCATGACAACGCTGGCGGCGATCTCGCTTCCGGAATTTTTTGTCGGATATATGTTAATCCTATTCTTTAGTATGACTCTTGGCTGGTTTGATCCAATCGTCAGCCTGAATGACTCCATGAGTTTCCTTGAGCGCCTGTACGCCATTATTCTGCCTGTGATGACCCTGACGCTGGTCGTGCTGGCGCATATGATGCGTATGACACGCGCTGCAATTTTGAATGTGATGACCTCCAGCTACATCGAGACAGCCGAATTAAAAGGCTTGTCCGGCGGGGTTGTTATCTTCCTTCATGCCTTCCCCAATGCCATTTCACCGATCATCAATGTTGTCGTACTGAACATGGCTTATCTGGTTGTCGGTGTGGTGGTCGTTGAAGTTATTTTCGTCTATCCCGGTATGGGGCAGTTCATGGTTGATCATGTTGCCAAACGAGACGTTCCTGTGGTTCAGGCCTGTGGTTTGATCTTTGGTGGCATCTATATTTTCTTCAATCTGACAGCCGATATTATCTCGATTATCAGCAACCCCCGACTGAGGCACCCACGATGAATTCGTTGAATTTTCATACAATACCCTGGAGTGCGCGTATCGGTATGGTGATGATTGTCATCATGGTTTTCCTGGGCATAGCTGGACCGTGGATTGCTCCCTACACAAACGCTGAACTGGTTGGTGATGTGTGGGAACCGATGTTTGGAAATTTCCTGCTCGGTACGGATAATCTTGGCCGTGATATGCTCTCACGCTTGCTATATGGAGCGCGGATCACCTTGTTTATTGCTTTTGTGGCAACGTTGATTTCGTTCACCATGGGCGCGGTTCTTGGTTTTTTTGCGGCTGTCCAAAAAGGTTGGCTGGATCAAGTCCTGTCGCGTGGCAATGATACATTGATGGCGTTGCCAACTCTGATTTTTGCCCTGGTGGTACTGTCTGTTCTGCCTGCAAATCTGTTCACATTAATTATGGTTATGGCGGTCCTGGATTCAACCCGTGTGTACCGTATTGGCCGGGCTATCGCTGTTGATATTGAAGCCCTGGACTTTATTGAAATGGCACGCTTGCGCGGGGAAAAGAAGAGCTGGATTATTCTCCATGAAATTCTTCCCAATGCGTTGACGCCTTTGATCGCCGAGTTTGGCTTGCGGTTTTCCTTTGCAATCCTGTTTCTGAGCTCGCTGTCGTTCCTGGGGCTTGGCGTTCAGCCTCCCGCCGCAGACTGGGGGGCGCTGGTGAAAGAAAACAAGGATGGTATCGCCTTTGGCATTTCTGCCTCGCTGGTTCCGGCCACGGCGATTGCAATCCTGACTATTTCGGTCAATCTGGTTGCTGACTGGCTGCTCAGTAAAACCTCTGATCTAAAGGGGGGAGAAGGCTAATGGCGCTCGTTGAAGTTCGTAATTTACGGGTTGAAACCAACCCCAGGGACAAACGTATTCCTGTGGCGGTTCTTGTTGGTGGTGGTTTTTTTCACCTGGGAAAAGGGAAGGGTTTTTGCCCGGGCGGGGGATCCCGGGGCGGGAAAAAAAACCATTGCCCGACCCCCCCGGGGGATGGCCGAAAAAGGGGGCGCCCTAATCGGGGGGGGGATAACCGCCAAAGGCGGGGGATACCCAAAAAAAACACAGGGGGA
>JACNJU010000146.1:5603-6601 GCA_014382375.1 Rhodospirillaceae bacterium
GACAAACGTATTCCTGTGGCGGTTCTGGTTGATGATGTTTCATTCGATCTGGAAAAGGGCAAGGTTCTTGGCCTGATCGGGGAATCCGGGGCCGGAAAATCGACCATTGGCCTGACCACGCTGGGTTATGCCAGAAACGGCTGTCACATTACTGGTGGTGAGATTACCGTCAATGGCCGTGATATCCGTAAAATCAGCATGGGGCAACTTCGCCAGTTTCGCGGCGAAGAAGTCACCTACGTTGCTCAATCTGCGGCAGCCGGGTTCAATCCGGCGCACAAACTCAACAAGCAGATTGTTGAAACCGCTGTGCGTCATGGCACCAGCTCCAGCGCCGAAGCACTCAAATATGCAACCGAGCTGTTCACTCAATTGGGCCTGCCTGACCCTGAAACATTTGGTGAGCGCTATCCGCACCAGGTTTCCGGTGGTCAGTTACAGCGCGCCATGACGGCTATGGCACTGTGCTCCCACCCCGATTTGATTGTTTTTGATGAACCCACAACCGCGCTTGATGTGACCACCCAGATTGATGTTCTGGCGGCGATCAAGCGGACCATCAACTTTGCCGGTACGGCGGCGCTCTACATCACCCATGATTTGGCTGTTGTGGCTCAGGTCACCGACGAAATCATGGTCTTGCGTTATGGTAAAATGGTTGAGCACGGTACGGCTGATCAAATTCTCAATGCGCCATCGGCCGACTACACCAGAAGATTGGTCTCTGTACGACGCAATGCGGCTGATGAGAAAACCAAAACCGACAGCCCCATTGTTGAGATGCACAATGTAACGGCGAGCTACAGTGGCACAACGGCTATCGTTCTTGATGATGTTTCCATGTCGGTTTGTCCGGGCCAGACGTTGGCTGTGGTTGGTGAATCAGGTTCGGGGAAATCTACCGCTGCTCGCGTCATGACGGGTTTGTTGGCACCGGCGAAGGGAGAAGTCCTGTTCAAGGGCTCGGTCCTGCCGCCGGCTATCGAGCAACGTTCGCG
>JACNJU010000058.1 GCA_014382375.1 Rhodospirillaceae bacterium
CCTTTTTCTTGATTTGTGTGTTTCCCTCGCTAACATCGCCCGATGAGCAATCCCACCCCGCGAAAAGCCACGCCTGACGATGCTCTTGCCCTGGCCGAACTGATGGATCAGGCGGGGGAGGGGATTCCTTCGTGGTTGTGGGCTCAGGACGCTCAAGGTGGTGAGACCGCCCTCGATGTTGGTATCGCCCGGGCAAGGCGCTCAGAGGGCTCATTCAGCTATACTAACGCCTCTGTACTGGAAGATGCAGGCCAGGTCGCTGGCATGCTGCTGGGCTACCTGCAGCCTGCTGACATAGATGTAGAGAAAGAGCTGGAAGGGGTGCCGGATTTTCTGGTGCCGCTGGTCGAACTGGAATGCCTGGCACCGGGAACATTTTATATCAATGCCCTTGCCGTCTATCCCCATCATCGCTCAAAGGGATACGGATCATTGCTGATGGCTGAGGCCGAGCGGCGCGCTCTGGAATTGGCAACCGGGACTCTGAGCATCATGGTTTTTGAGGGCAATGAGGGTGCGGTGCGGCTCTACAAACGATTGGGATTCGAATTTGCAGCCGAGCGCCAGGTTGTAAAGCATGTCAGTACCGTCCATACCGGGCGGGAACTTTTGCTGACCCGCACAATCAGCTAATGCTCCCCAGACATGCAAAAGCGCACCGCGGTTTCCCAGGGTGCGCATTGGCAATGAGCCTTGAAATCAGGTGGCTATTTTTTCAATCGATCAAATTATCTGCCATTAAATAATGGCAGTTTGACCTAGAAGCCTTCGCGTTCGATGCGCTTGCGTTCCAGCTTGCGGCCGCGGCGGATGGCTTCAGCCTTCTCGCGGGCTCTACGCTCTGACGGTTTTTCAAAAGCGCGGCGCAGTTTCATTTCACGGAAGACGCCTTCACGCTGCAATTTCTTTTTCAGGACTTTAAGGGCCTGATCGACGTTGTTGTCGCGGACAGTGACTTGCACGGGTTATCTATCCTCTATCAAAAAACAATGTGTTTGCGGGAGAACGGTTAAAAGACTTCCGTTCCGAAGGTGCGCCTTCTAACATATCCTTATCGCAATGGGAAGGCCTGCATGAGTGTGGGTTGTAACTTTTTTTGTCCCTCAAAACAAAGGAGTTCCAGGAAAAATGGCGATTTTAAAGATTGCTCGCATGGGTCACCCCATTCTGGGCATGAAATCTGTTCCCGTCGAAGACCCCGGGGCACCGGAAATCCGCTATTTTGTTGATGATATGATCGACACCCTTGACGATGCCGGCGGGGTCGGGCTGGCCGCCCCGCAGGTTCATCTGCCAATTCGCCTGGTTATCTTCAAGGTTCCGGATGCCAGCGCCGCTGCAGAACGCTACCGGGCGGCAGGGCTTGAAGTCGGTACCGAAGAAATCCCCCTGACCGTTCTGATGAACCCGGTTATAGTAGCCATCGGCAACGAAACCCATGCTGCCTACGAAGGGTGTCTGTCTATCCCTGACATGAGCGGCGAGGTGCATCGCCCGGTTCATATCCGTTACAGCGGTATCGGTCTGGACGGCGAAACCATCGCGCGCGAGGCGACCGGTTTCCACGCCCGTGTCGTTCAGCACGAATGTGATCATCTGGACGGCATTCTTTATCCGCAACGGATATCGGATATGCGGACTTTCGGTTATAATGATGAATTGAGAAAATCATTCGTTCCAAAAGAAGAAGCAGAAGAAGACACACCATGAACCGTCAAATCCAGGAACTGCGCGACTTGATCTTGCTGGCGACCTTGCCCCATGTGGTCTTTGAGGGCTGGAGCAACGACGCAGTGGCCGCCGGTATTGAAGATTTGCGGGAATTGCCGGGAATAGAAGCCGAAGGTGCGATCCGGGACATGAGCGATCTGGCGGCCCATTTTTCCGACTGGACGGACCGTCGGATGGTTGCCGAGATGGCAAAAATTGATATGCCGTCTTTAAAAATACGGCAGCGAATCGCCAGCGGTGTGCGGTGCCGCCTGGAAATTCTGGAACCTCACCGCGAATCCGTGCGCCGTTGCCTGACATACATGGCGTTGCCTCAAAACGCCGGACTTTCCCTCAAATGTACCTACAATACGGTCAGTGAAATCTGGTATGCAACGGGCGATGAAAGTGCAGACTTCAGTTTCTATTCGAAGCGTGCCCTGCTGGCACCTGTCTTGGCCTCTACCGTGCTCTACTGGCTTGCCGATGAAGGTGATGGGAAAGGGGATTATCCCGAAACCTGGGAATTTCTCGATCGCCGCATCGCCGATGTCCTGAAACTGATCCAGACCCGCATCAGGATAACCGACCGACTGGCCGCCATGTCATCGCCTCTTGATGTCTGCAAGCGATTTGCTGCCACGGTGCAGGCGCGTCGATAAATTCCTAATCGTCCGTTGGCACTTCAGGCACTGCCGCTGTTTGTTCCGCCCGGAAACTGTCCAGGGCCTTGGCTGCGTCGTCGTCGAACAGAGCAATAATTGCCGCCGCCAGTAAAGCGGCATTGACAGCTCCCGCCTTGCCTAACCCCAGGGTGCCTACGGGAACACCGCCGGGCATTTGGGTCATCGCCAACATGGCGTCAAGACCGCCCATCATTTTGCCTTCCATGGGAACGCCAAGAACCGGCAGGGCTGTCAGGGCTGCGGCTGAACCGGGCAGGGCGGCTGCCATACCGGCACCTGCGATAATCACTTTAAGACCGCGGGCGCGGGCACCACGGGCATAGGCCTCGAGTCGTTCCGGCGTCCTGTGGGCGGACATGATCTTGCTTTCACAGGCGATCCCCAGGGCTTCAAGGTGCTCGGCCGCAAATTTCATGACTTTCCAGTCGGACTGGCTGCCCATGATGATACCGACGACGGGGTTTGAGGCGTTCATTAACTGTCTCCATAGTGGCTGTATTTTGGAAAGCCGCGCATTAAAAGCCGCGCATTATAAGGGTTGAATTTTCTTTATCAACGGGCAACTGGGATGCTAGCATTTTTACAGGTGTAATGGGGGTGACCACAATGGCCGAGATTCCTGTTTCCTCGCCGATCAGAACGATTCTTCCTGCCGATAAGCATGCCAAGGACCAGCCGCGCAAACGCGACCAGAGCAGCAAGGACAGGGATTCGTCACCTCGCACCCCTGTCGATGTCGAACGTGACATCTTTACAGTGATGGACATTCCCGCCGAAGAGGTGACCCCGAAAGTGCAACAGACCCTAAGCCAGATCATGGCGGAGTTTGACAAGTTGCGCGATGAACTTAAACACGCCCGCTCCCATATTCAGTATCTTGAAGAACTTTCCGAAACCCATACCTATCTTCCGCTGATCAATCGCCGTGGTCTGCACCGGGAGTTGTCGCGGGTACTGGCGCTGGGCGAGCGGGACGGGGTGGTTAATACGTTCGTTTGTTTCCATGTTCGCAATATTGAGAGTATCCGCCGCAAATTTGGCCATGGAGCCGCTGAGGCGGGCTTGACCTGGGCCGCCGATTGCCTAAGCACCGCCTGCCGGGATACGGATATTGTCGGGTCCATGGGGGGGCATGATTTTGGTCTTATCCTGACCATGGCGGACAGTGAAAATGCCGCCGAAAAGGCTGCCGCCATCGCTTTGCAGCTTGAAAGCGGTTCGTTCCCGTGGGATGGGGAAAGACTTTCATTAAAGACCGCCCACGGCCTGCATACCTTCATCGCCGGCGATAACGCCGAATCCGTCATGGCGCTGGCTGACGCGGAATTGTTGAGAAAAGAACGCGAAATCGATGCCGTTTAAGCGATAATATCCGGCAGAATCTGGTTCTCCAGGCTGGAAATCTGATCCCTGATCGACAGTTTGCGCTTTTTCAACCGCTGCACCTGAATCTGATTAAAGCCGCCGTCTTCGGTTAACCGGTCAATCACATCATCAAGATCGCGATGTTCGGTGCGCAATTCAGCCAATTTGTTGGTTATGCCTTCGATATCGTCCATTGCCGACGATAATAGCAGAATTTTTCAGACAAATCGCCTCTCTAAATTGCTTGTCCGGCGTGGCGGCGCTGGATTTGTTATTTCAAATGTTATATTATGGGTGCCATGTGAAATATGAAGTCGGGAGGAAAGATGCCATGAGCCTTGACGACAGGTTGGATACCCTAAAGTCCAAGCACGAGACGTTGGAACACGAAATTGAAAATGAAGAGCGACGGCCTCACCCGGACGAAATTCATTTACATGAACTCAAAAAACAGAAACTCCTTCTCAAGGACGAGATTGTCGGAATAAGCAGCTAAGCAGCCCTTGACGGCTGCTTTTTAGTGCGCACCCCCGAACGGAAGCATTCGTTCGGGGCGAATGCGTGTGCCAGTTACTCCCCATCATCCAGTTGCTGGCGCAGTATGAATTTCTGAATCTTGCCGGTCGATGTTTTGGGAATAGCGCAGAAGACGACGGATTTCGGGCATTTGTAGTGGGCCAGATTATCACGGCAGAAGGCGATTACCTCCGCTTCGCTGACCTCCTCCACGCCTTCCTTAAGTTCGATAAAGGCGCAGGGCGTTTCGCCCCATTTTTCATCAGGTTTGGCAACCACGGCGCAGGCCAGCACGGCCGGGTGCTTGTAAAGGGTGTCTTCGACCTCGATGGAGGAGATGTTTTCGCCACCCGAGATAATCACGTCCTTGGAGCGATCCTTAATTTTAATGTAGCCATCAGGCTGCATAACGGCCAGATCGCCTGAATGGAACCAGCCACCGGCGAAGGCTTCGTCGCTGGCGTCGGGATTTTTCAGGTAGCCCTTCATGACGATATTTCCGCGGAACATAATCTCGCCCATGGTTTCGCCGTCCCGCGGCACCGGCTCCATGGTCTCGGGGTTGATCACGTCAAGCCCTTCCAGAACGTGATAGCGGACTCCCTGACGACCCTTCAGGCGGGTCTGCTCTTCGATGCCGAGTTCGTCCCAGTCCGGGTCCCAGGCGCACATCACTGCCGGCCCGTAAGTTTCGGTCAGGCCGTAGACATGGGTCACGTCGAAGCCGATCTCCTGCATTTTTTGTAAAGTCGAGGCTGGTGGCGGGGCTGCTGCCGTCATCGCCTTGACAGTGTGGGGGAGGGGGCGGCGTTCATCTTCTGTCGCGTTGGCGATAAAATTAAGGACGATGGGCGCGCCACAAAAATGCGTGACCCCGTGTTCGGCGATGGCGCTGTACATATTGGCGGCGTTAACCTGACGCAGACAGACCGAAGATCCGGCAACCGCGGCCAGCGTCCACGGAAAGCACCAGCCATTGCAGTGGAACATCGGCAACGTCCACAAATAGACAGGGTGATGGCCCATATTCCAGCCGATGATATTGGACAGGGCGTTCAGGTAAGCTCCGCGGTGATGGTAGACGACGCCCTTCGGGTTGCCGGTGGTGCCCGATGTGTAATTCAGGGATATGGCATTCCATTCATCATCGGGAAGCGACCATTGAAAATCCGGCTCGCCTTCACTCAGGAAACTTTCGTAATCGGTGCTCCCCAGCAATTCACCATCAACACCCGCCTCCGAATCGTCAATGTCGATGATCAACAGTTGGTCATTCCCGTGTTCTTCAAGGGCCGCCTTGACGGCTTTTGAAAATTCCCTGTCGGTCAGCAAAACCTTTGCCTCGCCGTGACCCAGGCAAAAGGCGATGGCGGCGGCATCCAGGCGCACGTTCAGGGTGTTCACAACAGCCCCGGTCATTGGCACGCCGAAGGCGGCCTCGTACATTTCAGGCGTGTTGGCGCCCATGATGGCGACGGTGTCGCCGGTGCCAACACCGCGTTTGCTTAAAGCCGATGCCAGCCTGCGGCTGCGGGCGTACGTCTGCTCCCAGGTGAAGCGCTTGCTGCCATGGATCAGGGATGTCTTGCCGGGGTAGACATCGGCGGCCCGTGCCAGCAGGCTCAGCGGAGAAAGGGCTGCGTAGTTGGCCTGATTGGCGTCCAGATGCTGTTCGTAAATATTTGTGGTCATGTCAGGGTGGTTCCATAAGTGAATTGGTGCCACAGAATGCCACAATGAGGCTCGCCCACATAAAAAAATATTGAGAAACGAAGCCATTTCACGATGCGGGATCCCTTTCTCGATTGCTGGCTTGTCGGACTGCCTGGCTGCGGTGAAATAGTCGCATGGTGCGGTCCAATGCCCGTTCCAGGCGGCCTTCGTAACGACCCAACAGATCAAGCGTCGGCGTCTGGTCGACGGCGATGCGGTAGGTATCCACCAGGGGGATGCCCAGTGATCTTGGGTCGGCACCCCAGTCCGGGTTTAGCAATCCGGCCTCAATACCGGCGGTGCGCTCTAGCCGCCACCAGATATCAGCCAGACGTTTGACAAGTCCGACCTCAACCTGGCCTTTGGGTCCAAGGTCTTCACCCAGTTGCTGCAAAAGCGCGTCATAGGCGTCTCGATCTTCGCCCGGAAGCACCACGTCGCGGGCGTAGATGCCGTGTTGCAGGGCGTTAAAACTCGACCATTTGCGGCCTTCCGGCGTTTTCGGACCGGTCGAACGGGCAGCATTGGCGCGGTTGGC
>JACNJU010000135.1 GCA_014382375.1 Rhodospirillaceae bacterium
CTTGCCGGTTCAAGTCCGGCCGCCCGCACCAACACTTTCATGATTTATCATTAATGTCCGCTTTGTCCTGTGACCTCAACCGATCATTGCAGCACACGCATTATAGCTCTCTGCTGGTGTTTCAAATTGCGGGGCCGGTTTTAACTCAGCTTTTTCCGGGAAGGCCTTCCTGTGACCATGCGGCGATGCCGCCGGTCAGGTTGTAGGCGGCTGACACCATGTTTTCCTGCAGCAGGTACTGGCCAACCTGGCGGGAGCGAATGCCGTGGGCGCAGACGAACACCAGCTTCTTATCTGTCTGCCCGGGGATGGCATCAAAATCAAATGTCGACATCGGATTGTGTATGGCCCCGTGAATTGAGAATTGAGCCAATTCGTGATGTTCGCGTACATCGATGAGAATGGCCAGGCCCTGATCTAGCCATTCCTTAACGTCTTGCGGGTTTGCTTCAACCATCATCCAGATCCCTGAAATGTTATTCGTTTCCTTCATGTGGGGATGAGCCGGACAATTTCCAGCCTTTTGGCGGCGGGGGTTTGTTTTCATCCTGCCCGTGCCATAATGGACAGATGAGTGATAAGCACCTTCAGGAGCGCGCCGAAGTCGTCGGTCAGGTGATGAGCGAGCGCGACCAGCTGGCCAGACACCTGGGCGTCTCGCTGGAAGAAATTCGCCCCGGTTACGCCCGTTGCTCCATGACGGTGCGTGCCGACATGTCCAACGCTGCGGCGATCGGGCATGGCGGAGCCACCTTTACCCTGGCCGACATCGCCTTTGCTTATGCCTGCAACTCCCATGACCGCACCGCCCTGGCCACCAGCTGCTCGATTACCTTCATCGGGCCGGTGGAAATTGGCGATACCCTGAGCGCTGTTGCCAAAGAGGTCTCTCTGCGCGGTCGTAACGGGATTTGTGATGTCACGGTTAGTAATAACAAGGGCGAGAATATTGCCATGTTCCGCGGCCACTCTCGCCAGATCAATGCTCAACTGACAGACTGATGCTGTCTCCCGTAAGGAACCGTAAGCGTCAGAAAAAGTTTCATGGCCATTTATCCAACATCATCAAGAAACTGTTTTAGCAGGTCGAGGAACGGTCCCGGTTGTTCAGCGTGTAACCAGTGCCCGGCCCCGGCGATGATTTCAATGCGTGCTTTCGGGAACAGGGTGCCGACCACCGTGTGGTCACGGGGCTGTACATAGTTTGAATTTCCACCGGCGACGAACAGGGTCGGCCCACCGTAGCTGCGACCATGGCCTGTATCAATGAAGCCGGTGATGCTGTCCATATCGTCGGCGATGGCCGCCAGATTAATCCGCCACTGCAACCGCTCGCCACTGCGCACAAGGTTTTGCAGCAGGAAACTTCGGATTCCGGCTTCGGTTATGCTTTCGCTGAGATGGTCTTCGACCTCGGCCCGGTCGCGGAACGCCGCCAGCGGCACCTCCATGAGGGTTTCAAGGTAACTGCGAATATCCGCACCACTGTGGGCGACCGGGGCAATGTCAACGACGACCAGAGCGTTCAGTGCTTCCCCATGCAGCAGCGACAAGGCCATGGCGGTCTTGCCGCCCATGCTGTGACCGATCACCGTTGCCCCCGCCAAGGCATGGCGTTTGATGAAACCATGAACATCAGCGGCCATTGTCGCGTAGTCCATACCATCGGCCCACGGGCTTTCACCATGATTCCTGAGATCCAGGCAGAACACGTGGAAATGCGCAGACAACGCCTTGGCGATGCTGGCCCAGTTTCGTTTGGAACCAAACAGGCCATGCAGGATGATCAGCGGCGGCCCCTTGCCGAAGGCCTTATAAGCAAGTTCAACGGGCATCTGGTTTTAAGTGACTCCGGTCCAGGAAATATTATGTCCGTGTGTGAAGGAATAAACCCTTCAGTATTTTCCGAGGGTTATTGCACCTTCGGCAAGGACCTCGGCAACATCGTTTCCGGACATTCGCACAGCCTTCACCACGGCCTTATATTTATTCCTTTTCCCACCGGAACAGGGCGGCAGGTAACCCGGCGATTTCCATGCACCTGTAGCCCGGTTCTTTTTAACGAGCCAGGACCCTTCAGGCAGGTTCTTTGTGCCACCGGGAACCGGTTTCAAATCGGCGGTGCCACCAGCCTGAATTTTCCAGCCAACCGTTCCGTGCCCGCCGTTGTTGCTCAGCGGCTTATAACTGGAATCGTTGAATTCAACGATAATGGCATTTGCTTTTTCGGGAATATTTGAAACTCTCAAGGGCGGTGTTGAGCCTTTGCCGCTAAATTTTTTACAGTGTTGACCTTTGGGAATCTTCTTTCCATCCCAAGCCGGGTCAGTAAATTCTACCACCAGCTTGGATGCAGCGAAGGCGGGCTGATAATTGACAGTGGGAAGAAATAATAAAAAAGCGAATATGATGATCGCGGGTCGATATGGAAATGACATGGTGTTTTCCCTCAGTTCATTAACAAGCAACAAAAGATGCTCGTCAGAATATTACAAGAATTCGTAGAGGGCAAAACCAGAAACTTCCTGTTCACGCCGCCACCAACCAAACTTCAAAAAATTGCAGAAGGAGAACACTAACGCCACCGTTCCGCAGCACCTTAACGCAGGAAGACCAGGGAGCGGGTTTATTTCACGCAACCGCTTCAGGCTCAGGACGGCAGTTTCTTGTCGACTATTAACAGGGCGATGAAGGGCACCAGATTGAAGACAAGAATGAAAATTTTGTACAGCCCAAGGAACCCGTAAAGAATAATATCCAGGGCTTCCCGGGGAATGTTAAAGAGTGCACCGTGGACACTGTAAATGAAATCCGCAGCCGTTAAAATCATGATGGCCGACAGGAAAAACAGGCCGACATTGATAATCGTGCACCACTTGAAAAACGCGGTCAGGGCATTGATATTCATGAATTTTCTCCTCTTGTCGGGTTGACCGAGAAGCTCTGTGAATGACGGGTCATTTTAGCATATTCAGGTGTTTTTGTCGCGAGCCTAAGACAAATGGAATAGCCCCATATACTGCATTGTGAGAACCTTGGTTGCGGGTATATGACTTGTCTCGTATCATTAATTGATGAATGCAAATAAAGTCTCTGAAAAGCATGAATATCATTTTGCTCAAGCGATGGAAGCCATCGGTGAAGGGGTTTTCGACTGGGATATTGAAAATGACATCCTGCATATGTCCTCACGGTATCAGGAAATGCTGGGTTTGGACCATTGTCCGACAATGCCCACCGGTGACTGGATAAAATATATTCATCCTGATGACCGGGATCACTTTATAAATTGCGTGCGTGCCCACCTGAAAGGGGAAACGGATTTATTCACCTGTGAATTTCGCCTTAAAGGAGCTGGTGACAGGGAATTGTGGGTTCATGACAGGGGCAAGGCACTGAGGGACGCGAACGGCCGGGCCTACAGCATGGCAGGGTCTATGGGGGATGTTAGCGAACGCAAAAGAATGGAGCAATCCCTACGGGATAGTCAGAAAGTGCTGCGGACCTTTCTCGATTCCACGATCGATAATGCCGCCTTAATAAATCTGGATGGAATCATCCTGAATATAAACAAGACGATGGCAGATCGATATGGATCGGCCCAGCAAGATCTTATTGGCAAACCCATGTTTGCCAGTCCGCCGACAAAAACCGGCAAGCGCCGCAAGAAATGGATCAAGGAGGTTATAGAAACACGCACCTTCCTGCGCCGTATCGATGAACACGAAGGAATGTGGTTCGACAACAGTTATTTCCCGGTTTTTGATGATGACGGGGCGATAATACAAATTGCCATTTTTGCCCGCGATATAACCGACCGGAAGAAAATGGAAAAGGCGCTGAAGGAAAGCGAAACGAAGTTCAGGGATATTGCCGAATCAGCATCCGATTATTTTTGGGAAACAGATGATCAGCACAGGATTGTATGGGAATCCGCAAAGGCCGATGAAATTGCGGGTCTTCCCTTCGAAGAGGTTAAAGGTCTGACCCGCTGGCAACTTCCGGGGCCGGTTAAAGAGGATAAGGAATTCTGGAAAGGTTATAGAGCCACCGTGGAAGATCATCAGCCTTTCCGCGACTTTGAATTTCCATATCAGAACAAGGATGGAAAAGTTTTCCATATACGGGTAAGCGGCGTACCGATCTTTGAAGATAAGACATTCATTGGCTATCGCGGCGTAACGCGCGACGTGACAGACCTGAAAAAAGTCGAACTTGAACTGAAAATGGCCAAGGAACGGGCGGAATCAGCAGACCGGGCGAAGTCTGACCTGTTGGCGAACATGAGCCATGAACTGCGCACTCCCTTGAATGCCATTATCGGCTTTTCGACCCTGATGAAAGAGGAAGTCTTCGGTAATCTTGACGGCAAGTATTTGGAATACGTCCAGGATATAAATTACTCCGGTGAACACTTGCTCGAACTCATCAACGATATTCTCGATGTCTCTGCCATTGACGCAGGTAAAATTGAGCTTGATGAAGAAAATCTTGATGTCGGCGAGGTTATAAAAAGCGCCATGAACATGGTCAGTGTTCGTGCCAAGGCAGGTAGCGTTCGTCTTTCCAGCGGTCAGCATGACGCTCTGCCCAGGATTTATGCCGACAAGCGAAGATTGACGCAGATATTGCTCAATTTATTATCCAACGCGATCAAGTTCACGCCAGCCAATGGAAAGGTTTCATTGGCCGCCATTGTCGACGAGCAAAATGCCTTTGTTTTTAAATTTATCGATACAGGTGTCGGTATGAGTGGGGAAGACCTGGATAAGGCGATGACGAAATTTGGCCAGGTGGACAGCGGCCTGAATAGAAGACACGAAGGGACAGGCCTTGGACTGCCGCTGGTGCGTCGGTTGGTCGAATTGCATGGTGGGTTATTGGAAATCGACAGTAAAAAAGGCAGTGGCACGACCGTAACCGTCAAATTCCCGGCCCAACGAACCCTTGCAAAATAAGGCGTACAGGGTCGTAACCATGTTCCGTGTTTTCCTGATTGTGATTTTGTTTCCCTTGCTGGTGATGGCGGCAGGACCGGTTGTTGCGTTTGAGCAAACCAATAAGAGTTACTTTGGCGGCCTCGCCCTTGGCGGGTATGACGCCGTTGCCTACTTCACCAAAGCCAGGGCGATGAAGGGTATGGATGCCCATACCCTGGAATGGAATGGGGCTCGCTGGCTGTTTTCCAGTGCCGCCAACAGGGAGCGTTTCGCCGCCAATCCTGAAACCTTCGCCCCCCAATACGGGGGTTATTGTTCAAATCAGATGAGCCTGGGAAACTTGAGTGATATTGATCCGCACGTGTGGCGCATGATCGATAACAAACTGTATCTGTTTGGCCATCAGGAGGGACGGGTGCGTTGGGCCGATGAGGTAGACCAAAAAATTAATGCAGCAGACGGACATTGGTCCAGATATCTTGGCCATTGATGACGTGTCCTAGATCAAGGCAATTTCCCTTAAATATGTTAGACTTTCCACAGTAGTCGGGGATAGCCCCGACCAGCTACAGATGAGGTGATTGATGTTGACTCGACGTTTGAGCGACAAGATTATCGCCGCTCACCAGACGGCTTGTGAGGAAAATCACAAGGTGATTGCGGATCTGCTTCTGGAAGCACTGGAAATCGATCTATCCAATATTGGCGGTGCTGGAGGGGATCATCGGCAATGGTCCAAGGAGATGGAAGAAGCCTTCGCCCTGCATGAGAAGGTATTTGGCACCATCAAGCTGAACTGAGCGCTTAGCTTTCCGTTTCGTCTGCCGCATCCTCAACCGGTAGAGCAGCAGGGCTGCGGCGTTCCTCACCCTGAATCGTGCTTCCTGCATGACGACGACGGTCCGGGCCGAAGAATTTTGGTTCTTTGATGAACACCCGATGATCTTTAAGAATCGAGCAAATGCGTTGGTAAATTGATTTTACCGAAACAGGTGCGGCGAGGAATTCAGTCATTCCCAGATCCCGGGCCGCGATGACGTTGGGCTGTTCCGAATAGGCTGTAACAATGATGATCGGGACGAACGGATTTGGGCTTGTTTCCGGATCACGAATCTGATTGAGGAATTTCAATTCATCATGCCCGGGTGCCCAGTTCGAAAAAATCAAGTCGGCTTGTTGACCTTTAAACATCTGGAAGGCCTTATCGGAGTCGCTGCTGTCGCGCAATTTGACAACGCCAAGTTCACGCAAAGCTGTCCGCAGAATGGTCAGCATGTGCGGGTTACTATCAACAATCAGGACGTCAAGTTGACTTAGGTCATAACGTTCCATTGGCTTGCTCTTGCTAGTTCATTTAATCTAGCAATATTGACTGTACAACACATGACCAACATGGGCCTTGATCTGGGGTAAGCGTCGATAAACATTGAATATGTGGAGGAAATGTGTAGGTTTCTGCTTTCATTCCTTCAAGGAGCGCAATCGAAGATGACAGCCGTGGATTCCAACAGTTTACGGAACCGATTTGATGATCTGAC
>JACNJU010000095.1 GCA_014382375.1 Rhodospirillaceae bacterium
ACTACGTCACCGTGTTCATCGACGCCGACCGCAAGAGCGAGCCGGTAATCTTCGCCACGCCGGGCAAGGGCAAGAAGACAGTCAAGGAATTCAAGATGTTTCTGAAGCGGCGCGGTGGCAAGCCGGGCCGTATCAAGGAGGTGGTCTGCGACATGTCACCTGCGTTCCTCGCCGCCATCGGCAAAGAGTTCCCCGCCGCCGCCGTCACCGTGGACTGGTTCCATGTGGTGCAGTTGTTCACCAGGGCTGTGGACGATGTGCGTAAGGCGGAATACAAGCTGGTGAAAATGCCCGCCGCCACGCGCTGGGCGGTGTTAAAGGCTGGCGATGGCAAGTTGACGGACAAACAGGCGATGGCCTTGGCCGAACTGGAAGCCGGTGATTTCCTGACCGCCACGGCTTGGCGCATCAAGGAAAAGCTCCGTTGGGTGCGTAAGGCCGGAACCCTGCATGCAGCCCGCTGGCGGTTGTCTCACTTCCTGCGTCACGCCACCGAACAAATCGGAGACGGTCCGCTGTTCGGGGCCGTCCGCAAAGCTCTGGAGACGGTCGAAAAACATCAGACGCGCATTCTCGAACGTTGGACCTCAACCCACAGCAACGCCCGCATGGAGGCAATGAACGGACTGTTCCAAGCCGCCAGGGCTCGAGCCAGAGGCTACCGAAACACCGCAACTTTTATCTCCATGATTTATTTGATCGCCGCCCCGCTTGGAGATATATTCAAATCCACTTGAAACGTCGAAGAGCCTTACTTTTTATCTTGGTTTAGAGAAGGGCAAGAGTTGCAATCGGTGTAGCTATCCCTGAGAATATCGAGAAAGAGGTATGCTTTCTAAATATCTACAATGAGTGAACCAATAGCAAACACCGGGGAGATTAATGGCGTGGGTGCCTCGAAACCAGCTGGAAAAGCACCTTCAATTGGTGAGCCAAGGATCGGATCTACCACTTCGAGCGATCCTGTTGGGGCGGCCGGGGCTCTTTTTGAAGAAATCCAGCAGGATGATTGTACTCTTGCCGTCGTTTTCTGTTCAACTGAGTTTAACCTAGGCGAAATGGAGTCCGCCCTTGCTTCAACGTTTGGTGACATCCCCCTTATCGGGTGCACCAGTGCCGGCGAGATAACGCCCACTGGATACACAAACGGGACGCTAACGGGATTTTCTCTTCCCACCGAGAGCTTTACGGCTGTCAGCGCCCGGATAGATAATCTTTCTGATTTCGAAATATCATCTGGCCATCGTCTGGCCAAGGATCTGATTGCCGATCTGAATTTCAAACAACCCAAAACTTTCCCCGGCGACACCTTCGCTTTCCTGATGATTGATGGCCTCTCCTGTTCTGAAGAGACGATTGTCAGTTCCATATATTCAGCACTTGATGACATTCCTCTTTTTGGCGGTTCAGCCGGGGATGGGCTTGATTTCAACCGGACCTTTGTTTTCTACGAAGGCGCCTTCCATACAAACAGCGCCGTTTTGACGCTGGTGCGAACGAACAATCCCTTCAAGGTCTTTAAAACCCAACATTTTATCAGTAGTGATAAGAAAATGGTGGTGACCGAGGCTGACCCGAAAACCCGCATCGTTTCTGAAATCAACGCCGAGCCAGCCGGGCGGGAATACGCACGCTTGATCGGCCTTGCCGAAGAAGAACTTACGCCCATGATTTTCGCCACTTACCCAGTTGTCGTGAAGGTTGGGGGGACAGATCATGTGAGATCTATCCAGAAGGTGAACGATGACGGAGGCCTAACCTTTTTCTGCGCGATTGATAAAGGCGTTGTCCTGACGGTTGCTAAAGGCGTCGATATCGTCGAAAATCTGGAAGAAGTTCTCGATGAAATTCATCAGGAAATAGGAAAACCCCAGCTTATTCTTGGCTGCGATTGCGTCTTTCGGTCCCTTGAGCTTGAGCGAAGCCAGTTAAAGCAAAAGGTTGGTGAAATTTTAGCCACCAACAATACCATCGGATTCAATACATACGGAGAACAATTCCAAGCCATGCATGTCAACCAGACATTTACCGGCGTCGCCATTGGTTATAGGGACGATGAGCGGGAAAATTCTTGATGACTTACCTTGACACGGAAGTATCCGGTGAAGCCGGAACTGAAAAGCTCTATAAAATCATCGACGCCTTGATGTGTCAGGTTGAACGCAGCATGGACGGGCAGGGGAACTCCTATTCCCTTTTTCAAACCGCAACTGTCCTGGAAGACAAAGTCAAGGTTCGTACGGCTGAACTTGAAACAGCCCTGAACAGGCTGGAAAGCACTAATAGAGAATTGAACCGGGCCAACAGCGAGGCGGAAACGGCAAGAATTCGCCTGCTGGAAGCTGTTGAAAGTATTTCTGACGGTTTTGTCCTTTTTGACTGTGATGAAAAGCTGGCGCTAAGCAACACCCGCTTTATGGATTTCTGGGGAAACGCCAAGGAAGGAAAACCTACTGGCGTTACTTTTGAAGAACACATCAAACAGGTGGTGAGCAAAGGTTTAATCGCCGACGCTGGAAGCGACCCTGAGAACTGGATTAAGGCAAGACTGGAACGCCACCGCAACCCTGGCGATCCCTTTGTTCTGAAACTGGCCGACGGGCGCTGGCTGCGGGTCGACGAACGCCACACAAACGATGGTGGCACCGTCGGCATTTACACCGATATCAGCGACATCAAGCATCAAGAAGAACAGCGTCGACAAAAGGAACTAGCCGAAAAATCGGAATTACTGCAATCCTCCCTGGATAACCTGACGCAGGGCGTATCGGTTTTTGATAAAGACCTGCAACTCGTCGCCTGGAATGAGCGCTTCATTGAATTGCTACAATTGCCGGAAGGCATGGTTCAACAAGGCACGCATTATGAAGATTATATGGCCTACAACATTCGCCGCGGGGAATACGGCGGCGGCGATCTGAATGCCTTCAAAAAGCGTATGGAACGGGCCAAAAATTTTGAACCGCTTGCGATTGAATACATCCGGCCTGACAGCAGTTCTCTTGAAATCAGGCGAAACCCCATGCCGGGCGGTGGCTTTGTCACCACGTATACCGATGTCACAGAATCCAGAAAAGCCGCCGAAGAACTGCGGGAATCAAAAGAAAACCTGGAACGCCGTGTCAAAGGGAGGACGGCCGAACTAACGGACCTGAACCAGAAACTGGTGCAGGAAATTGAAGAAAGAACGATTATTGAGGAACAACTGCATCTGGCGAAAACGGAAGCCGAAGAAGCCAACATCAGTAAAACCAAATTTCTCGCCGCCGCCAGCCATGATCTTTTACAGCCGCTGAATGCCGCTCGCCTGTTCACGTCCGCCCTGGTGGATCGCAAACCTAGCGGCAAAGAAGGGGAATTAACGGCGGGAATTGATGGTGCACTACGTGGCGTGGAAAGTATGCTGAATGCTCTGCTGGACATCTCCAAGCTGGACGCGGGCGCTGTCCCTATTGAAACGACGGACTTTCCCCTTTCCTCTATTCTCAACCGTATTATCGCCGAGCATGTTCCAATCGCCTTAGAGGCCGGACTGGATTTCAAGTGCGTTCCCTGCAAGGCCATCGTCAGAACGGATAGAAAGCTCCTCGGACGAATTGTTCGCAACCTGATAAGCAATGCCATTCGCTATACACCGAAAGGGAAAATCCTCGTCGGGTGCAGAAAGAAAAATGAGATCGTCAGACTGGAAATATGGGATACAGGCGTTGGCATCTCGGAAGATTTACGCGACGAAATTTTTGAAGAGTTCAGGCAGCTTGGTAATGAAACCAGGGAAGGTGACAAGGGGGTTGGACTTGGCCTGGCTATTGTCAAACGCATTGCTCAAATACAGGACCATCCGGTCGGGGTGCGCTCAGTCCCTGAGAAAGGATCTGTATTTTATGTCGACCTGCCCCTGGGAAAAGAAGAAGCCAAGAGCGCTGAAACATCTCGTTCTTTAAGCGGAGTTGAAAATAAAATACCGGGGACAAAAGTTCTCGTTATTGATAACGAACAAACAATCCTCGATGGCATGGAATCCCTACTTAAGGGCTGGGGCTGCACTGTTGATACCGGATTGAACATCGAAACCGTGCAGCAAACAGTTACGTCGGCGCATGACAACCCGGATCTTATCATCATTGATTATCATCTGGATGACGGCGAAAACGGCATAGATGGCATTGCCGCCCTTCATAAGACATTAGCCCCCGACATTCCGGGAATCGTTATCACTGCCGATAGAACCGAAGAAATCAAAGCTGCTGTTGAAGGCAAAGGCCTTTACTTAATGAACAAACCCGTTCGTCCCGCCAGGTTACGGGCGCTGATTGGTCACATTCGCTCAGAATAAGCTTTGAAACCGACATCCTTGGCCATCAGGACGGCTTGTGTGCGGCTGAATACCTGAAGTTTTCTCAGTATCGCAGAAATATGCGCCTTGACGGTCGATTCCTTGATGTCCAGGTCATAGGCGATAATCTTGTTCGGCTTCCCTTCCACCAGCAAGTGGAACACCTTGGTTTCCGCAGCCGTTAAGGATTTCATACGTTCCAGTAATTCAGGATCGCCGCCCCCGCTCTCACTGGCCATAGCAACTTCCAGGTCGGTTTCCTCAGGATGGTATACCTCGCCCGCCATAACTGTTCGTATCGCAGCCTGCATGCGTTCACGGGAGATCGCTTTGGGAATGAACCCCGCTGCACCGTATTCGATGACCTTCTCGACGGCTGTTGCATCAGCCGATCCGCTGACAATGACAATGGGCGTTGCCGGGGAAAGTTTGCGAAGTTCAACCAGGCCTGAATATCCTTCAGCACCGGGCATATGGATATCAAGCAGAACCAGGTCAAGCTCCTGGTCTTCGGTCATGACGGCGCGTGCTTCATCAAGGTTTCCGGCCTCAATGATGTCAGATTCTTTGAACCCGCTTTCGACAACCTGACGCATGGCATCACGAAAAAGAGGATGGTCATCCGCAATCAGTATTCGGACCATATCAAACTCTGGCAATTGCAACTCTCTAGACACCCTATCACTACCACTGAACGAATTTAAATGAAGAACTTGACGAAAAAAGAGGGGGCACACTGGCCCCCTCCTCAATCGAGATCAGGCCAGGGCCTTATTTGGGCATTTTGAAGACCCAAACGCTGCCACCCTGGTTCAGGTGTTTGATGCGCTTGGCGACATCACCACCCCAAAGCGGAACAGCACCACCCCAACCGGAAACAACGGCGAAGTACTGCTCGCCATTCTCTTCCCAGGTAACGGGCTGGCTGACGATGCCGGAACCGGTTTGGAACTTCCACAGAACCTTGCCGGTCGCGTCGTCAAGGGCCATGAAGTAACCTTCAGGATTGCCTGTGAAGACAAGTCCACCAGCCGTCGTCATGACACCGGCCCACAAAGGAGCGTTGTTCTTCAGTTCCCACTTGATGGAACCGTCCATCGGATCGATGGCTTTCAAAGAACCGATATAATCTTCAAACAGCGGTTTGATGGTAAAACCAGCCCCCAGATAGGCAGCACCCTTCTTGTAGGTGACGGGTTCATTCCACAAGTCCATGCCCCATTCGTTGGACGGAACATAGAACAGTCCGGAATTCTGACTGTACGCCATCGGCATCCAGTTCTTACCACCCAGGAAAGAAGGAACGGCGAAGATCGCCTTACCTTTTTTGCCATCGGCAGATTTGGTCGGATCACCAGCACGGTTGGAGTCGATGAAGTTCGGACGACCCGTTTTTACGTCAATGCTGGATGCCCAGCTGATCTGTTCAACGAACGGTGTCGCGTTCTGCAGTTTACCGTTTGTGCGGTCCATAACGTAGAAGAAGCCGTTACGGTCGGCGGTGGCAGCAAGTTTTTTGCCACCAGCGTTGAACGACACGACTTCGTTGACGCCATCGTAATCCCAGCCTTCCCAAGGCGTGGTTTGAAGGTGCCATTTGATTTCACCGTTATCCGGGTTAATCGCCAGACGCGAAGCGGCATACAGGTTGTCGCCTTTACGAAGATGCGAGTTCCAGGGGGCCGGGTTGCCGGCACCGTAGAAGATGGTGTCGGTTTCATCGTCGTAGTTGCCACCGAGCCAGGTCGCACCGCCGCCGGACTTCCACATGTCGCCAGGCCAGGTTGCATTCAGTTTACCGGTCATCGTAGACGGCTTGCCGTTCAGCATACCCATGTGACCTTCAATTGTCGGGCGAGACCAGACCAGTTCACCGGTTTCAGCGTTGCGGGCTTCAACTTTGCCGACGATACCGAATTCACCACCAGAGACACCGGTAATGACATTGCCTTTGACGATGAACGGAGCAGCCGTAAAGGAATAACCGGCTTTGTAATCGCCGAGTTTTTTCTTCCATTTGACCTTACCGGTCTTACGGTCCAGGGCAACCAGTTTGGCGTCCAGAGTGCCGAAGTACACCAGATCGCCATACAACGCGGCACCACGGTTGATCACGTCACAGCAAGGCATGATTCCATCTGGAAGACGCGCATCATACTGCCACAGTTCCTCACCGGTTTTCACATCAACGGCGAAAATACGAGAATAAGAACTCGTAACATACATAACGCCATCATAAATGAGCGGCTGCGATTCCTGACCGCGCTGCTTTTCACCGCCGAACGAGAATGACCAAACAGGCAGCAATTTTTTGACGTTGGATTTGTTTACGATTTTCAGCGGGCTGAAGCGTTGCCCCTTGCGGCCCATACCGTTGGTGACGATTTGATGGGTTGTTTTTGAATCGTTGGCGATGTCTGCATCGGTAACACCAGCCTGTGCCTGCGAAGACATCGAAGAAACAGCAATTGCCGCGCCTCCTGCCAGGGCTAATGTTGTTTTAATGAAATTCATATCTTTTCCTCCCTCTTGTAATTAAAGAAATAATGAATGCGTCCATTGTTCGAACTGAAGAATTTCCTATTGTCCAGTATCACCATGTGTTTGATAGGGACAATTAGCAAATAGTCTAAGGTGCTGGGGTCAATCGATGCGGCGATCAACTGCTTTGGGCAATTTGCGTTTAACGATTTCCGGCCACAAATGATGGACGGAACGGCGGTATTCCGCCTCAACAGTCGCTAAACTTTTGAACTTATTAGGCAAATCAAGGTTCATGACTTCCGTCATTTCCAACCCTTGGTCCGCAGCGTCTTCCAGCACCTTCACCAACCACTGAAGATATTCACGGGTCTGTCTGATGGCCTCGTTATCACCGATTACCGGACCATGGCCGGGAACGATCAGGCGGAAGTCTATTTCTTCCAGTTGATCCAGGCTTTCCAGCCATTTACCGATGTCAGCGTGAGGAGTTGTCGGGGCGCGATCCATAAACACCTGGTCGCCTGCGAACAGAACGCCGGTGGTTTCATCCAAAATTGCCAGGTCAGCGATATCGTGGCCTTGAAGGGCAATGTAGCGCAAACGATGTTCACCGATTTGCTCTCCTGATCGGTTTACTGATTTGCCCGGCACTATAACTTCTGTGCCTAACATCCAGTCGCCGACAAGCCGATACAGGTTCTCGTTCATGGCATCACCCTCGCTGCGGATCGCTGCAATGGTTTCCGGTAATGCCCAGATAGGAGCTCCGGAAAATGCCTGATTACCGAGAAAGTGATCGGGGTGATGATGGGTAACGATCACCCTGTTAATGGGTAGCGGCGTGACCTCGTTGATGGCGTTACGCATTTCGTGGCCATAACGGGCGGAAGGCCCGGTATCGATAACGATAACGCCCTCTTTGGTTATGATGAATCCCGTATTGACGATATTACCGCCATTCTCCAGGCTGAAATGCTCTTTTGAGCCCTGGAAGATATACGTGTCTTCAGCGACTTTTACCGGCTTAAGCTTATAGGAAAGCGACTCGGCAAATGTCGGCGCTATCGCCAGGAGACAAAAAATAAAGGACAAAAAGATAAGTGGGCGTTTCATAGTGGTATACTGCCTTCTATTGGGCTGATAATTCCCTGTGGGCTATTTTTTAGGATTTCGGGGCTTTTTCGACCCAGGCGCTGATTTCGTTACCGTTGTTGTCCATTCCTGAAATGGAATACCCACCTGTTTCTCCAACCGCATCGACCTCAAAGGTGATCACCGGATCCTCACTGACGGGCTCGAAGGTTTGAAGATGCGCCAACTCCACACCTTCTGCGTTCTTGATGCTGAGGTGCTCCATGAAAAAAGCCGGAATATTTCCAGATAATCCAGTATCCATGGGATGGATGATACGGGTACGAATGCGATCAACACCGTTTTCACGAGGCCAAATCTGGGCCTGTACATTGTTTAGATTGCTTTCCCAATCGGCGGCCGCCATCTGAACGCTTGGCACTGTGCAACCACCACCCGAAGCATCAACATATTTCCCCCCAAGATGCCACACGCCATCTTTCGTGCGAGCAGCAGCACGGATCACGCTTGCCTGCCCCATCTTCACCCGAAGGGCAAAATACGGACGGGCTTTATTAGGGGTAAATTTTGCCGTTTTCAGAATCGGGTTCAGGTCAACAATCAGAATGATTTCCGTTACGTCATCCAGACCGTCTACCCGGACGGAAACCGGTACCTGAAAATTTCCTTCGGCGCTATCCGGCGCATCAACCTTGACGCGGTCATCAAAAATCACCTGGCCCTGCTCCAGGATTTCCTCGTACACCCAGCCCCACATGGGTGAGTTAAACGGATCTTTGGGAGGCGCGCCAGCACTGGCGACATTCGCAAGAACAAGGACCGATAAAACCATCGGTGCAATCCGGAAAAGCCGTCCCATTTGTTTCGTCCCCCTATTGATTATTGAGCAGTGGAACCAAGCAGATCATCCGGTGGAGGATTATACTTGATACCGTGAGTCTTAAAAATTTCCTTTATGACGCCGTCTTTCACCATTGCCGCCAAAATATCTCCGACGAAATAACCAAGCTGGCGATATGTATGTTTGACTGCGGCCCCCAACAGCCAATGGCTCCTCAACCCCCGCATCGGTACCATCCCGGTGCGAAAAGAATCGCGATGTTCCTTCAAGCCTGCTTCAAGTTGAGTCAGCGGACCGGCCGCCCCGGCGAGTTCTCCTGCAATCAGCGCATCGGTCACTTTGCGGGGGCTGTGAAAATGAACTACATTTTTCAGGATCGCCCCACCCAGGGCCGATGCCAGGTAAAAGTCGGCAATCGTGTCCAGTTCCACACCAATCTTGTCGAATCGGAAGACGGCAATTGTAGCTTGTTCCCCCACCATTTCAGGGTTCCAGGCAAGCCCGACCCGTTCCTGGTAATAGGCACCGAAAAAAACCACCTGATCGTTTCTCAGGGAAAATTCCCGATCATAAGGGACATGCAACATCACATCCGCCACCTGTCCCCCCAGGTAATGCCCCTTCCAGATGGCGTTTCTCAGATCGTCTTCGACATTTTCATCTGCCGTTTGCTCAATAAGATTGAGCCGTAAATTCATTTTTTTAGCTAAGTATCGGGCGATGTCCACATCGACCCCTGTCAGTTTGCCGTCCTTGCGATAGGAGAAGGGAAAGTAGTCGCGATAGACGGCTATGCCGATTTCGCCTTTTTCCGTGATTTCATCAAGAGAAAGCGCAAACGCCGAAGTGACGCTTGCGCTCAGTTGCAGGAAGAAAATCCAGAAAATCCAAAAAACTTTAAATCGCCGCATGCTTTGTCCTTAAGCTCACCGAAGAATTATTCCTCATCCTCGGGCTTTGAATCGATATAAGAGCGGATGGCCCACAACCCTTCCTGAGAGATGATGCCATCAAATTTAGGCATGTAAACCTTACCGTCGCGAACGGCGCCGCCACGGACCCGTTCTATATACCATTCGTCGCCGTCCATAGTCGCTTCAAGGTAGCGCAAATCGGGGGCGATACCGCCGGACATGACTTCAAGACCATGGCAACGGGCGCAGTTCTGAATGTAACCTGAAGCGCCTATCTCAATGGCCAGATCCTTGAGAGCCGCATCGTCTCTGAAGGGGTTTTCTTCGGTCCATTCTTCACCCAGAACCGGTAAACCATCCGTATTCATTGCCTGTGGCACTACATCGCCATGAGACCAGGCCTGAGTGCTCAAGCCGAACGTTGCTACGCTCACTATCCCCAATAGCGCGATGACACGAATGATACGAAACATCAATTTACTCCATAACCTGACTACATTGCCGATATCGGCATGGTGGTTATATATCCTGAAAACGAATTTATTTCTGCTCGACTTTGGTCGGAGCGTCCTGTTTTTTTACTCGACTTTGGTCGGATGTTTTACTTTTTTCCTCCGGCCACGGGGGGCCATATGGCAAGGGCGTCACCGTCTTTTAGTGTTTTTACAGCACTTTCGCTAGGGGCCAGATAATGCCCATTGATGAGGACCAGGTGACAGTGTTCGGGCGGCACGCCGTGTTTGGCGAGTACGCCTTCGACGCTGGTTTCTTGCTCGATCTCGACCTCGACTTCATTCTTCTCGGCATGGTCGGGCAGATACTGGCCCAGCGAGGCATAGAGTTTTAGCGTCACCTTCATCGCTTTTAGGCCCCATCGCCGCGGGTGCAGTCGATGTAGGCCTCCACGACCCGGTTGGGGTCGGACATCAGGCGTTCTTTCCACGCGCCCAGGTTCACCGGCGTCATGATCAGGCCGCGCATGATGCCCATTTGATCCGTACGCCCCACCATCACCGCGCCGACCAGATGATCGCCATCGAAGTTCAGCAGCGTGTAGCGGTAATTCTCATTATCGATCTGCTGGGCACTCTCGCCGCCATCCTTGCCCTGCCACAGGCCGAACGAGCACGAGATCAATCCCAACGTGTCCAGAACATTCATGTTCAGGCTGCCCCGGTAATCGACGCCCTTTTCAGCCATGCTCATGGCGGCAATGCGGCCATGCTCCACGCCGGTGGGCTGCACGGCATGAACGGACTTTTCACCGGTGGAATAGTCTGGTCCCTGCGCCACGTCACCGGCGGCAAAGATGTTGTCGATGCTTGAGCGAAGGTTGTTGTCGACCAGAATGCCGTCCTCGATCTCAACTCCCGCCCCGTCCAGAAAGTCCGTGTTGGGGCGCACGCCCGTTGCCACCACAATCAGGTCCGCCTGAATAACGTCGCCTGTATCCACATTGACCGACAGTTTCCCGTCCGTTTCATCAACGGAGTTAACCCGTGCGGAGGTCAACACATTAACGCCCTTCTCCAGACACCAGTTCTTGATCATGTTACCGGCGTTTTGATCCATCATGCGCGGCACCATGCGGTCGCCGGCTTCAACGACGGTCAGGTTCGCACCCGAAAGCGCCAGGGCCTCCATGATGATACAGCCGATAAAGCCAGCCCCCATCAGCACCACATCAACACCCTCACCGGTAATCTTGGCAATGTTACGGGCGTCTTCCAAAGTCCAGCAATGGTGGATATTGGGCCTGTCCAGCCCTTCGATCGGCGGCTTGATGGGATGAGAGCCCGATGCCACGAGAAGCTTGTCATAAGGCAGCTTCTCGCCGTTATCCAGCGTCAGGGTATTGTCACCAACAGAGACGCTTTCGGCATGTGCCTGAATGCGGTTAATGCCTAAGTTTTCGAAGTGATTGTCGCCTTTGCGAAGGTAGACACCTTGTTCCGGAACCTTACCAATCAGGAAATAAGGGATCGCCATGCGACCATACGGCGGCTCGACCTCGCCATCGACCAGAGTAACCGAGGACTCCGGGTCGATTTTACGAAGGGTCTCAGCAGCGGTTACGCCGGACGGTCCGGCGCCGACAATCACGTGTTGCATAAGTAAACTATCCTAAAAAAAAGAAAGCCCCACACCCTACAGACTTACGCCCAAGGGTGTGGGGACTTTTCAGATAACCTGGCCTCTAAAGGTCGAGGCGGCTCAGAGTTTCGTTGGACGGTACACCGTCAGGCGTCCAGCCACGAAGCTCGTAGTACTCCGGCAGCATCTTGCCAAGCTCGCTGACTTTGCCTTCAGCCGGGCCGGTTTTGGCTGCGTCTTTCAGCAAACGCTGAGGCAACGTGTCGTCAGCAGCCGTAAAGCCTGCATCCATGTTGAACTTGCGCTCAAGGTTCCAGATGCGTTCGCCAACTTCCATCAAGGTTTCAGAAGACCAATCACCTTCAAGGTCACCATCGATCATGGGGGCGACGTCATCCAGCGTCAACGCGAAGGACGTAAAGATGCAGATACCGGCAGCATCAAACGCAGCTGTCGCATCCTGGAATGCCTTCACCAGACCGGCTTTGCCGTCGGGTGTCAGCGGATCGGTCTTTTCAGGAATACCCAGAACTTCGGAAGCTACGGTGTAGCTGCGAAGGTGACAGGCGCCACGGTTGGATGTGGCATAGGTCAGGCCCATGCCCTGAATACCGCGCGGGTCGTAAGCCGGGAATTCCTGGCCTTTAACAGACATAGACAGTTCCGGATGACCGTATTTTTCGCACAGGCGTTTGGAGCCAAGGCCGATTTCCTTACCAAAACCTTCACCAAGGCCCGTCATATCGCAGATTTTGCAAAGGGCTTCGGCGTTGCCGAACTCAAGCTGAATGCCACCGGTGTTTTCGGTCGTAATGGCACCAATCTGGAACATTTCCATCGCCGCACCGATTGTGGTGCCAAGCGTGATCGGATCCATGCCGTATTCATTGCAGATGTAGTTGCAATAGGTCAAAGCTTCCAGATCGTTGACACCGGTTGCTGCACCCAGAGACCAGGCGTTTTCGTATTCCAGACCACCTTCGACGCCGTGGTATTTCGGCTCTCCGGCAACGGAGAAGTGGTTCGGGTCCATCTGGGAACGACGCTGACACGAGATCGGGCAACCGAAACACGCTGCGTTGGAAACCAGGTTGGCTTTGCCGTCACTTTCGCGCGGCGTCGTCATGGCTTCACCACCAATGTCGGCTGCGCCTTCGAACTGAACTTCCGTACCGTTACGGGTCGGCAGAGCGCCGGTTTCGTTGATGACGTTCATCAGCACCTGGGTGCCGTAGGTCGGCAGGCCTTCACCGGTAACCGGGTTGTCAGCCAGGATCTGGTTGCAAGCGCCAGTGGCCTGCATGAACTTCATCGGGTCGCTTACCTGAATACCCTGGGTACCACGGCAAGCAACGGCTTTAAGGTTTTTCGAGCCCATAACCGTACCAACGCCGGAACGACCAGCTGCGCGGTCCTTATCGTTGACGATAGCGGCATACAAGTTGCCGTTCTCACCAGCTTGCCCAATAGAGGCGCAACGGATGTCATTATCGCCGCGAGCTGCACGCAACATGTCTTCCGTATCCCATACCGATTTACCCCACATAGCGGAGGCGTCTTTCAGTTCGGCTTGATCGTTTGTGATATCCAGGTAGACCGGGCTGGCGGACTTGCCTTCGAAAATGACCATGTCCCAACCGGCATTCTTCAGTTCAGCACCAAAGAAACCGCCAGAGTTTGAACAGGCAATTGCATTGGTCAATGCACCCTTGGTGATAACCGTCCAGCGGCCCGACGTCGGCGCAGCGGTACCAGTCAGCGGACCTGTGGCGAAGATCAGTTTGTTGTCAGCCGACAGAGGGTCAACCTTCGGATCGCATTCTTCAGTGTAATACTTGGTCGCCAGACCACGGGAACCAAGATACTTCTTGGCCCACTCCATATTGAGCGGTTCGCTTTGGCACGTGCCGTTCGTCAGGTTTACTCGCAGTACTTTTTGTGTCCAGGACATCTGTTTCTCCCTAGTTTATGTTTTATATTGATAAATTAATTAATCGGCTGACGCCTGATTTCCGGCGTCCGTTTTTTCCGCCCAGTGGCGCATCTTGTCCATGCCAGCGCTTTCAGCTTCGATGAAAGACAGGGCAGGTGTGGGGCAAACCTTGACGCAATCCGGGTCGCCGCCGCACAAATCACATTTGTCGACTTTCGCCGTGATCGAATTGTAATTGATCGTGCCGAACGGGCAGGCGATCGTGCACACCTTGCAGCCAACACAGACTTCAGCCGTAACCTCTTTGGCGCCAGTCGCCGCATTGACCGAAATGGCGTCTACAGGACAAGCCTGCAAACACCATGCATCGGCACACTGAGTGCAGACATACGGCACATTGCGGTTGGTCTCATCAAATTTGAAAACCTTGATGCGGGATTTAGATGGATTGAAAGCCCCTTCGTGATGATAACTGCATGCCATTTCGCACTGATGACACCCAGTACACTCACTGGCATTGATATGGAGGACTTTTACCATTTCTCGAATTTTCCCTATTTGGTTGGCAACATGGAACAAGGACACTAGCAGTGTGCGAGCCCACGTTTCAATTCACCGAAAGTCTAAGACGGGAGGTTAAAAATTATTCAGCCAGGGAGCGGCAACGAATATCTCTTTTACCGCTAACCACGACGAGACGCTGCCAGGGTGTGAAAATCTGACACAGCTGACGGGGGTTTGAGACCCACCAAATATTGATATCAACACCGATGGAATCTTCATTTTTGAAGCTAACGGTGACGGGGCCGGAATCGGGCTCAAGAACGGCGCTGCCCCCCGGCGCAACCAGTTTTATTTTGTTCTTAGATTGATTGTCGAAAGTGATTGTCTCCGCCGAAAATGCCGGAGACGCTATAAAGACAATGAGGAGAGCCATGATCCATTTCATGGGGTCGCATCGTAACCACTGTCTTCGACGTTTCCAAGGTGCCTTATTCTTCGACTTTCGTTCACTTGACTGCTTTCAACGGATAATGATCTAAAACAACCAAGGATTTATTGGGTGAATAATGAAAACCGGTAATTGGGATATCAACGTCGGCAGATTTTTTCCTATCGTACTCTGTCTTTGGACGGCGATTCTCTGCTTGAGCGCCGGTCGTCCCCTTGAAGCCGCAACTCTAGTCCCCATCGACGTTGAAATCATCTTCCTGAGCCAGAAAGTCGACCTGCCACCTGCCTTGTCGAACATCGACAGCGTCCCCGATGACGCCGGTCTGATGGGCGCCCGCATCGCTATTGGCGACAACAACACAACAGGGCGATTCTTAAAACACAAATACAGCCTGATTGAAGAAACCCTTGCCGCAGACGCCAACGTCGCCGAAGCCTTCGCCCGGTTGGCGTCGGAGGGCGGGAAAGTGTTCATTCTCGACCTGCCTGCCTCTTCGCTCGATATCGTCAGGAACCATGCAAAGGCCGGGCAATCCCTGTTGTTCAACACCCGCGCCACGGATGACCGGTTCCGCTCAAAAGATTGCCATGACTTTCTACTGCATACCATTCCAAGTCGCGCCATGCGTACAGATTCGCTCGCCCAATATTTGATTACCAAACGTTGGAAGGATTGGTTGCTGATCGTTGGGTCGCGCCCTGAAGATGAGTTGTTTGCCCAGGCGATTAGGAAATCGGCGAAAAAGTTTGGGGCAGATATTATTAAAGAGAAAAAATGGACCGGCGAACATGATGCCCGTCGCACGGCCCAAACTGAGGTTCCCTTGTTCACACAAGGCATCGACTACGACGTCCTGATGGTAGCGGACGAAATCGGCGACTTCGGCGATTATTTGATGTACCGCACCTGGACACCGCGTCTTGTCGCCGGAACTCAGGGCCTTGTGGCCAAGGCCTGGGGACGCCCGATCGAACAATGGGGCGCGGCACAGCTTCAGGAACGCTTTCTTAAAGAATCGAACCGCTGGATGCTTTCCCGGGATTACGCTGCATGGGCGGCTGTGCGGACCATCGGAGAGGCCGTCACGCGAACCAAATCAGGCAGCACTGAAGAAATCAGAAAATTCATTGCGTCGGACAAATTTCAGCTCGCCGCCTTTAAAGGGCGCAAGTTGAGTTTCAGAACGTGGAATGGCCAGTTACGCATGCCCGTTGCAGTTATGTCCGCCCGCTCCGTCGTCGCTCAGCCCCCCTTAAAGGGATACCTTCATCAAAGAACCGAACTCGACACCTTGGGGTTGGACAAACCTGAAAGCAGTTGTGGAAAATGATCAAAACGACCTTCTCCGCCTTTTTGTTTCTTCTGACATTCACCGCCGCCGCTACCGCGCAAACGGCCTATGTCACCAATGAAAAGGACGACACCCTATCCGTCATCGACTTGACAAAAATGGAAGTCATCACGACGATCGAAGTGGGCCAACGCCCCCGCGGCGTCTACCTGAGCCCGGATAACAAGACGCTCTATCTGTGTGCCTCTGATGATGACACCATTCAGGAAATTGACGTTGAAACCCTTAAGGTGCGCCATGAACTTCCCTCGGGCGCAAATCCGGAAACCTTCGCCATCAGCGCCGATGGTAAGAGGATATACACCTCCAACGAGTCAGATAACGTTGTCACGGTGATCGATCTTGAAAACCGCAAACTGGCAGGGCAGATCGATGTCGGCGTCGAACCGGAAGGCATGGCCGTCAGCCCGGATGGCAAGATCGTTATCAATACATCCGAAACCACCAATATGGCGCATTGGATCGACTCCGACTCATTGGAAATTTTCGACAACTCGCTCGTCGATCAGCGGCCCCGCCATGCGGAATTTGACAGTGAGGGAAAACAACTCTGGGTGTCGGCAGAAATCGGCGGCACGGTTAGCGTCTTCGATGTGAAGAACCGTCAGGAAATAGCCAAAATTCCTTTCGCCATTAAAGGCATTCATAAAGACAGGGTGCAACCGGTCGGCATTCGCCTTTCCAAAAACGGGCGCTACGCCTTCATCGCCCTTGGCCCCGCCAACCACATTGCCGTCGTCGACGCCAAGACCTTCGAGGTAACAAAATACATCCTGGTCGGTCGCCGTGTCTGGCATATGGCCTTCACCCCGGACCAGAAAAAGCTGCTCACCACCAACGGCGTTAGTGGGGATGTCACCGTCATCGACGTTGACGACCTGAAAGCCGTTAAATCCATCAAGGTTGGACGCTTCCCCTGGGGCGTCGCCATTCGTCCTTAATCAAAATTTGGAGTTCTACATGCGAATTTTTTCATTCCTTCTAATCGCCCTGGCTATCCTTGTCAGCGCACCGGTCGCCGTTGAGGCGAAAGGCAATATGGCGAAAAAGGTTTACCGGCTTGAGCCTCTGATTCTGGGTGATGGCGAGGAAAACGATTTCGCCGTCTCGCGAAAAGAAGTGAAACTGGAGACCGGGAAATATTACGTTCTTCCCGTCACCGCTAAAGGTTTCAAGGAGTACCGGCTGGAAGCGCCGGACTTTTTCCAGAATATCTGGGTCTCGCAGGTTGTCGTTGAGGATCTGGAAGTACACACCACGAAAATTCACGCCATGGAGTTCGACGATCAGGGAACAATGGACCTGTGGTTCATCGCCATCAAACCCGGAACATACAAATGGGCAATTGAGGATTTTGAAGAAAAAGGAATGACGGGTACATTTGTCGTCGAATAATGCTCCTTCAACAAAGCTTCGCTAGATGGAATTGAAATGGCCGGGGAAAACAGCGCACTTGAAATAAGTTCCGTTTCCTTTGCTTACACAAAAACGGCAAAGGCCTTGGACGGTGTTTCTTTCAATGTGCCCAGAGGACGTTTCACAGCGCTTCTTGGACCCAACGGGGCTGGAAAATCGACACTTATTTCCCTTGTCACCCGCCTTCTTGGCCAAACCAATGGCTCTATCTGCATTGACAGCCGGAACATCGAGAAATCCCCAGGCGATGCCATGTCGCGTCTGGGGATTGTCTTTCAACAACCGACCCTTGATCTGGACCTGAGCGTCACACAGAACCTGCGCTACTTTGCCGCCCTGCATGGTATGCCCGGGCAACTCGCTGAGCAGCGGATCGATGAGGAATTGCGCCGCTTTAACATGCTTGAACGCCGTAATGAAAAAGTACGCCGATTAAATGGCGGTCATCGCCGCCGGGTCGAAATCGCCCGCGCCCTGCTTCATCAACCGGCCTTTTTGCTCTTGGACGAACCATCCGTTGGGCTTGATATTCCAACCCGGGAAAAGATTGTCGAGCATGTCCACACCTTGAGCCGGGAAAAAAATATCGGGGTTCTGTGGGCGACACATCTTATCGACGAAATAAGGGCCGAGGACGATGTTGTTGTCCTTCACCAGGGCAAGGCGATTGAAAAAGGCCCGGTCCCGGATATTCTGGCCTCGACCGGATTTCCCACCCTTGGCGAAGCATTCAACAAATTGACCGGGGAGGCCGCACCATGAGAGCCTCCGCCTTCCTGATCTGCTTCAAGGGGATCGCAACGCGTGAGGTTCTGCGCTTTTTTCAACAACGCGAACGCTTTCTGGCCGCGCTAATCCGGCCCTTGTTCTGGTTGCTGGTGTTTGCCGCCGGTTTCCGCGCCGCCCTTGGGGTTTCCATCATCCCCCCTTACGAGACCTACATCACTTACGAGGTCTACATCACACCCGGCCTGATTGGCATGATCCAGTTATTCAACGGCATGCAGAGTTCACTGTCGATGATTTATGATCGGGAAATGGGATCCATGCGGGTATTGATGACATCCCCCATGCCGCGTTGGTTCCTGTTGATCAGTAAATTGCTTGCGGGAACGGCAGTTTCGATCATCCAGGTCTATGTTTTTTTGGGGATCGCCTTTCTGTTTGAAATAGAAGCCCCGGCCATTGGCTATCTGGCCCTGCTTCCTGTCCTGGTGGTCACGGGCCTAATGCTGGGTGCGCTCGGCATGCTGCTTTCCGCTACGGTACGCCAACTTGAAAATTTCGCCGGGATCATGAATTTCGTAATTTTCCCGATGTTTTTTCTGTCGTCCGCTCTATATCCATTGTGGAAGATAGGTGAGTCGAGCCCCCTGCTTAGGCAAATTTGTGAACTCAATCCATTCACCTATGCCGTTGAAAGCATTCGCTTCGCGCTCTACCAGCAATTCAACGTCACCGCATTTTTCGTTACGGCGATAGCTGGCGTGTGCTTCCTGCTTCTTGCTATCAAGGGCTACAGCCCGGCAAAGGGAATGATGCAAAGAAAGGGGCCGTCATGAAAAAACGCCTTCTCATTTCTTTGTGGATATTGCTATTTGCCTTCACCGCCAAGCCATCCATGAGCACCGACCTTACCGGCACGCGACAAATCAAATTGATGTCTGGCGCCGGCGAGGAAACCAGTATCGGCAGCATCACCTTTGAGAAAAAAGGCGATAGCTATACCTATACCTTCAGTCTTGACGACTCCAAATTCGCTGCGCACTTCCTGTCCATGCGCCCGTTCAAATGCCTGGAGGGAGAGGTTCAATACCTGTGTCATCTTCCCTATCCATACGAAAAAACACATGTCATCTCGCACGGAGACTTTGCCGACCTGGAGCATGAGTTCCTGTTCATTCACAAGAAGCCGACCGACTACGGCATCAACATGTGGAACGGGGTGTATTTCGTGATGTCGGAAACGGAGTCCGGATTGACGGGACGCCTGCACGAACTCGATATGGATATCCTGGCCTCACCGCCGGAAGCGGGCGTTATGTATCCGCTGCTGGAAGCAGAGAAAATGGAGGGAGAACCTTCGTCGCACTGGCTGCCCTTCCTGAAAATCGAATAGAGACCATGATTCGTACAATTGCCCTGATAGCCTTTCTGTCGTTTTCGCCCTCGCACGTATTTGCTGACGAGGCCGCTAACTCTCCGCAAGTCATGACCCGATTATTCGCCGCTTACGCCAAGTTCAAGATGGCCGATTATTCGGGTGCGCGGGAAATCTGGGAAAAAATCGGGGCCGCCGGTCAGGGTGAGGCGCTTTTCAATCTGGCTATCCTTTATGAGGATGGGTTGGGCGTCAAGCCCAGCATGGAGCATGCCCTGATGCTCTATAGAAAAGCCGGGACTGCGGGCAGCCGTTCGGCGCAATATCGCTTGGGGCAGCTATTACTGGACGAGAAGAACCCATTCCGAAATGAAGCGGAAGCCACCCACTGGCTTGAACGCGCCGCCGAACAGGGAGATGAAGACGCTGCGACGCTTCTTGCGAACCAGGAAGGAAACATCGCGGTCGTTCCGACCCGTCCTGCTGAACAGGCCTTTAACCGTGGAGACTATGCCAAGGCCGCGTCCCTTTGGCGAAAGCGTACCAATGACGGAGATGCAAACGCCCAGTCCCGACTGGCCTGGTTGTATGAAGCGGGGCTTGGCGTTGAACGAGACCTGCAACAGGCCGTGAGTTTGTTTAAGTTATCCGCCGAAGCCGGAAGTCCCGAAGCCCAGTACGCCCTAGCAGTCATGTTAAGAACCGGCAGCGGAACCGAACTGGACCCGACACAATCCCTGATATGGCTTAAAAAAGCCGCAGCCCAAGGTCACGCTTCCGCCATTTCGGCGCTTGAAGAATTTGCAAACTACTAAAGCCGGGTCCTGAGATTCCCTTTGGTTTGGCGTATCCATTCCTCGTCCCGATCCTTACGAGGGCGATCCAGCACCATCTCGCCAATCGTTGTCGTCGGCTGATTTCCCAAAATCAATACTCTGTCTGCCAGGCGAACGGCTTCGGACAAATCGTGGGTGACGAAAAGGATGGAGCGGGGCGTCAGCTCCAGCAAGTCACTCAACATGGCCCGCAAATTATCCGCCGTGCTTTCATCTAATGAAACAAACGGCTCGTCCATCAGCATGATATCCGGTTCGACTAGCAAAGCCCTCGCCAGGGCGACCCTACGCGCCATTCCCATGGATAATCTGTTGGCGAAGACGGTTTCTTGACCCTGCAAGCCAACGGCTGCTAGCATGGCGGTCATATTGACGTCTTGTCCCTGGTCCTGACCCAGAACAAGGCGAAGGTTGCCGGCGACGGTCATCCAGGGAAGCAGTCGTGGGCTTTGAAACACGAAGCCGGTTTTCTCCACCTTCGGCACATCGCCGGAGAACTCCTTGTCCAGACCGGCAACAAGGTTGAGCAATGTCGTCTTGCCACATCCGGAAGGCCCGATAACGGCCAAAAATTCTCCAGATGAAATACTGAAGCTTAGGCTCTCCAGAACCTTTACCGCCGGGGCGTCACCTGCGGCGGGAAATGTCTTGGCCTTGATGTTGACGCAAAACCCGTCAACGCTGCCAGGCTGTGACCCGTCGTTCGATGGGTTGGAGGAGTCCATGTTCAATACCTTGGATAACAATAATGAATGCTAACGAATATGCCAGAATGCCGGTGACGTCGAATAGCTGGAAATAAATGCCAAGTTGAAAACCAACACCGTTTCCACGGCCCAGAAGCTCGACGACCAAAACGATTTTCCAGATTAATGCGAGGCCCGAGCGGGCGGAAACCGCCAGAAAGGGATAAAGTTGAGGCAGGACGATGTGACGCAGGGTGCGCCCGCGACCAATCTTAAAGCAGTTGGCCATATCCAGAAGATCGCGATCAATCGCCCTGGCACCTTCACGCAGGGTCACCGCAACATTGGGTATTTTATTGATGGAGACGGCAAGAACGGCTGCCGCTTCGCTCAGCCCAAACCAGACATAACAAAGAATGATCGTTACCAGAGCGGGAATATTCAAAAACAGGATCAGCCAGGAATCGAAGAAATCATCCAGATGCTTCTTACTTCCCATGGAGATGCCAATCGCGGCGCCGATAATCATGGCGATGAAAAAGCTAACGACGACCCGCGACAGGGTAGCCCCGATATGGGGCAGCATCTCGCCATTGCCGAGCTCTGAAAATATGGTTTGGAAAACCGCCACGGGACCTGGAAGCAATCTGCTTCCAACCAGCGTGGCGGCGACATACCAGCAAACAAGCAGCCCCAGTACGGACAGTCCCTGAACGGCGGGTCTATGGCGTATCATTGCCCATCATCAGTAAGTCACGCTTTCAGCAAAAGTGCCCTTTTCTATTTTCTTACCCGGACCGACAAGTTTGGCCCCACCTATTTTGGCAAGGATTGAGAAAAGCTTGGCCGCTTCCTTGCGTTCATGGCCCCCCCAACTTGACGGAATTCCGGCCCGGTAACCTTTTTTCAAAGCAGCGAAGGTTGCGTCATCCTTGGCTTTGGTCAGGGGCCGGATTCGTTCCCATTCCTGATCGGACTTGCCAAGGATCGCTTTCGCTTCCAAAAGCGCTGTATTGAATTTTTTCAATGCGCCGGGGTGGGAGCTTACCCAGTTATCGTTGAAGACATAACCGATTTGCGGCACCTGAGCGGCGATCCCCAAGTCGCTGGCGATCTGTCCGATATCAACCACCCGCCGCATGCCCTTGGCCTCCAGTTTGGCGGCGAAATGCCAAAAGGTCAGAACGGCATCAACCTTTCCGTCTTCCAGCTGCTGTGAGAGCAGCGGCGGTGCGCCGAATACCTTTTCAACGGATTTATCGAGTTTCAGGCCATGCTTCTCACTGGCGAGTGCGCGCATGAGCAGCCAGCTTTTATCAAGCGGCCCGCCAGCGATACCGAGCTTACGTCCGGGTAAATCCTTGATGGAATGGATTGGCGAGTCCGCGTTGACCATTAACGCACCGACGGAAACGGAATAGGGGATGAAGGTGAAGCCCTTACCTTCGGTCCGCTGGCGTGATGTCCACAGCCAGTCCGTCACAATGGAATCGACAGCCCCGCCTTGCAGCGCGACCGAGCTCGCCTGTTTTCCGGCGAAACCGCTAACCTGCACATCAAGACCATGCTTGGTATCCAGTTTGTGATGCTTGAGAACGTTCAGTTCCCAGTTGACGGTGCCGAACTTGAGAACCCCAAGCTTTAAATTAACTGATTCGGCTTTTGCTGAAACCGCGCTGAGAGAAATTACAACGGCTAAACCAATGATGTGAAATATCTTGAACATATAACGACTTACCCATTTCAACTTGCAGATGTTCTTGCCTTTATTGCTGAAGTTAGGATAGCACGTTGTCCTCCTGTTACCATTAGACCTTTGATGAAGGCCCTCCAGATAATGAAGAAATACGTGCTCTTCCTGCTGCTGATATTGCCCTTTCCCGCGCTTGGCGTGGATTTGCCCGAAGGCTTTAGGATGAATCATTACCGGGCGGCGACGCCTGATACGGTTCCGGGGGGGATTGTTGTCGACGCCACAGCTGTCGAACGCCTGATAAGCAAAGGCGCAACGCTGGTCGATGTTATGGGAGCGGGTCAGTTCGCCAGCGAAGGGCTGGATGGCGCCTGGATTATCGACAAACAACATCTTTCCATTGATTCGGGCGTCTGGCTGCCCAATGTCGGACGCGGCTTCTTGACCGAGCGGCTGGAGGCCTTTTTCCGAAAGGAACTTAAGCGCCAAAGCGGGAACGATTTAGATCATCCCTTCATCTTCTATTGCGTCGCCGATTGCTGGATGGCCTGGAATGCGGCGAAACGCGCCACCCTTTGGGGCTATAGCCAGGTCTACTGGTTCCCCGAAGGAACCGATGGCTGGAAGCGTGCCGGACACCCCCTGATCCATGCCGTTCCTACGCCTTTATCCGTCACGGAATGAACGAGGCCTCGACTTAGGTCTTATTGACGTCTCCCATCCCCTGTCCGATAAGAACAGCTGGTAAATATTCAATTGGATGCGAGTTATGATGAAGGCACTTATTTCCGGCCTGGCGACACTGGTCTTTTCAATTTCCATCTTGAATGCGGCTCATGCCGCTGACGATGACTTGTACAAGGAAGCAATGGTTGCTGCGGGGTATGCCGCATTTCAACATCGGTGTATTGCCTGCCATTCTATGGAATCATCCAAGAATTCATTTGGCCCCAGCCTGCATGGTGTCATAGGCCGCGAAGCCGGGAGTCTTCCCAGATATTCGTATTCAAAGGCAATGAAAAAAGCCAGCTTCATCTGGGACGACAATTACCTGCGGGACTGGATCGCCGACAACGAAAGTTTCCTTCCGGGAACCCGCATGCGCCATGTCGCGATTTCCGACATCACCGAACAAGACTACCTTCTCGCATTCATCAAAACTCTGGAGTAGCCATCTGATGAACGTGTAAAGTGCTCTGCCATGGTGCGATCATTTTTCCCGTTTATTTTTTCAATTTTTCTGATCCTTTGCCCTTTCGAGGCAAAGGCAGGACTGGATGAAGAAGAACTCGCTGATCTGATTATCCCGCCCTATAAACTTGGCACGCGCGATGAGGGACTCCCGCTCTGGACGTTGCTGGATGGCGGCGGTGCGCCTGCGGGGTATGTCTTCGAATCCAATGATCTCGCGCCCATTCCGGGCTTTTCAGGAACCCCCATCAATTTATTGATCTCGATAGATCAGGAAGGGAAATTTCTTGAGGTCAAGGTTTTGTCCCAGAACGAACCGGTCTTCGTCAGCGGCCTTGGCGCGCGTCCCCTGCACAAATTCGTTCGCCAATATCAAGGGGAATCTCTAGCCAGCAATATCAAGGTCAGCAGTAAATACGGGACGAGTGGGCCGGGAGTTGACGGCACCATCGTGCTGGACGGTGTGACCAAAGCCACGGCCTCGGTCAGGATCGTCAACGAGACCACTCTGGCCTCGGCCCTGAAAGTCGCCCGCGAGAAACTGGCCGGTGTCGCCCCCAAACCCGCCGGGCGGCCGCGCAAGGATATTTTCGAACTGATGAGTTGGAATGAATTGATCGACTCAGGTCTGGTGCAGCACTTGCGTCTCGCAAACAAGGATGTCGAGCTCGCCTTCAAAGGATCGATGTATGAAGGCGAGGACGAAGAAGCGCTGGCGGACCCGGAAGGGCTCTATATTGACCTCTGGTTCGCCGACTTAGGACTCCCGATCATCGCCCGAAACATTCTTAGCGAGGCGGGAATCACCGAACTGTATACTCATGTGGAAGAGCATGAGGAGCCACTTCTGGTGCTGGCGAATGGTCGGCACAGTGTCGTCCACCCCGACTTCGTTCGAAATACAGCGCCCGAACGCCTGGGCATTATTCAGGACGGTTTTCCTGTCAGCATTCGCGACGCCGATGTGGACATTTTCCTGAAACCCGAAATTCCTGAATCTGAGCAGGCCATGGCTTTTCGCCTGGACCGAAGACTCGGGTTCGATCCGGCCTCACCCTGGTCTTTCTATATCAAGACAATCCGAAAACGCGGCCAGTTCCGCCCCGAAGTCGCAAGCCGCAACATGACGGCTGAATATTCTTTGCCCGAGACATACTTCATCCTGCCTGAAGAGAAGAGCGATACTCCACCCTGGGTCGCCTCCTGGAAGGACCAGACCTGGAATTTGATCGCGTTGGGCCTTTTTCTTGCTGCCCTGTCATGGGCCCTGCTGAAGCAGAAAAAACTCACCAATTCCGGATACCTAAACGCTTTCAGATATTCAGCCCTGGCCTTTACCTTGTTTGGCATTGGCTGGTATGGGCAGGGTCAACTGAGCATTGTCAATTTACTGGCATTGGTGCGGGCCACCACTGAACAGCAAGGTCTGACATTCCTGCTTTACGATCCGATTACTTTGAGCATCTGGATTTTTGTGCTTGTCTCCTTGATTGCCTGGGGGCGGGGTGTTTTCTGCGGCTGGCTTTGCCCGTTTGGCGTTTTGCAGGAAATTTCCCATCTTCTGGGAAGACTATTCAGGCTTCCCGCACTCGGGCTCTCTGCGCGCTACGACAACTTGCTCCTGAAAATGAAGTACCCAATCCTTGGAGGTCTTGTGTTGATGGCGGTGATTTCCCCCTCCCTGACAGATAAGCTGGTTGAGGTCGAACCTTTTAAAACCTCAATCACTTTGTATTTTGACCGTTCCCTTCCCCATGTCGTCTATGCAGCCGTATGGCTATTGATGGGGATGTTTCTGTTCAAACCTTTCTGTCGCTTTATCTGCCCGTTGGGAGCTGGTCTCGCCCTTCTCGGCCAATTGAGAGTGATCAAGTCGATCCCCCGATACAATGACTGTGGCAGTCCGTGTCACCTCTGTCAGGTGCGCTGCCAATACAACGCCATCGATAACACGGGAAAAATCGACTACGACGAATGCTTCCAGTGTTTGGAGTGCGTCGATATTTACTACGACGATAAAAAATGCGTCCCCCTGATCCTTGCCGCCCGGGCAGAAAAAAAATGAACACGAAACCTTCAAGACGCCGCTTTATCTCCATTGTCGGCGCGGCAGCAGGCGTGTCGCTAACGCCCGGCCTCTCCCTTGCCGCCCACCATCGGGTAACTTGGACCGGCAGGGCATTGGGAGGAGACGCCTCGATCAGTCTTTATCATCACGACAAGCGGGCCGGCCAGAAAATCGTCGCTGCCTGCGCCGTAGAGATTGCCCGCCTGGAAAAAATATTCAGTCTGTTTCGCCGCGACTCGGCCCTCGTGAAACTGAACAAAGAGGGTCATTTATCCTCGCCTCCCATTGAGCTTGTCTCCCTGATAAAACAGGCGAATGGTATTTCGCAGATGAGCAATGGCGCCTTCGATGTAAGCGTTCAACCGCTATGGGCATTGTATGCCCGGCATTTTGCAAAAGCCGACGCTAGCCCCGATGGCCCTGAGCGCCGGGCAATCGATAAGGCCAGAAATCTTGTCGGTTGGCGGAACATTTCAATCGCCGAAGACCGGTTATCCTTCATGAAATCAGGCATGGCGATAACCCTGAACGGTATCGCCCAAGGGGAAATCACAGACAGGATTACCGACATTCTCCACCGCGAAGGAATCCGAAATACGCTGGTCAATCTCGGGGAATTCAGGGGTATGGGGGGACATCCAGACGGACAGCCCTGGCGGATCGGTATTGCCGACCCTTTAAAAAAATCCAGCTTGTTGGACACCCTGGACCTGAAAAACCATGCCGTGGCCTCGTCGGGTGGATATAGCACCCCCTTAGACGCCGAGGGCCGTTTCCATCACCTGTTCGATCCCGGAAATGGTCTTCCCTCACACTCCTGGGCCGGGGTGACGGTAGTCGCAAAGAAATCGGCGAGGGCGGATGCGCTATCCACAGCCCTGGCCGTCATGCACCCTGAACGGGCTCAGAACCTGATACGCGCCTGCGAAGGCATTAAAACCATACTGATTGCGCCGGATGGAACCGTCACACGGATTGAATCCTGAACGAATTGATGCCCCGTTCAGATGACATGAGCCTACAGTCGAATGTTGCCGGTTTCCCTTTCTGGTGTATTGACGTGTTAACTAAACGTCCATTTTACTCTTGTTCGGTAAAGGTGCTTGCGTGCCCACGCAACCACTTACAACGAACATTTAAACGTACTTTGAAATCGTAGGGTCTTGAACAAATCCCTCCCCCGCAACCAACCTACATGAGGCTATATATCCATTATTCTTTGGGCCTCCATCCCTGTAGGTGGTCATCGATCCGGCTTATAGTATCCTGGACATGCTCCTGATACTTAATTGTTTCTTGTTTACACTTTTTGTCTGACGTTATTTCCAATTCCATATCTGTATCTTCCAGGCTTTTTTTGAGGGTGTCACTGATTTCCAGAAGCCCAACCATTCTCTTTTTATCGGTATATGTTACTGGCCCAATAACGGTCACTTCACCGGTGTCCAAGTTGATGAACATATCATCAGGATGGGGGATGATATCAGCAACGGACTGGCCATTTTTCTCCCGCCTTTGAACTTCCTCGTCTGCATCAATCATGTACTGAACCGCAGCCTGAAGTTCAATTTCTTCTCGCTCAGCCTTTGTCGTTTCAACCGTGTCAACAAGTTCGGCCAACAGCTTTTGGGAACGGTGTTCACCTTTGGCTGCTTTAACGGCGATGGATCTCATGGCAGCCTGTATGATAGGCATTGTCAGGTGGCCGTTATCTTCTTTTACCTTGATCTTCCGATACGCTTCATTTGCAATAATTTTATGAAGGCGTTTATCCCCTAATAGAGGCCGTCTGTTCTTCGACCCTTTGGGGCGCCCACTTGGGTTGCCGGACTGCCCCTTCTTAAACCGTGTTTCCGTTGGTGGCTTGCTGTAGCCAACCTCGTAGCCATTGTAAGGTCCGGGAAGCTTGGATTTTTTCATTGGGCGGCCTCCATTGCTTCCCGTTTGCCGATGAGTTCGGCCTCATCATTAGCGTAAGCCTCCCATCTGGCGATGATGCGATCGCAATAAATGGGATCGAGCTCACAGAGATAGGCCCGCCGGCCCGTTTTATGTGCTGCAATCAGCGTTGAGCCAGAACCACCAAAGAGATCAAGGACGATGTCGTTTCTGCCGGATACGTCCTTGATGGCATCCACGATCATTTGGACCGGTTTAGCCGTGGGATGCATGGACAACTCATCCATGCGCCCGGCGCGAAGGGTGTTGATGCCTTTGTATTCCCAAACGTTTGTCCGGTAACGCCCGTGTTGACCAAGCTCAAACGTGTTGATGTGAGCTTTGGTGCCTTTCTTGAACACAAAAACCAATTCATGGCGGGAACGATAAAAAGTACCCATGCCACCGTTGTCCTTGACCCAGACAATGAGGTTCTTCATCTCGTCATATACGCTGTGACAAGCCAGAAGCACTTCCTGCATGTGGCGCCAATCCATGCAGATGAAGTGGATCGACCCATCCAGGCTGTAGTCATATAAATTCTGCAGGGCAGACTTTAAGAAGCCTGCGAACTGTTCAGCCGTCATCTCGCCTGAGGCCATGGCAAACTCCCGGTGCTTGACTTTTCCGGAGTTCCCTACATGGCCATCAATCGGCACGTTATAGGGAGGGTCGGTAAAGACCATTTGGGCTAGTTCACCATCCATGAGACGGGCAATCGTTCGTGGGTCAAGAGAGTCACCACAAATCAATCGGTGAGAGCCAAGCTGCCATAAGTCACCATGCTGACAGCGGGATGGTGTTTCTGGAGGGAGATATTCGTCTTCCGGATCGTCAGGCTCGGAGCCCTCAAGATCATCCATCAGGTTGTCGATCTCAGAAATGCTGAAGCCGGTAATCTCCACATCGAAGTCGAGATCCAACTCGTACAATGCTTCCAGCTCTTTGGCCAGAAGGTCTTCATCCCACCCAGCATTCAGGGCCAGCTTGTTGTCAGCGAGAACGTAAGCCCGTTTCTCCGATTCAGTCATCTGTTCCTGCCTGAGACAGGGCACGGTCTCAAGTCCCATTGACTTCGCCGCTTCAACCCGGCCGTGGCCGGCGAGAATGGTGTTGCCATTGTCAATAAGGACAGGGTTGGTAAAGCCGAACTGACGAATGCTGTCGGCAATCTGTCTTAGCTGTTTTTTGGAGTGGGTTCTGGCATTTGCAGCCCAAGGGGATAGGTTTTTAGGTTCTATGTGTTCGATCGTCATCATATTTACTGGTCGTCCCAAACATAATAAAGCCACACCGAAGGTTGATGGGTCCTATGGCCCCGTATCTTCCTCCCTGTGTGGCTCGCTTACGCCAGCAGATACTTAAGATCATGATTCCCGGTGCGTAAAAGAACCAATCACTGATAAGTAAAATACACTATTTTTACGCGCTGCCAAAGCCCCCTAAATTTATAGAGTGTTTACAGTGACTTATTAGTTGCCAAAAACCGTATTAAACAAATTGTTTCAATAAGATAAGCGAATCGCGAAGGCCAATGTGGTGTTTTAGCCCTGGCTCTTCTCATCGGTTGTACATCCCTCATTTAAAGACTGGACTTCTCTTCTAAAGAGAGCGTCACTGGTCTACGAGCTTGTGTGCTTGCAGGGAGTTGATCATGACGGATTTAAGCGTTGAGACGATTGAGAATTTGGAACGAAAGGAGCTCGTTACCTTATGGAAGGAACTTCTTTCTGAACCGGTTCCAAGGCGGGCCAGTGTCTCCTTTATGCGCCATGTTTTGGCCTTTGAAGTGCAGAGTCGGCGATATGGCAAATTGCCGACAGGGTTTATTGATAAGCTCAAGAAGCAGGCCAAAGGGGGACGATCAAATCGATCAAAGATTGAGCCAAAACCTGGAGGCCGCTTGCTCAGGGAATGGAACGGCATTACGCATGTTGTCGATGTTGAGGACGGACAGTATGTCTGGAATGGTCAATCCTATAGATCACTTTCAGCTATTGCCCGAACCATAACAGGCGCTCATTGGTCGGGGCCCAGGTTCTTTGGATTAACCGGGGCCAAAAATCCATGAGTAAACCCACCATTCGATGCGCCATATATACCCGCAAGTCTACTGACGAAGGGTTGGATCAGGAGTTCAATTCTCTTGATGCCCAATATGAAGCCTGCGCTAATTATATAGCCAGCCAACGCCATGAGGGCTGGAAGCTTGTTAAACAACGCTACGATGACGGCGGCATCTCCGGGGGAACTCTGGAACGCCCATCACTAAAAAAATTACTTGAAGATATTGATGCCGGGCGTATTCAGATGATTGTCGTCTACAAGATTGATCGCCTGACACGGTCCTTGGCCGACTTTGCCAAGTTGGTCGAACGACTTGAAGCCAGCAATTGCTCGTTTGTATCTGTCACTCAAGCCTTCAACACATCTTCTTCCATGGGAAGACTGACCTTGAACGTATTGTTGTCGTTCGCTCAGTTCGAGCGGGAAGTTACGGCTGAGAGGATCCGAGACAAGATTGCGGCATCGAAAAAGAAGGGATTGTGGATGGGTGGGGTTTGTCCGTTGGGTTATGACAAAAACCATGATCCTCAATCAAGAACACTGGTCGTTAATAATGAAGAAGCCAACAGGGTCAGAACACTGTTTGGTCTGTATGACAGGTTCGGTTGCTTGAGATTGGTTGAACAGGAAGCCATAAGCCTGAAGCTTCGCTCCAAGGTTCATCATTATAGGACAGGTCGCATCTCTGGGGGCAGGCCGTTCTCGCGCGGACAGATCTATCATATTCTTCGCAACCCCATTTACTTAGGCCTTGTCCGTCACAAGGATCAAACCTATCAAGGACAGCATGATGCCATCATTGATCAGAACCTCTGGGATCGCGTTCAGGAAAAGCTTGCGCAGGCCAGTCGGCGTAAACGCGGGGGAACATCGACTAATGATCAATCAGGTGTCTTCACTGATCAGGCGATCCTGACCGGTAAGATCTTTGATGAGACAGGGGATCGTCTAACCCCGACCCATACCCTTAAGAATGGTCGCAAGATACGCTATTACGTCTCCAACCGCCTGATCTCCGGCGGACCTGATCCGACTGGGTTGCGGCTATCGGCGTTAAAGTTTGAAGAACATCTGGCCAACATCATTGCCGGTCACCTTGAAACCACAGCTGCCAACTACGCCCTCACAGAATCACCAAATCTGCACGGAGTTGGTTCAATCCGGAAACAAACCGCAGGCATAACAGTCAAACTTCGTTCCAAGGGGCTTTTGCAATATGGTGACCTTGTTGAAAAGGTCTGTATCCAGCAAACAACCGTACTTATCAAATTGGATGGAAAAGTGCTGGGTGACAAGCTTGGCTTATCACCAGACGTCCTATCATCTGCACTTGTCGAGTTTGATGTGCCCTGGATATTCAGAAAACGTGGCGTTGAAAACAAGATCATCGTTGGCTCACCTGCGCCCGAGCCCGATCAGGTCTTGATCGGCACGCTCGCCAAAGCTCATCAATGGGCGCATGAAATGAAAAACGGCGCATCCCCAAAAGCCATTGCCCAAAGGCAAGGTGTGACGCCAGGATACATCAGGACCCGTTCCAAACTGGCTTTTCTATCGCCGAAAATACAACAGGCTATTGTCAAGGGAATGCTGTCTCCGGAGTTCACAACAAACAAGATCATGCAGATGACAATACCCCGGGATTGGCATCATCAGCATTCCCTGTTCGGGTTATAAAACTTCCCTGTTCACCGTTTTTAATTCCCTGATACGGCTTTGGAAATTCCCTGTTATTGAATTAACAGGGAAATGCCCTGTATCCCATTGAAAACACGCGTTTAATCAGGGGCAAAAACGCCCAAAACTGCCCAAAAATGGCCAAAAACATAAGAAATTCCCTGTAAATTCCCTGTTAATCAGGGAAATAGGCCTAAAGAGACTGGCCAAATACCCAAACTGAGACGATGGCCAGAATGCGGGCAAATATTAAACCAGAACCAGTCTCAGGTTCCGTTAAGATCGACTAAGTCGCCGGAATATAAAGGGGAATACAGAATAATAAACTGAGCACCGCAATAGCGGGGGTTGGTGGCGGAGGGAGAGGGATTCGAACCCTCGATACGGTTTCCCGCATACACGCTTT
>JACNJU010000114.1 GCA_014382375.1 Rhodospirillaceae bacterium
CGGCCGTCGGGCGTCAACTGAATGGGAATAGTCTTCAAAGCCACCAGCCCGAACATAAGGATCATCAGAACCGCGGCCATAACCGCGATCGGACGTTCAATGGCAACTTTAATCAGGTTCATTTGTGAAGCACTTTCTGTCCGGGACGCAAACGTTCGTTGCCGCGCACGACAACGATGTCACCATTTTTCAAACCTGCCAGCACAACAAAGCGGGGTCCGATGGCTTCGCCCAGTTTAAGGGGGCGAATGTTAACCGCCCCGTCTTCGACAACAAAGACGATGTCCTTGCCCTTACGGCTGATCACGGCATCCTTATGAACGCTGATAACAGAGCGCTCCTGTCCAGCGGGTAGCGCCAACAGAACGCTTTGGTTGGTCGCCAGATTGCGTTTGGACATGCTGAAGTTGGTGCTGAATCGAACCATGCGCGTGCGGGTCAGGGGGTTTTCATCGGGGACGACCGCCCTGACTGTCGCTGGCAGTCTCGTCTTATCGTCCGCCAGTTCTCCTTCCAGAGTAAACGTGACAACGGTTCCAGGGGTCAGGCCCTGAATTCTGATTGCCGGAACACTGGCTTCGATTTCCAGGTGGCGATCATCAATCAGGTCGACAACCGGGCTTCCCACATTTACGTAAGCACCGACATCCGTGTGGCGTTTTGATATGATCCCGGCAAAGGGTGCCCTGACCTTGGTGTTGTAGAGATTGATTTCCGCCAGTTTCTGATTGGCGCGGCTGCGCACAAGGGCGGCTTCTGATTCAGCCATGGCGCTTTTGGCGCTGGTTACTTCAAGCTTTTTATCGGCCAGGCGGGCTTCTGAAAAAGCTGCGGATTCCTTGAGTTGGTTCAGTCGTTTCTGTTCCTGGACCCTTAAGTCATATGAGGCCTTGGCTGTTTGCAGGGCGGCTTCGGCTTCATTTGCCTCGGCTTTGCTTAACTGGAATTTCCAATGCAGGGCATCATCGACCAGGACGGCAATAACGTCACCCTTTTCAACCCTGTCCCCAACCTTGACCATCATCTCGCCGACAGGCCCCGCAATGCGCGCGGCAATAACCCCGGCGTGCTCGGCAATCAGCCGACCAATTACCGGTACGGTCTGTTTAAGGGGTTCGGTCTTGACGGCGTCGACACCAACCAGCGAGGCATCCTGAGCCAGGACAGTTGTGCTGACAAACAAGAGGCCCGACAACAGTCCGGAAAAAAGTTTTGGCATATTTAATTGGATCAAAGTCGTTCCTTAAGGTTGCGAGAAACTAAACCGGCGTCAGTTTTATCTTAATGTGCTCCAGTTTCAACCATTTCTCGTTCAATGCCGCGTGAACGTTACACAAGACCGTTGGCAAGGCCCCTTACTTTCGCTCACAATAGGGAATGAGCACAGCCCTTTATAGTCATCCTGTGTGTGTTGAACACGATCCGGGCACCCACCACCCGGAACGACCCGACAGGTTGCGCGCGGTCCTTAAAGCCCTCGAGGCTGAAGCCTTTGATGATCTCGTCAGGATCCCTGCGCCAAAGGCTTCGCTGGCGCAGATTGAGCGGGTTCACGCCCCCTATTATGTCGAGAAGGTCTTTGAGAACATCCCCGAAAGCGGTCTCTTTCACCTGGACCCGGATACCGCCATGTCGCCAAAAAGCGGCGAGGCTGCGTTACGGGCCGCAGGCGGTGTCTGTGCAGCCGTTGACGCGGTCATCGGTGGTCAGACAACCAACGCCTTTTGCGCTTTACGCCCACCGGGTCATCACGCCGAACCGTCTCAGGCCATGGGTTTCTGCTTGTTTAACAACATTGCCATTGGTGCCCTGCAGGCCAGAGACGCGCATGGGATCGAGCGGGTCGCCGTCGTCGATTTCGATGTTCATCATGGCAATGGCACCCAGGCGTCGTTTGAGCGATACAGGGATTTTCTTTACGTATCCTCTCACCAGTCGCCTGCTTATCCGGGAACCGGGGCGGAGATGGAACGCGGTCTCAACAATAACATCATTAATGTTGAACTGGATCCGGGTAGCGGCTCGGATATTTTCCGCAAAGCCTATACGGATCGAATTCTGCCAGCGCTCAGGGACTGGAAACCCCAGTTGTTGATGATTTCAGCCGGTTTTGATGCCCATCTCCGTGATCCGCTGGCGCAACTTCTGTTACACGACGATGATTTCGCCTGGGTCAGCAGGCAATTACTCGAGGTGGCCGCCGAGGTTTGTGAAAACAGGGTTGTCTCGGTGCTTGAGGGAGGCTATGACCTCGATGCTCTGGCTGCTTGCGTGGCTTTGCACGTTGGCGAATTAATGGCCGTTGATATAAGGTAAGCGGGTTATGGCAAAAAACAGCATTCCTTCCGACATTGGCAAGTTGAGTTTCGAGGACGCCCTCGAACAACTTGAGGATATTGTCCGTCAGCTCGAAGAAGGTTCGGGTGAACTTGATGCTTCGATCAAGGCTTACGAACGGGGCGCTCACCTGAAAAACCACTGCGAAGCCAAGTTGAAGGAAGCCCAGCAGCGTGTGGAAAAAGTTGTTCTCGGTGCTGACGGGGAACCGGAACTGGAACCTGCTGAGCTGGATTAAAACTTTGAGTGATTTTCAAATAACCCTTAGCACATCGGCCGAGGCGGTAAACCTTACCCTGGAACGGCTGCTGAAAATGCATGACGATCCGGAAGCCGAATTGATCGAGGCCATGCGCTACGCCGTCCTGGACGGTGGCAAGCGGATCCGTCCTTTCCTTAGTCTGGCAAGCGCCGGGTTGTTTAATGTTGAACCGGAGAGAGCCCTGCGCGTTGCCGCCGCCATCGAGATGGTGCATTGTTATTCACTTGTTCATGACGATCTGCCAGCCATGGATGATGACGACCTCAGGCGCGGTCAGCCGACCTGTCATATCAAGTTTGGCGAGGCGACAGCGATCCTTGCCGGTGATGCATTGCTGACCAAGGCTTTTGAAGTGTTGGCCGGGGATGACACACATCCCGATCCGCATGTCCGTTCCGATCTGGTGATGGCGCTGGCCCGGGCTGCCGGTCCGGAAGGGATGGTTGGTGGTCAAATGCTTGATCTGATCGCCGAAAGAGAAACCCTCAACATGCCTGAAATTACCCGCTTGCAAAGAATGAAAACCGGCATGCTTATCGCCGTAGCCTGTGAAGCAGGCGCTATCCTGGGCAAGGCCACCGATGGTGCCAGACACGCCCTTCATGCCTATGCCCATGACCTGGGCCTGGCCTTTCAGATAGCCGATGATTTACTGGATGTTGAAGGTGATGAGAAGACTGTCGGCAAAAAGACAGGCAAGGATGAAGAAGCCGGAAAGGCGACGTTTGTTTCCCTGCTTGGTGTGGAGCGGGCTCGCGCACAGGCAGCGTTGCTGGTTGATCAGGCGTGTGAACATCTTGATCTTTTCGCTGAAAAGGCGGACTCTTTAAGGGATTTGGCAGCATTTGTCATAAAACGCCGAGCATAATAGGTAAAACGTGAGTAATAAGAATAGCACGCCGTTGTTGGATACTGTTTCAAAACCCGCCGAAATAAGGGATTTTTCCAACGAACAACTAATCAAGCTGGCCGATGAATTGCGCCAGGATACGATCCGCGTTGTCTCCATTACCGGTGGACATCTGGGCGCCAGCCTTGGCGTTGTCGAGCTGACTGTCGCCCTGCATCACGTTTTCAACACCCCTGATGACCTCCTGTTATGGGATGTTGGGCACCAGTGTTATCCGCACAAGATTCTCACTGGCCGACGTGAACAGATGCTGTCTTTGCGTCAGGGCGGCGGTCTGTCAGGCTTTACCAATCGCAGTGAAAGCATCTACGACCCGTTCGGTGCCGGGCACAGTTCAACCTCTATTTCGGCCGCCCTTGGGATGGCCGTTGCCCGTGATTTCAAAGGCGAGGATAACAATGTCATTGCCGTCATCGGTGATGGCGCGATGAGTGCCGGTATGGCCTATGAGGCTATGAACAATGCAGGCTCCATGGACTCGCGCCTGATTGTTATCCTTAACGATAACGATATGTCGATCGCCCCCCCGGTTGGTGCCATGAGCGCCTATCTGTCACGCCTGATATCATCAAAGTCTTACCGGTCGATCCGCCATTTCGCCAAGGAAATGTCGAAAAAATTCCCCCGCCCCATTGAAGAGGCCGCCCGTCGGGCAGAGGAATATGCCCGTGGCATGGTGACCGGCGGCACCCTGTTTGAAGAAATGGGTTTTTTCTATGTCGGCCCCATTGACGGCCACAATCTTGATCATCTGTTGCCAGTTTTGAAAAACCTGCGCGATGACAAGGAAAAAGGGCCGGTGTTGTTGCATGTGGTTACCCGTAAAGGTCATGGTTACGGCCCGGCCGAACAATCCGTTGACAAGTATCACGGGGTTTCCAAATTTGATCTGGTGACCGGCGAGCTTGAAAAAAGTATTGTCAATACGCCGTCCTATACCAAGGTCTTCGCCAAGGCCCTGATTGCCGAAGCCGCCGCCGATGAAAAAATCACCGCAATCACCGCAGCCATGCCATCGGGCACCGGCCTTGATGCGTTTGGCGAGGCGTACCCCGAACGTTGTTTCGATGTTGGTATCGCCGAACAACACGCTGTGACCTTCGCAGCCGGTATGGCCAGTCAGGGCTATAAGCCGTTTGCGGCCATTTATTCGACCTTCCTGCAACGCGGCTATGATCAGCTTGTTCATGATGTTGTGTTGCAGAAGTTACCTGTTCGTTTCGCCATCGACAGGGCGGGGCTCGTCGGTGCTGACGGGGCCACCCATGCAGGTGTCTATGACCTGGCTTATCTGTGTTGCCTGCCCGATATCGTCGTCATGGCCCCTTCCGATGAAGCCGAACTGATGCATATGACGGCAACTGCCGCGGCAATAGATGACGGGCCTTCGGCAGTCCGCTATCCGCGCGGTAATGGTACCGGTGTGGAGATGCCTGAAAAGGGCGAGGTGTTGAAAATTGGCAAGGGCCGTATCGTCCGCGAGGGCGCTGTGGTCGCTATCCTGAGCCTCGGCGGACGTTTGCTCGAAGCCCTCAAGGCCGCAGACGAACTGGCCGCCAGGGGCTTTTCGACGACCGTCGCTGACGCCCGTTTTGCCAAACCGCTGGATCACGAGATGATCAGTGATTTAGCCAGTCGCCATGATGTTATGATCACCATCGAAGAAGGATCACCCGGCGGTTTTGGCGCCCATGTACTATCGTATATGGCCGAACAGGGCCTGCTTGATAGCGGCGTTAAAGTCAGGCCGATGACACTGCCCGATCAATTGATCAATCATGACAGCCCGGACAAGCAATATGAAGACGCAGGCCTGACCGCCCCGGCCATTGTCGACATAGCCATGAAGGCACTAGGCCGGACGGAAGAGAAAACCGGACGGGCAAAAGCCTGAACTTCAGTCTCAACGGGGGGAACGTATGAGTATTCGGGTTTGTGTCGCCGGTGCTACGGGCTGGACCGGTTCTGCTGTAACCCGGGGCATCCTGGGTGACGATACCTTCGAGCTTGTCGGTGCCGTCGCGCGCAGCATGGCGGGGCAGGATATTGGCGGTGTAACGATTTGCGCAACGCTCGCCGAGGCGCTGCAAACACCAACCGATGTTCTTATCGATTATACGGGTGCCGGGCCGGTCAAGGATCATGTGTTGTACGCCATCGAGCGCGGGGTCGCCGTCGTCGTCGGCTCATCGGGTATGACGGCGGCGGATTTTGACGACATCGCCGGCAAGGCTGAAGAAAAAGGCGTCGGCGTTATTGGCGGCGGTAATTTCAGTGTGACGGCGACGTTGATGCAGCATCTGGCATTAATCGCGGCGCGTCATGTTCCACAGTTTGAAGTTCTCGACTTTGCCTGGGCTGAAAAAGAAGATGTGCCCAGTGGCACTGCCCGCGAGTTAGCTGAAAAACTGGGTGATGTGCAAAAACCAAAACAGGCTCGCGCTATTGAAAGCCTGCATGGCCCGACGGAAACCCGTGGCGCTGATATCAACGGAGTACAAGTCCATTCTGTCCGCCTTCCCGGTTACAAACTGCGTTGCGAGGCGGTCTTCGGCATGGATGGCGAGCGCTTGAGCGTCATTCACGAGGCCGGGCAAAGCGCTGAACCTTATGTTTCGGGGACCTTGCTGGCAGCGAAAATGGCGATTGACGTTAAAGGTCTGGTGCGGGGTCTGGACGCCCTGTTGTTTGGTAACGATGGTTAAAGTCGCCAAGCCCAGACTCGATCAGGTCCTCGTTGATCGGGGGATCGTGGAAAGCCGCGCCAGGGCGCAGGCGTTGATCATGGCGGGCAAGGTCTACTCTGAAACCCCCCGCCTTTATAAGGGCGGCCTTTCAGGTTTCGCAGACTTGCCCCCTGCAACCAAAGGCCAGGGCCATCCCTCGGGCCCTCGCCGTCGTCTGACACCCGCAAAGGGGGTGGGACACTTTGG
>JACNJU010000180.1 GCA_014382375.1 Rhodospirillaceae bacterium
TGTTGGTCGTATACTGCATTGGATAAACTCCTGTTTTACGCACCCTGGTTTGGCCCATCGGTGCTGAAAATTTCAATGATGATAAGGGTGTCTGACTTGTCCCGGTATTGCAAACACCGTAGTCTCTCCGGCTTCTGATATTGTAGAGCCAATTAACCTATTTTGCCTAGGCCAACGCCATGCGTGACCAGCTTTTCCATCTTCGCCGCGAAGCGGGCAGCAGTATTCAGGTGCAAATCCGTGAAATGCTGGTTTCGGCAATCCTCAGTGGTCAGATGCCCGGCGGCGACCCGCTGCCTTCAAGCCGCAAGATGGCGAAAATCCTTAAGGTTTCCAGAAACACGGTGGTCCTCGCCTATCAGGGGTTGGCCGATGACGGTTACCTGATATCGAAGGAACGCAGCGGCTTTTACGTCGATGAAGAAATCCTCGCCGGTCGCCTCGTCCCGTCAGGGGATAGCAAGGAGATACCCGAAGAGCCCGCACCCGCCGATGCACCGGACTGGGAAAGCCGCTTTCGCCTGCGCCCCTCGCAGGGGGGGCGGGTCAATCGGCCGGTCGACTGGATGGATTATCCTTATCCCTTTATTTTCGGCCAGGTTGACCACACCCTGTTTCCGCTTGCCGCGTGGCGCGACTGTAACCGTCAGGCCCTGGGTTCAAAGGAACTGGAAGCCTGGACCCGGGATGCCTACGGCGCCGATTATCCGATGCTGCTTGAACAAATCCGCACCCGCCTTCTGCCGCGCCGGGGAATCCGCGCCGATGATGACCAGATCCTGATCACCATGGGCGCACAAAATGCCCTGTACATGCTGGCAAGTTTGCTGATTTCAGAAACCACCACGGTCGCCCTTGAGGAGCCGGGTTACCCGGACGCCCGCAATATTTTCAGCCTGAAAACCCGGCACCTGAAACCCATTGCGGTTGACGAGCACGGATTGCCTATTGATCAACGCCTTGACGGCTGCGATCTGGTTTACGTCACCCCCAGCCATCAATACCCGACCACCGCAACCATGACCCTTGAGCGTCGAAAGGATTTGCTCAGGCGCGCCGCGGAAAAGGATTTCCTGATTATCGAAGATGATTACGAACCCGAAGCCAGTTACGTGACCGAACCGACCCCGGCCCTGAAGTCCCTGGATGACAGCGGCCGGGTGATTTACATGGGCAGCCTGTCTAAATCCCTGTTTCCGGGTCTGCGGATCGGTTACCTGGTCGCCTCCAAAACCTTCATAACCGAGGCCAGGGCCCTGCGTTACCTGATGATGCGTCATTCACCGACCAACAACCAGCGGACCACGGCGTTATTCCTGTCGCAGGGCCATCATGACTCGCTTGTCCACCGATTGCACCGGGCCTACCGGGCCCGCTGGGAACGTATGAACGAGGCCCTGACCCGTCATCTTCCCCACTCATCGAAAGCGCCATCCATCGGCGGCACCAGCTTCTGGGTCGAAGGCCCCGGGGGATTGGACGCCGAGGCACTTGCCGAAACCGCGCTCGATCATGGCCTGATTATCGAACCCGGGCGGATCAATTTTCTGGAAGCGGACGCACCAGGCAATTTCTTCCGACTCGGTTTTTCCTCAATTCCGACGGAACGGATCGAACCCGGCATTGAACTGCTGGCGGAGCTTATCGATGGGCAGTTGGCCTAAGAAATCGGCAAGACGGATTTTTTGCACACGGTCCTGAGGGCGAAATTGGACTGAATGCGCAAAACGTTGGGAAGCCGCGACAGGTAAAGCGTGTGGATACGCTCGTAGTCCGCAGCATCAGATGCTGCGACCCTGAGAAGGTAATCGAAACCGCCAGCCATCAAATAACACTCCATAATCTCCGGACAATCGGAAACCGCCGCCTCGAAATCTCCGAGGTTCTTCTCGCTTTGAGAGGTCAGCGAGACCTCGACAAAAATGTTTGAGCGTTTGCCGATCGCAGCCTGATTGATGAGCATCGTGTAGCCTTCGATGATGCCTGATTCCTCAAGCAGACGGACCCGCCGCAAACACGCCGAGGGCGACAAATGAATGCGCTCGGCAAGCTCCGCATTGGACAGGCGACCCTCCATTTGCAGGTTTTTTAAAATCGCAAAATCTATATCATCAAGTTTCATAATTAGAATATTATTCTACTTAAGTCCTATAAATCAAAATATTTCGCTTCTTCTAGCCATTTTTACCATTGAATTTTGAAAGCACCTTCGACGCCAATCCTCCTACACTCGGTCCATTATTTTCTTACACCAGATAATGGAGGCAGCGATGTTGATTGGCGTTCCAAAAGAGATCAAAAACCATGAATACCGGGTCGGCATGACTCCGACGGCGGTCAGAGAGCTGATCCATCACGGTCATAATGTGATTGTCGAAACCAACGCCGGCAGCGGTATTGGACTGGACGATCAGGCTTACGAAGCCGTCGGTGCAACGGTCCTCGGGAGTGCCGCAGAAATTTTTGAAAAAGCCGACATGATCGTCAAGGTCAAGGAACCCCAGCCCGGCGAATGCAAAATGCTGCGCGAGGGACAAATCCTGTTCACCTATCTGCATCTCGCCCCGGATCCGGAGCAAACCAGAATGCTGGTTGAATCCGGCTGTATCGCCATCGCTTACGAAACCGTGACCGACCGCAAAGGCGGCCTGCCGCTGCTCGCCCCCATGTCAGAAGTCGCCGGACGGATGTCCATTCAGGCTGGTGCCAACTGTCTTGAGAAAGCCCACGGCGGCGCCGGTGTCCTGTTGGGCGGGGTTCCGGGTGTTGCCCCTGCCGAAGTCGTCATTATCGGCGGCGGCGTGGTTGGCACCAATGCGGCAATGATGGCTTTTGGCCTGGGTGCCCACGTCACCGTACTCGATCGTTCCATTGACCGGTTGCGCGAACTGGACAGCGAGTTTGGCAATCAGTTGAACACCATTTATTCGACCGTCCATGCGCTTGAAGAATATGTCCTGAATGCCGATCTGGTTGTTGGTGCCGTGCTGGTGCCGGGTGCTGCTGCACCCAAACTGGTGAGCGCGGAAATGATCAAGTCCATGCGTCCAGGATCGGTCATCGTTGATGTTGCTATTGATCAGGGCGGCTGCTTCGAGACCTCCCACGCGACGACCCATGCCGAGCCCACATATGTGGTCGATGACGTCGTTCATTACTGCGTCGCCAACATGCCCGGCGGAGTCGCACACACATCGACTTTTGCGCTCAATAACGCTACTCTGCCCTTTACCACGGCACTTGCCGACAAGGGCTACGCGCAAGCCTTGCTCGATGACCCGCATTTCCTTGAAGGGCTTAATGTCCACGCCGGAAATGTGACGTATAAAGCGGTTGCAGATGATCTTGGTTACGCGTATCAACCTGCTAAAGAAGCTCTTGGATAAATCCAAATTGGAGAAACGTCGATGACCCACGCACCCAACTCGCTCGCCGCCAGGGATCTTGCCTATAGCCTGCATCCTTACACAAATCTGGCAGTCCATCAGGAGCGTGGCCCCTTTGTTATCACCCGGGGCGAGGGCATCTACGTTTATGACGATCAGGACAATCAGTACATCGAAGGCCTTGCCGGCCTTTGGTGTACTGGCCTGGGCTTTAGCGAGAAACGCCTGTTCAAAGCAGCCCAAACACAGTTTGAACAGTTGCCGTTCTCCCATTCCTTCGCCCACCGGGCGACCATACCCGTCATCGAGCTTTCGGAAAAAATGATCGAGATAGCGCCGGGTGACCTGTCCAAGGTCTATCTGGTCAATTCCGGATCAGAAGCCGTGGATACGGCCATCAAGATGGTCTGGTATTATCACAACGCCATCGGCAAACCCGAGAAGAAGAAAATCATTTCGCGCAAGCGGGCCTATCACGGCGTTACCGTCGCCGCCGGTTCCCTGACCGCGCTTCCTTATGCCCAGGACGGTTTTGATTTGCCCATCGACCGCATCCTGCACACCGATACACCGTGCTTCTATCGCAATGGCGAGGAAGGCGAGTCCGAAGAAGATTTCGCCACCCGCCTGGCTGACAATCTGGATAAACAGATCGAAGCCGAAGGTCCGGGTACGGTTGGCGGCTTTATCGCCGAACCGGTGATGGGCGCGGGCGGTGTGATGTTGCCTCCCGATACCTACTTCGAGAAAATCCAGAAAGTTCTTAAAAAACACAACGTTCTTATGATTGCCGATGAAGTCATTTGCGGCTTCGGGCGGACCGGCCAGATGTGGGGCTGCGACACCTATGACATCAAGCCTGATCTTCTGACCTGCGCCAAGCAATTGTCATCGGCGTACCTGCCCATTGGCGCTGTCATGGTCACCGAACCCGTTTATGAGGCCTTTGTCGAATATAGCCGTAAACTTGGCATTTTCGGAACCGGCAACACCTACGGTGGCCATCCGGTCGCCGCTGCGGTCGCCCTTGAGACCCTGAAAATTTATGAAGACGACGACATCATGGGTCATGTGAACGAGGTATCGGTCAGATTCCAGCAACGCCTTGCAGGACTTGCCAGCCACCCGCTGGTCGGTGAAGCCCGCGGTATCGGCTTGATCGGTGGCGTGGAAATTGTCGCCAACAAGGAAACCAGGGAACAATTCCCGCCTGCAACCAAGGCCGCTGCCGTCGTTGCCGAGAAAATTCTTGGCCAAAAATTGATCGTCAGGCCCCTGCCCGGCGACGTTATCGGCATTTGCCCGCCGCTGATTGTCACCGACGAGGAAATCGACGACATCTTTGATCGCATCAAGCGTGGGCTGAACGCCGCCCAGGAGTCTCTCGGTTAAGCGCAAGCAGCCTTGCAAGTGCTCATACAGCTTCTTACATTAAAGCTCACTTGATGTTTTTTGGCCGGTGAGCATGGCGTTTGATGGACGGAAATCCGAACCACACAGTATCCAGCATTTATATTGTTAACGATGATCGTGTGCATCGCGAGGAGATTCACCTTGTCTTAAGCCACCTGTTCAAGGTCAGTTCCTTCGACGACAACAATGCCGTCCTTGAGGCGATGGCTGAAAGCAGGCCGGACCTGGTCATTGTTGATGAGAGAATGCTCGAGGGTGGCAAGGGCTGCCTGTTCGACAAGCGTAAAGATCCTGATCTCAAATCCGTGCCATTTATCGTCTCGGGCCTTGCGAGCGCCAGCCAGTACATAAATGGCGAGGGTTCCGGGTTTGACCGTCTGCTGATCAGGCCGTTTTCCAAAAACGCCATCCTGATGCAGGTGTCGGACGCGATCAGCTACAACATTGAACAAAAATGGGAAAACCTGCCCGAACTGGCAATGACAACCCTGCAAAGCACGCTTGGGGAATTTCAGGATATCTCCAGGGCAATCGAGGAAAACCGCCCCCTTGACCTTAAAGCCTCAAGCAACAGCTGCCAGCCGCTGGTCCAGTCCATCAATGATCAGAATTTCCATGGCATTCTCGATAATATCCGCGGCCACCACAACTATACCTACGTCCATTCACTGAGGGTGGCCACTTATCTGTCCATTTTCGGCCACGCCATTGGTATTCGCGATGACGATCTGCTGACCCTGGCCACCGGTGGCTTGCTCCATGATGTCGGCAAAATGGTGACACCCCAGGAAGTGCTCAATAAAAGTTCGAAACTGGATGAAACTGAATGGCAGTGTATGAAACAGCACGTCGAACATTCTTCAAAAGTCTATGATCAAACACCCGACATCACCCAGGGCATCCGGATCATCGGCGAACAACACCACGAAAAGCTTGACGGCAGTGGCTATCCGCTGGGGTTGAAGGGTAAGGAATTGAACGAACTGGCGCGGATGTCGGCGATTGTCGATATCTTTGGCGCGCTGACCGACGAGCGTTCCTATAAAGAGGCTTTCCCGCCTGAAATGGCTTTTGAAATTCTAGGTGAAATGAGCGCCCAGCTTGACCAGCGACTGGTTGGAATCTTCCGCGACGTTCTGGAAGGGCATGGTGCGTTAGCCGCCTAATAATGAGGCGGTGGCGGGTCATCCGTTTCGGGGGCGTCAGCGGTCGCAATCCGGGTCGCCACTTTTTCTTCCAGTTCCTTTATCTTGCGGGTCAGGCGTTCAATGGTTTGCCATTGTTTGGCCAGCTCGTCGCTCAGGTCATGGCTCATCACCTCTTGATGGGCCAGCGCCTCTTCCAGCTGATTGATCCGTCCCGGCAACTCCTCACTCATTGGCCATCCCCATAATCTTCGGCGACAACCGCCAGACAATCCCCTTTGCCAACAAGCCCCGGCACCCCTTTACACAGGATAACCCCGGCCCGCCCGGCATAATGAACCAGCGGCGGGCGCTCTGGCGTTTCGATAAAATGTATCTGGCCCAGCGGTTGGCCTTTTTCAACATCATCGCCACGCCCCTTGAAGGGCTCGTAAAAACCATTGTCACGCGC
>JACNJU010000049.1 GCA_014382375.1 Rhodospirillaceae bacterium
TCCTGCCGGGGTCACCATCCTCTCAAGCTTTAGCCTGAGAAGATGGTGAGAGGTTCTTTAGGCAAATGCGATTTCTTTCTTGTTGGGTTCGGTCTTCTTGACGATTTCCATAACCTTGACGCGGTTTTTCATCTGCATGACACGGATGTTTTCAAGCATTTTCTTGAATTCCGCCGGCGACTTGCGAGCGCTTTTGTTGGTGCTGTGAATTTCGTCCATGATGCGGCTGCGTTGTTCAGCCTGTTGGGCATGAATTTTCTCGATCATGGTCTGAAATTCAGCTGGTGATTTGACGCTTGATGCGCTGGCGATACCGCTGCTGGCGGTTGCTGCGGCGACGGCCATGGCGATGGCAAGGGCTTTAAATTTAATCATTTTATCTGTCTCCATTTAATGTTTCAGTCGGGGTTGTTCGATGGAGTGGAGAATGACAAAGTCGTGCTGAATGAATACTGAAGCGTGTATTCATATTCGCTTCAGGCCCGGTTCATCTGGCGTTCAGGTAATTATTTATACAGCGTGCCGGGATCGATTTCGGGTTCGGCGATGACCGTCATTTCACCGTCGCGCACGGCATTAAAGAAACAGTTGCGCCTTCCCGTGTGACAAGCGACGCCTTTTTGTTTGACCAGTACCAGCAAGGTGTCGGCGTCGCAATCCCAGCGCAGTTCCTTCAAAGTCTGCTCCTGACCCGAGGTTTCGCCTTTGCGCCACAATCTGGCCCGAGAGCGCGAATAGTAACAGACACGCCCGGTGCTCAAGGTTTCGGCAACGGCCTCGCTGTTCATCCATGCCATCATCAGAACCTCGCCCGTATCGTGCTGTTGGGCAATGGCCGGGATCAGGCCGTCATCATTGAACTTTAGTTGGGATATCAGGGCTTGGCTGTTCATGACACTTGAATTCCTTGGGGTTCCTTGAACCAGGGCAAATCCGGGTTGTTCGTCAACCGTTTCACAAAATTGCATTATATACTATGATTGTTCGGCGATCACGCAAGCTCAAGGAGCTCCGGTTTATGGTGGCACAGAAAAAAAGTGAAAATAGGCGAGATCATGAAAGAGTCTCCGACCCCTCAATTCGCCTGAAAATCGGAGCCCAAGTCTACCATTCCATCAACTGGAGTTTGGGCGGGATTTTGATCGACGGGTATGATGGCGTCTTGAGTCCGGGCTCTCTGTTGTCGATAACCGAAATTGGCCTCAATCGCGGTGTTATGACGCCGGTAAAAGTTCAGGCGCGGGTTATCCGTGCCGATGATGAGTTTTCCGTTCTTGCCGTGCAAATGCTGGAAATTGATAAGTCGGCCTATGCGATCTTGCAAAAATTACTGGTTAAAAAAATGCAGGTGATGAGGGCGCGTCCTAAACCCGGCTGAACATTTTTTACTTTAAGCAGGACGCCACGGCCTCGATGTTTGTTTCCATCATTTGAAAGTACAATGCCGGTCCAGGCTTATAAAGCGCGCCCAGTGGGTCGAGCTCATAGACCCGCATGTCCTTGTTATTTTCCAGGATGCTAGCGAGCAGGGGAGACTGAAATTGCGGTTCGCGAAACAGGCAGCGAGCACCACTCTCTTTAATAAGACGGCGTATGGTGCTGATCTGTTTCGCCCCCGCCGGACGTTCAGGATCCAGGGCAACGGTGCCAACGATGCTTAAGGAGAAGCTTTGCGCAAAATGGCTCCAGGCGTCATGGAAAACAAGAAACGGTTTTTGGGCGACGGGTGTCAGTTTGCCCATCCCGTACGCCTGCAATGCCCGTAAACGATCTTTCAGGGCGCTTGCGTTTCTTTTGTATATATCAGCGTGTGCAGGGTCTGTTTTCTCAAGAGTTGATGCGATTCTCTCGACCATGGAAGTCGCGCGTTGCGGTGATAACCATAAGTGAGGATCGCCGGATTTCGCTTCAAGTAAAGTGATTACTTTTGGGCGTTTTGACAGAGCGTTAATTGCCTTCTGTAAAAACATTTCCATGCCAGGCCCCATCCAGATGATGACGTCAGCACGGCTCAAGGTGCGCGCGTCGGAAGGCTTCAGGCTGTGGTTGTGGGGGGAGCGACTTCCCTTGACGATCAATGAAGGTTCGCCAACCCCTGTCATAATAGCGCCAACCAGCGAATGGACAGGCTTGATGGAAACCACGACCGATAGTGCAGCCTGTGCGTGGCTACTCAATAACAGGCCGATCAAGGCAAAAAGGATTGTCTTCGTGTGGCGCATTAAATTATGTTATATTATAACGTTTTCGAGTCAAGGTAAGCCAGTAATAAGTCAGTTTTAGGATTAGCGGCATGTTCAATAAAAGCGGCCATAATCACCTACGTTGTGTTGAGGCAGCCATGCAATCGGCGGTCGATTTGTGTGGCCAGCGCGGTGCCCGCCTGACCGCGTTGCGCCGCCGGGTGCTGGAATTAATCTGGAAAAGTCATAAGCCGGTGGGTGCCTATGAGCTTCTCGACATTTTAAAAAATGAACGCCGCAACGCCCAACCCCCAACAGTTTACCGGGCTCTTGATTTCCTGCTTGAACTGGGGCTGGTTCACCGTATTGAAAGCCTGAACGCCTTCATCGGTTGCTGCGCGCCTGATACCGCGCACCCATCCCAGTTCCTGATTTGCCGGGACTGTGGTGCGGCGGCAGAAATCACCGATAACCGCCTTGACAAGGCCATCGCAGGATTGGCCGACGAGGCTGGATTTTCCGTCCTCCACCGTATTGTCGAAGTGGCCGGGCACTGCCCCAATTGTCGGGAGCAAGGTTATGAGTGAGGCCTTAATTGAAGCCACTGGCATTGATGTGTCTTTTTCTGGCAGGCAGGTTCTCAAAGCTGGCGAGGCCAGGGTCGGGGTTGGGGAAATCGTCACCCTGATTGGCCCCAACGGTGCCGGGAAAACTACCATGGCCCGGGTCATGCTGGGACTGCTGAAACCAGACAGGGGCGATGTTAAGCGTCGTGCGGATTTGCGTATCGGTTACATGCCGCAACGCCTGAATATCGATCCGGCGCTGCCGATCAGCGTCAAACGGTTCCTGTCCCTTGGTCTTTCCCGTAGCGATATGGGCCATGGATTACGCCACGCTGTTCTGAAAGAAACTGGCGTTGATCATGTTGCCGACAGTCCGATCCAGAGAATTTCCGGTGGGGAAATGCAACGGGTTCTGTTGGCCCGCGCCTTGCTCCGCAATCCGGATTTGCTGGTTCTGGACGAGCCGGTGCAGGGCGTTGATTTGGGCGGCCAGGCGGAACTGTACGCCCTGATCAGGGGAATCCGGGATCAAAGAGGTTGCGGCGTGCTGATGGTGTCCCACGATCTGCACATGGTGATGGCAGCGACTGACCATGTCATTTGCCTGAACCGGCACGTCTGTTGTGCCGGTCATCCCGAAACGGTTTCCCGGCACCCTGAATTCGTTGCCTTGTTTGGTGAAGCGGTTGCTGCCGAACTGAGCATCTATCAACATGACCATGACCACGAGCACGATGTTCACGGTAATGTCATATCCGGTCACAGGCATCATCACGATCATGAGCACGATCATGGATGATTTTTTGATCCGTGCCCTGCTTGCCGGATGCGCCGTCGCCCTTGTCGCGGGTCCCCTGGGCGCCTTCGTTGTCTGGCGGCGGATGGCATATTTTGGCGCCACCCTGTCGCATGCTTCGTTGCTTGGCATTGCTCTTGGATTGTTGCTGGGGATCAAGCCGACACTGGGCGTGCTTGCCGTTTGTATCGTCGTCGCCTTGTTGATGGGGCTGCGCCACAGGTCCATAAAAACAGAAATGCTCAGCGAAGATACAATGCTGGGCATTCTCGCCCATGGGACTTTGGCGCTGGGGCTTGTCGCCGTTGCCTTTCTTGGTGATGTCCGCTTCGACCTCAATGCCTACCTGTTTGGTGATATACTGGCGGTGACGACGGGCGATTTATATGGCCTGTATCTTGGTGGTGTCGTGGTGGCGACTATTCTGGCGTTTATCTGGCGCCCCTTATTGTCGGCAACCGTCGATGAGGAACTGGCCATTGTCGAAGGTATCCCGGTTCATATCCATCGCCTTGTTTATATGCTTGTCCTGGCTGGCGTCGTTGCCCTGGCCATGAAGGTTGTCGGCATTCTGCTGGTGACGTCGCTGTTGATTATTCCCGCCGCTGCGGCCCGGCAACTTTCAACGACGCCCGAACAGATGGGGGCGCTTGCCGCCCTCTGTGGCTGTCTTTCCATTGCCGGTGGTCTTTGGGGGTCGGCGACCTATGACACACCCTCTGGCCCCTCTATAGTCGTTGCTTCCCTTGTTTTGTTTGTTGCAAGCCGATTATTTAGGCGTTCAGTCTGACAAAACCCGCTTCAAGGTCGGCAATCAGGTCTTCTACCGCCTCCAGTCCGGCGTGAATGCGGATCAGTTGTCCCGATGTCCATGGCAATGCAGATCTGGGCGGTGTGGTGCCGTAGGGAACGATCAGGCTTTCAAATCCGCCCCAACTGTAACCTATGGCGAACAGTTCCATGTCATCGAGCATGGCGGCGACGTGGGTTTTGGTGAATTGCTCTTTAAGGACAAAACCGAACAGCCCGCTTGAGCCGGTGAAATCCCGTTTCCAGTATTCGTGGCCGAGGCAAGATGGCAGGGCAGGGTGCAGGACGCGATCGACCTCTGGGCGCTGGTCCAGCCAGTTTGCCAGTTTCAAGCCGGTTTCCTGATGAATGGGCAAGCGGGCGTTGATTGTCCGGATACCGCGAAGGGCGAGGAAGCAATCGTCGGGGGCGGCCCCGTACCCAAGTTCGCAGGCGGCATCCTTGATTTTGATAAAGTCTTCATCATTCATGGCGATGGAGCCCATCATAAGGTCGGAATGGCCGCCAATATACTTGGTTACCGCTTGTACCGACACATCGACACCCATATCGGGGGCGCTAAGATAGACGCCGCCGCTCCAGGTGTTGTCGAGAATAACCTTGGCCCCGCCCGCATGGGCGGCCTGGCAAATTGCCGGAAGATCCTGAACCTCGAACGTCAGCGAGCCCGGTGCTTCAGTGAAAACAACTTTCGTCTCCGGCCGCATCAGGTCGCTAATACCGGCCCCGATCATGGGATCATAATAGGTCGTCTCAATGCCGAAGCGTTTGAGCATACTGTCGCAAAAGCGTCTTGTTGGCCGGTAGGTACTATCGACCATCAGCAAATGATCACCATTTCCAAGAAAAGCCAGCAGGGCGGCGCAAATGGCAGCCAGTCCGGAAGGCACGGCAATGGCCTGATCATAACCTTCAAGCTCGGCAATAGCCTCTTGTAGGGCGACACTGGTTGGTGTCGCGGTGAGCCCATAGGTATAGCCCTCGTAACGGTTCGCCGCTCCTTTATCGAGGGCTTCTACGGTTGGAAAAAGGATCGTCGAGGCGTGATAGACAGGTGGGTTGACGATGCCGAAGTTAGCTTCCGGATCGCGTCCCGCAGTCAAAAGTTTCGTCTGTTTTTTCATGATTTTTTGCTGCTTTCTTAGGAGACGTTATTGGTTTGCTGGAATCATGCATATTTTCTTATTCGGAAGCCAGCCACGATAAGATATATATGACTAATGTAGTAAAATGAAAAAAGAGGGTAGGTAAAAAAAATGCAAAACCCACCCCTTAGCCCTTGAGACTGTTTAGGCTTTCATGCTACGGACTTAGAGCTTCTTTGTTTAGATACATTCACTTTTTCTCATGTGTAAGCTGAAATCAGTGACGATGAGAAATGTATCGTTAGAGGTTAAAAATTATAAATCCACCAGGGAGAGTACTAATGAAGAAATCTGTTAAATTTTTATCCGTTCTTGCGACTGCTGCTTTTGTCAGCTCAGCCGCCAGCGCGGGTACGCTTGATGACGTCAAAGCCAAAGGCTTCCTCCAATGTGGCGTGAGTCAGGGTCTGCCCGGCTTCTCCAGCCCGGATGCCAACGGAAACTGGACCGGCCTCGACGTTGATATGTGCCGTGCTGTCGCCGCCGCCGTTCTGGGCGACGCCAGCAAGGTTAAATTCTCACCGCTTTCCGCCAAGGAGCGTTTCACCGCTTTGCAATCCGGTGAAGTTGATGTGCTGTCCCGTAACACCACCTGGACGGCGACTCGTGACACCGCCCTGGGCCTGAACTTCGCTGGCGTCAATTACTACGATGGTCAGGGCTTCATGGTTCGCAAATCCCTCGGCGTTAAAAGCGCTATGGAACTTGCCGGTGCCGCCGTTTGCACCAACCTGGGCACCACCACCGAACTGAACGTCGCCGATTTCTTCCGTGGTAACAACATGGATTACAAGCTGGTTGCGTTTGAAAAAGCTGACGAAGTTGTCGCCGCTTACGACGCTGGTCGTTGCGACGTCTACACCACTGACCAATCCGGTCTGGC
>JACNJU010000066.1 GCA_014382375.1 Rhodospirillaceae bacterium
CGCTGGAGACGCCAGCCGATGCTTACGATTTGACCTTCCTGGCCCCGTGCCCGGCTTCCGGTCAGATCATCCACGGCGAAAGGGACGAAGTCGTGCCTAAGGAAGCCGTCGACAAACTGGCCCAGAAGCTTTCCAGCCAGAAAAACATCGTCATCGATTATGAAACCATTGCGGGTGCCGATCATTTCTTCTCGACCAAAATGGACGTGATGAACAAGCTGGTCGGAAATTATCTCGATAAGGCGTTTTCGGAAAAAGCCGCTTAAAGCTCAACCGTCGTACAAAACGCCCCCGTTTAATGGGCGCGGCACCCCTGTGGTGTTTGGCATGCTTAACGGCATCCCATAGAAAGAGCGGATGGCGAGAAAGGCAAATGCCTGGGCTTCAAGGGCATCGCCATTCAAGTCAGCCGCCTCGATGGGGTCGACAGGGACGCCTAAAGACCGGGCCAGCAATTCCATCAGGGTTCCGTTCAAACGGCCACCGCCGCAGACCAGCCAACGCTTCGCCGGTTCGGGAAAATGTTCCTGGGCATGGACGATTGCTGCGACGCTAAAGGCGCTCAATGTCATTGCTCCGTCCTCAGCCGACAAGCCCGAAATACGCTGCATGGCCCCGGCAAAATCGTCCCGGTCCAGGGACTTGGGCGGGGTTCGGGCAAAGTACGGATTATCGAGCAAGCCCAGCAGGGAATTTTCATCAAGGGTGCCGCTGCGGGCCAGTCTGCCGCCTTCATCCATAGGCCTGCCGATGGCTTGACCCATCCAGTCATCAATCAGGGCATTGCCGGGACCGGTGTCGAAGGCAAGAATTTCCGGGTTTTCAACACTGCCGCCCGGCCCAATCCAGGTGACATTGGCAACGCCGCCAATATTGAGCACAGCCAGTGGTTTTTCAAGCTCACGGGTCATCGCCAGATGATAGAGCGAGGCGAAGGGCGCACCCTGCCCCCCTTTGGCGACATCGTTCAACCTGAAATCGCCAACCACTTTGATTCCGGTCTCCGCCGCCAGCAATGCCGGGTCGCCAATCTGCACGGTCAGGCGCTGTTCAGGCCGGTGGACAGTGGTGTGACCATGAAAGCCGATCAGGTCGATATCATCAGGTGACAAGTTATTGTCATCAAGCAGACGGGCCACGACTTCCCGGTGGCGCAGGGTCAACTCAGCCGCGACATCTGCAACCCCCGGCGCGTCAGCTTTCAGGCCCAGGCAATCACGCAGGCGCTGACGGAAATCAGGATCATAGGGGGCGCTTGCCACGGCCCCGGATTGCAACAGGCGTTCGCCATCGCTTTTGATCACCGCCGCATCGATACCATCAAGTGAAGTCCCGCTCATCAGGCCAAGTGCTGTCAGTGGTTGATGCTGTGTCATTTTTCCGTATCCTGCCTCGTTAGCACCGTTGTATGGTGCCCCGTCTTTCCAACATGTTAAAGAAGCGCCTAAAAAATGACCAGCCACCGTTCAGACTTTATCCGCAACGTTATCGAGCGCGGTTACATGCACCAGTGCACGGACCTTGACGCCCTCGACAAACTGGCCGAGAACAAGATCGTTTCCGCCTACATTGGCTTTGACTGCACCGCGCCAAGCCTGCACGCCGGGAGTCTTGTACAAATCATGATGCTGCGGCTGCTGCAACGCTGTGGTCACAAACCCATTGTCCTGATGGGTGGCGGCACCACCAAGGTCGGCGATCCTTCGGGCAAGGACGAAAGCCGCCAGCTTCTCGACGACGACGCCATTGCCGCCAACATGGCTGGCATCAAGGACGTGTTCGCCAAGTTTCTGACCTTCGGCGATGGCCCGACGGACGCCATCATGGTCAATAACGACGATTGGCTAAAAGGCATTCAATACATTGATTTCCTGCGCGATTATGGCCGTCATTTTTCGGTCAACCGGATGCTCGGTTTCGAATCGGTCAAGATCAGGCTTGAGCGCGAGCATAACCTCAGCTTCCTCGAATTCAACTACATGATACTGCAGGCTTATGACTTCCTTGAACTGAGTCGCCGCCATGATTGCCTGCTGCAAATGGGCGGATCAGACCAGTGGGGCAATATCGTGGGCGGCGTCGATCTGGGACGCCGCCTCGACCAGCGCGACATGTTCGGCCTGACAACGCCGCTTTTGACCACATCCTCGGGTGCAAAAATGGGCAAGACCGCTGCCGGTGCCGTGTGGCTCAACGCTGATATGCTCAGTCCCTACGATTACTGGCAGTACTGGCGCAATACCGAAGATGCCGATGTCGGCAAATTTCTGCGCCTGTTTACAGATCTGGAACTCGATGAAATTGCTGAACTGGAAAGCCGGGAAGGCGTCGAGCTTAACGAGGTCAAGAAAAGACTGGCGACGGAGGTCACGGCCATGTGCCATGGCCAGCAAGCCGCAGATGAAGCTGCCGAAACGGCCAGACGGACCTTCGAGGAAGGCACCCTGGACGCGGGCTTGCCAAGCACCGACGTCGCCAGGGCTGATCTGGAAGCAGGCATTGCCGTCTTCGAACTGTTCAAGATCGCCGCTCTGGCAACATCCAACGGCGAGGCCCGCAAGCTTATCAAGGGCGGCGGGGCACGTTTAAATGACGAGAAAATCATCGACGAAACCCGCAGCGTCACCTTAAACGACGCTGGTGCTGACGGGATCATCAAGCTTTCGGCAGGCAAAAAACGCCACGCCCTGATCAAGCCGGTCTGACCCCTCTATCTGGAAAGGACAATACCCGATATGTAGGCCGGGGCCGGTGGGCGTTCGCCTGCTGCGGCGACGCCGATAAAGACGATCTGGGTTTTTCCGGCATCATCCTTAGGCCAGCTTCGGTGGTAGAGATCATAAAGGTCAACGGTTTCCAGCCACCATGAGCCGGCGTTTTCGCGCCCTCCCCTGACGCTGTAGCGCGGGGCGGCCCTGCTGTCGGACTCAGGTGGCGGCGACAGGGTTCCGCGTTGCAGCGCCGATTCCCCCCAGGTCAGGGACAGCGCCCGGTCATGGGGTGGCAGGCTACTGCCCAGCCAGCGCAAAGGCTCACTGCCACGGCTCGGACTTTCCGGATCTCCGCCATAAAAACCGACGACCAGCCGCACCGGGTGGTATCCGGATGCCGAGGGCGGCTCGATATTCCATGACCAACTGAGAAACGGTGTCGCCAACATCATCGCCTGGGTACGCCTGACAATGACAAATGAATCGGCCCCATTGGTCACCTTTAAGGACGGAACCCCCTGCATGTCCATTATCTGAAGCTGGCTTACGTCAAGTTCACCATTTTTTTCGATAGCCCAATCGCCGGGCAATTCAACGGGCGAAAATCCGGGAAATGGTCCCAGCACCTGTAGCAGTCCTTCCGGTGCAACGCTGGCCTGCGGCACGACGGCGCAACCTGACAGCCAACCCAACATGACCACAGACAGGACAACTGTTTTTAAGGGGCCACTCATTTTGCTTTCTGATTGTCCAGGGCGTGCAGAATATCCTGCGCCTGTATCCAGCCCGCAGACCCTTGTTTGAGTATACCAGCGGCGCGTTCGGCGTGAAATTTTGCGTCAGCCGGTTTATTTTCCAGTAAAGCCGCCTCCCCCAGGGCCAGAGAGCTTTCACCCTGTCTGCCCAATTTACCATAGGCCGTTCCCAGCAACCGCCAGGTGAAGGGGTCTGTATTGTCTGCATTCGTCGCAATCAGAAGGTTTGCAACGGCACCTTCAAGTTGTCCCGGATCACCAACTTCCAACTGCACCTGACCCAGACTACGCCGCAGCAGGGCAGAACCCGGAGCCAGCAATACCGCCTTTTCATAGTAGGGAAGTGATTCGGGGATACGGCCATTTTCAAACAGCATCTGGCCTTTCAGTTCGTGAAAGTAAGGATCAGCGGGTTGCTCTGCAATCAAACCATTGATAAGGGGAATCGCCCGTTCCAGATCGGGGCGTCTGTAGTAAGCAATAGCCCGCGCATAACGCGCCTCGATGCTTGGATCATCCTCCTTATAGGTGCGCAGGGTTAGTGATATGGGATTAAGAAAAGCTTCAAGTTTGGCTTTCATGCGGCCATGGCGTTCGTTGAATCCCGGCGGTTCCGGCTTATTGGAATTGGGGGATTGCAGGATAAAATTTTCAACCGCAACTTTACGTTCGCGGGTTAACGGATGAGAGCGGTAATACGGGTCCTGACGGCTCACACTCAACAATTCCTGATCACCAAGAATTTCAAAAAATTCCAGCATCCCGATGGCCGATTGCTGCGTCGCATCAAGAAAGCGCATGGCCGCAGCGTCGGCCGCGCTTTCCTGGGTGCGACTGTATTGCAGAAAATTCCTAACCCCCATCTGTTGACCACCGGCGATAATGGCAGAGCCAACATCGCCGCGTCCGCTCATTACCGCGACACCACCCAGCACCATCGCCAGAATACTGGCCGCCGAGCTTTTTTTCATGGCATCACGGGTGCGTGAAAGATGACCACCGGCGATATGGCCGGTTTCATGGGCAATAACACCAATGACCTGCCCGGCATTCTGGCTACGGATTAAAAGTCCGGTGTTAAGGAACAATTTTTGACCGCCCGCAACAAAGGCATTCAGGGTCTTGTCGTTGACAAGGTAAATGTTAATAGCCGATGGTTCCAGACCCGCTGCCTGGAACAGTGGCGTTGCGTAGATACGAATGGTATTTTCTATTTCGGCATCGCGGATAAACGACAACTTCCGGGCTTCGGCTTTTGCTGGTACAAAACCTGCAAGAGTCATACACGAAATTAATATCAACAACCTGACGACAATTGACGGACGCATGATTTTTAAAAGACCAAATAATATTTTCATCACTGCAAAAGGTAGTGATCACCACCGTTGCAGTCAATTCAAGGCTATTGGCGCGTTGCTGTTGGCATCCTTGCTGACCCTGACAGGATGCGAATCCATAAACCAGCTCGGCACTGATTTGGTTGAACTGGGCAGGGGGGTTGCCCAATTTGACTCATTTGATCCTGAAGGTTTCAAAGGTGGCCTGGCCACCGACGAACCCCATGCCGCGCTGGCTGGCCGTGATGTCCTGGAAGTCGGAGGCAATGCCGTTGACGCGGCGACGGCCATTTATTTCAATCTGGCGGTCACCATGCCGTCCACGGCGGGACTTGGTGGTGGCGGGGTCTGCATCGTTCATGACGCCCAGACGAATGAGACAAAGGTTCTTGAATTTCTTGCCAAGGCCCAGCAAAGCGGCACTGCAAGCAAACGCGGCAATGCGGTGCCCGCAAATCTGGCTGGATTTCGCGCCCTGCACGCACGCTACGGCCGCCTACCCTGGGCCCAGCTTGTCGCCCCGGCTGAAGGTTTGGCCCGTTTTGGCGTCAAGGTATCACGGGCTTTTTCCCATGATTTAGAAAAAATTGGTGACGCCCTGCTGGTCGAACCCAACGCCCGCAAAATTTTTGGGCGTCCCGTCGTTGGCGGTTTACTTCAAGAAGGCGATAAATGGATACAACCGAATCTGGCTAATGTACTTGGCAGTATTCGTGAAAACGGCGCGGCGGCCCTGTACCGGCAACCCGGAGCGGATAACTTCGCTGCCGCCGTTAACGCAGGGGGCGGTGCGCTGACAGCTAATGATCTGATAAACTTCAAGCCGGTGTGGCGCAACCCTATCGAAGTGCCCCTTGGTGATATTTCCGTTCATTTCGCCCCGCCCCCGGCAGCCGGCGGCGCCGTTGCCGCCGAAATGCTGGCAATGATGCTGGACAACCGGCGCTTCAATGAAAGTCCGCCCGACGTGCGGCCTCATCTGATCATCGAAACGGCGATCCGGGCTTACGGCGATCGTAGCCGCTGGATGCGCCCTGACGGTGAAAGTTCCGTCGAATCCTTTGACCTTGTCTCGGCATCCAGGTTGGCGCCTTTAATGAGCAGCTACAACCCGGACAGCCACGTTCCGGCAAGCTCGCTAAACCCTGCTCCTGTTGAATTGCGCGAAGATCCTTCGGCGACCACGTTTGCAGTCATGGATGCCGACGGTGCCGGTATCGCCTGCGCCTTGACCATGAATGGCCTGTTCGGCAACGGACTGATCGCAAAAGACGCCGGTGTATTGATGGCCGCAGTGCCGGGAAGCGGAGGCCGCGGCCCTGTTTCATTGGGACCAATGCTGGCCGTCGACCATTTTACCAATGATTTCTTTTTTGCCGGTGCTGCTGCGGGCGGCGTCACAGCGCCAACGTCTTTGATATCGGTCGCCATGTCCACCGCTGTTAATGTCGAGGGCCTTGAAAGCGCCATGCAGGCCAAGCGCCTGCACAACAGTGGCAACCCTGACATTGTCTATTACGAACAAGGATATGACGAAGCCGCAATCGAAGCCTTGATCAAAAAAGGCCACCGGGTCGCCGCGACGCCTTCACTGGGAAGGGTCAATGCAGTCGGCTGCCTGCAGGGGCTTCCCTTTGACCCCAACAGTTGCGAGGCGGTCGCTGATCCCAGGGGATATGGCCTGGGCTTGAAAATCGATCAATAACCAGATGCCCCTCAAGACAGCAAAACGCGGAGCCATACCACCGTTTATCGTCATGGACGTCATGGCCGCCGCAAGTGCGCGCGAAGCAACCGGAAAAGACGTCCTTCATATGGAGGTTGGCCAACCCGGAACGCCCGCCCCCAGCGGTGCGCGGGAAGCAGCCCGGGCCGCCCTTGATAATGATCGCATTGGCTACACCCTGGCCCTTGGCATCCCACCGTTACGCGAGCGCCTGTCACGACATTACAAGGATATGTACGGTCTTGACGTAGCAAGCCAACGGATGGTTGTTACGACCGGTTCTTCCGGCGCTTTTGTGGTTTCTTTCTTAAGCGTTTTCGACAGTGGCGACCGGGTCGCCCTGGCTGATCCCGGCTATCCTGCCTACCGCAACATATTGAAATCTTTAGGGATTGAAGTCGTCGGCATCCCGGTTGGACCCGAAACCAATTTTCAACCGACGCCTGGAGCCCTGGCAAATATCGAAGGCGACCTGGACGGCTTGATTATCGCCAGTCCGTCGAATCCGACAGGAACAATGATTGCCCGGGACGAAATGATTGCCCTTGTCGATTACTGCAAGGAGCGCAGCATCCGCCTGATATCAGATGAAATCTATCACGGTATAACCTATGAGAAGCCGGCCTGCTCGGTTCTCGAATTTAGTGATGATGCAATTATCATCAACAGTTTTTCCAAATATTTTTCGATGACCGGTTGGCGGCTTGGCTGGATGGTGGTGCCGGAATCCTTGCTCCGTTCGGTGGAATGCCTGTCACAAAACCTGTTCATTTCACCGCCTACATTGTCTCAACTGGCAGGCGTCGCGGCCTTCGATTGTGGTGAAGAACTGGACGCCCTGGTCGCCAATTACAAACGCAACAGGGATCTGTTGCTTGAAATGCTGCCAAAAGCCGGATTCGACAAACTGTCACAGGCGGAAGGCGCATTTTATCTGTATGCAGACGTCGCCCACATGACCAACGACAGTCAGGAATTTTGCCGCCGGTGTTTGGCAGAAACCGGGGTCGCCATTACCCCCGGTATCGATTTTGACCCTGAGCGCGGCAACCGTACTGTCCGTTTTTCCTTCGCCGGTCCCTATGAAGAAATGGCCGAAGCCGCCAAACGCCTTATTGACTGGAAGCGCTAGCTCTAGAGCTAGCGCCGCCACCAACCACGTTTTGGTTCATCATTATCAGCCGTTCTGCTCTCACCGATGTTAATGACCGTAGTTTTTGCGGCCTCGGCAATCAATTTGGGACCAAGATCGATCTCTTCCGGCTTCTTGTCCTCCGGTTTGGCCTCAGAAGCCTTCCTGCGCGGACGACGGGTGCGTTTTGGCTTTTCTTCTTTCGCCTCTGCCACTTCCTCTGCGGCAGCACTCTCAACAGGGCTTTCTGGGGCCTTGTCGTCTGTGTTGACAGCAGGAGAGTCCGTCTCGGCATCGGCTTTTTTAGCACGACTGCGGCGACGAGCCGGTTTTTTGGCAGGCTTTTCTTTTACTGGTGCAGCACTTTCGGCTTCAGCCACAACAGCTTCAACCACGACGGCTTCAGGAGTCGCATCTTCAGAACCGGCAGACGCTTCAGAATTGTTTGTGGGTTCTTCACTGGCAACCTGTTCTTCATTACGTCCACGACGACGACGGCCACCACGTTTGCCGCGACGACGGCGTTTGGGTGACTTGCCCTCTTCGGTCTCTTCATCCGTTGAAACCGCTTCGATCACTTCACTCTGATCGCTTGCCGCCTCACTGACGGTTGCATCCGGGCTTTCCTGGATTTTGGCTTCGTCATCATTGGATTTGCGACGACGCGGACGACGGCGACGTTTGCCCTGCTTCTCATCAGCTTGAGTATCACCGGTAATGACGTTGGGGTTCACCGATTCAATTTTGCCCGAGGCACCGACCCGCTCAATTCTCAGGTCAGGCGGAATCAGGGATTCATCGGCGGTAACGACAATCGACATGTCCGTACTCTGCTCAATAGTGGTCAGTGCCGGTCGTTTTTGATTTAGGATGTACAGGGCAACGGCCGTCGGCACGTGAACGATGAGTTCATTAGCATTTTTGCGGTTGGCTTCTTCCTGAATAGCCCGCAGGGCTACCAATGCAGCCGAATCCGTCGAGCGGCGAATACCGGTGCCGCCACAATAAGGGCAGGGTTCCGAACTGGTTTCGATCAACGACATCCTGAGCCGTTGACGTGATAATTCAAGCAGCCCGAACGGACTGATACGACCAATTTGAATACGGGCGCGGTCATTGCGCATGGCATCCTTCAGGCGTTTCTCGACTTGGGAATTATTACGCGACACATCCATGTCGATAAAATCGATAACGATCAAACCGGCAAGATCGCGAAGGCGCAATTGCCGGGCAATTTCTTCGGCGGCTTCAAGGTTGGTCTTGAAGGCGGTTTCTTCGATGTTGCGTTCGCGTGTCGAGCGGCCCGAATTGACATCGATGGAAACCAGCGCTTCGGTCGGGTTGATGACGATATAAGCGCCGGATTTCATCTGCACTTCAGGCGAATGAATGGCGTCGAGCTGACTTTCGACCTGATAGTGTTGGAAGATCGGCTCTGAGGACTCACTGTAAGGCTGAACCCGTTTGGCGTGGCTTGGAATCAGAAGTTTGATAAAATCCTTGGCCAATCGGTAACCTGCATCACCGGCAACGATAATTTCCGAGATATCGCCCGTATAAAGATCCCTGATCGAACGTTTGATCAGGTTGCCTTCTTCATGGACGAGCGAGGGGGCTGTCGATTCCAGGGTCAAATCCCTGACGCTATCCCACAGGCGCACAAGATATTCATAATCGCGTTTGATTTCCGCCTTGGAACGTTTGGTGCCAGCGGTGCGGACGATCACTGCCATGCCTTCGGGAATTTTCAGGCCCGTGAGGATGGTCTTCAAATTCTTGCGGTCAGCGCCGTTGGTGATCTTGCGCGAGATGCCGCCGCCCCTGGCCGTATTGGGCATCAAAACGCAATAACGACCGGCCAGCGAGATGTAGGAGGTAAGGGCAGCGCCTTTGTTGCCGCGCTCCTCTTTTACGACCTGGATCAACAGGATCTGGCGACGCTTGATGACTTCCTGGATTTTATAATGGCGATGATTGTGAACGCGTCGTTTGGGGCGAGCATCTTCGCTATCGTCCCCACCCAGGGTTTCAACACCCTTACGAGACGGATTGGGGGCACCGACTTCCTCGTCAGCGTCAGCGTCAACGTCATCGTCCTCATTATCATTAGCACCTTCGGCCTCAGCTTGAGCAGCCTGTTCATTAGGTTGTTCAGGTTGTTCCGCCTCGTCCTGATCTTCCGCAACGTCCTCGGCGGGGACCTCTTCGAGGTTCTCTTCTGACGCTTCTTCCTCGATTGCGGCCGCTTCCTCGGCAGCCAGAAGGGCCTGACGGTCCTCGATCGGAATTTGATAATAATCAGGATGAATTTCGCTAAAGGACAGGAAGCCATGACGGTTTCCGCCGTAATCGACGAAAGCAGCCTGAAGCGACGGTTCGACCCGTATCACTTTTGCGAGGTATATATTGCCCTTGATTTGCTGACGGGCGACGGATTCGACATCAAAATCTTGAAGGCGATTTCCACTGAGAACCGCGACCCGGGTTTCCTCCGGGTGGGCTGCATCGATAATCATTCTGTTGGTAGACATATAAATTGGAACTCCATGGCGTCGGCCCACCTGCGGCAGTAAATCCGTTATGGTGATCGACGCGTATTCGTGAAACGCCGGCGGCGCATTCGAACGAATTGGCACCCGTCGCGGGGGACGGTGCTTCCTTCATGAATGTTCGCGCTGCTCTATCCGGCATGAAAAACTCGTTATTAACTATTCGTACTGTACTTTGAACAAAGGCGGCTCCTGAAACCAGGAGCTGTCCCGTCAACGTATTAGTGACTAAAGGTGCCCTAAATAAGACTGAACAGCCAACGTCATAATGTTAACATAACGGTAGGAATTTGGTTCGACAATCGTATTGTTGCAATAATCTGGTTACTTGAGGGAATAATGAGGCGGTTTATAATCGCATTGGCGGCTTTAATCCTGTGCCTTGGCACGGCTGAAGCCCGTGCGGCCGAAGCTGTTGTGACCGACGTACGCGTTGGAACACAAGGGGAAATGACGCGTCTGGTTTTTGATTTAACCGAAAAAGTCGCTTTCAAAACCTTCACGCTGGCCAAGCCCTACCGGGTCGTTATCGATTTGCCGGAAGTGGGCTGGCGATTGCCACCAAGACCTTTACCGGAGAACATTGGGTTTCTCCAGAAGCTCCGTTACGGGTTATTTCAACCCGGTGTGTCGCGAATCGTCCTCGATGTAAACAGTCCGCCGACCATTGAAAAAAGTTTTATCCTCAATCCTGAAGGCGAAAACAGATACCGGTTGGTCATTGATCTAGGCACCACATCGAAGGCCGCCTTCAATGCCCAACCTAAAACAGCAAGCCCACAAGCAACGGTTTCTGCGGCGCTGTTTACACCACCAACGCTCAAACCGAAACCCGATATTGTCCGCGAAACCCCGGCCAAACGAATCGTCGTTATTGATCCGGGCCATGGCGGCGTCGATCCGGGAACGATTGGCATCAGCGGCGTTTACGAAAAGCACATTACCCTGGCGATGGCGAGAGAGCTTAAAATCCAGCTTGAAAAAACCGGGCGTTTCAAAGTCTCCCTGACTCGCCAGCGCGACATCTTTGTACCCCTTCGCGAACGGGTTTTCCGGGCCCGCGAAGCCGGTGCGGAGCTGTTCCTTTCCATCCACGCCGACGCCATCAAGAACCGCAAAACCCGTGGACTTTCTGTTTATACCTTGTCCGAGCGTGCCTCAGACCGGGAAACGGCGGCTCTGGCCGAAAAGGAAAACAAGGCGGACCTGATTGCGGGCATTAATTTTGAGGATGAAACGCCGGAAATCTCCAACATCCTGATCGATTTGACGCGGAGGGAATCCATGAACCAGTCGGCAAAATTCGCCATTGGCCTGGTCACTGAATTACGCCGCAAGACAAAAGTCCTGCGCAATACCCATCGTTTTGCAGGCTTTGCCGTTCTCAAAGCGCCAGACGTGCCCTCGGTCCTGGTTGAACTGGGCTTCCTGTCCAATCGTAATGATGAAAAAGCCCTTAGGGATAAGAAATACCGGTCGCAGTTGGCCAAAGGGATGGTTCGCGCCGTCTCCAGCTACTTCAGCAATATCGAAGAAGCCTATAAAAAATAGCCCGCACATCTCCCCGCCGCCCTACCTCTGCCACATTTGAGCCCTAGGTTTTCCCGATGTTTCAATTTCGGATGTATCGGAATGGGACCTGGGTACGTTATGATAAGCACCATTTTGATGGTTCATATTCCTGCAAATAGGCGCGATGCTTAAAGCACTGTTCACCTTTCTTGGTTTGCTGATTATCCTGGCGTTCGTTGGCGTCGGCAGCTTGCTGTACGTCTTCAACAAGTTTGGCCAGGACTTGCCCGATTACCGTCAGCTCGCCGATTACGAACCACCGGTAATGACCCGTGTTCATGCGGGTGACGGACGACTGCTTGCCGAATACGCAATTGAAAAACGGGTCTTCGTGCCCATTCGGGCAATGCCCAGGCGAGTCGTCAACGCCTTCCTGTCGGCGGAGGACAAGAATTTCTACCACCATCAGGGAATTGATTTCCTTGGCGTCGCCCGCGCCGTCATCATCAATGTCAAAAACTACGGTGGGTCGCGGCGCAAGGTTGGCGCTTCAACGATTACCCAGCAGGTGGCAAAAAATTTCCTGTTAACCAATGAGGTCTCGTGGGACCGCAAGGTCAAGGAAGCCATACTTGCCTTCCGCATCGAACGCGCCTTCACCAAGGACCGTATATTAGAACTCTACCTCAACGAAATTTATTTGGGCTATGGCTCCTACGGGGTCGCGACGGCAGCCCTGAACTACTTTGACAAACCACTTTCGGAGCTGAGTATCGCCGAGGTTGCCTATTTGGCGGCCTTGCCCAAGGCACCCAACAACTATCATCCAGTGAACAAGCATGAAGCAGCTCTGGCCCGCCGCAACTGGGTTATTGGCCGTATGCTTGAAGATGGGGTCATAACTTCCGACGATGCCGATCTTGCCAAAGCCGAACCACTGAGCACCCGCAAGCGCTCGGAAACCCAGTTCGTCACCGCCGAATTTTTTGCAGAAGAAGTGCGTCGTGAACTGGCCGAACGCTATGGTGAGAAAGAACTCTACAAAGGCGGCTTGTCCGTTCGCACCACCCTGAACCCGAAATTTCAGGAAATCGCCGACAGGGCCCTCAAAAAAGGCCTGCAATCTTATGACCGCCGCCACGGTTGGCGCGGCCCTTTAATGCACCTTGATGAAGAAGCCTCGGCACAACCCTGGCAGCAGAGGCTCGCCGCTATCGAACCAGTAGCGGGTCTCGGCAACTGGAAGATGGCGGTCGTCCTTGAACTGGATGACACTGCCGCTGTTATCGGCTTTGCCAATGGCACAAACGGGATCATTCCCCTTGCTCAACTGAAATGGGCACGCCCCTGGGCCGAAGAAGAAAGACTGGGGCCAATGGTCAAGCGTCCGTCCGACGTACTGGCCGTGGGCGATGTCGTCGCCGCTGAAGCCTTGCTTGCCGACAGCGATGGGAACCTCTACCCGGAAGGGACTCACGCGCTTCGCCAAATTCCTGAAATTGAAGGATCCCTGGTCGCCCTTGACCCCCATACGGGACGGGTCCTTGCCATGTCCGGCGGCTACGATTACGCCAGAAGCCAATTCAACCGGGTAACCCAGGCGAAGCGGCAACCGGGTTCGGCGTTCAAACCCTTTGTCTACCTGGCGGCGCTGGATTCAGGATATTCACCCTCGACCCTGATTCTGGACGCGCCCTTCGTCATCGACCAGGGACCGGGGCTTCCCAAGTGGCGTCCGGCCAACTACACCAAGAAGTTTTATGGTCCCAGCACCATGCGCCTGGGGATTGAAAAATCCCGCAACCTGATGACCGTCCGCTTGGCCCAAACCGTTGGCATGGATAAAATTTCCGAGTATGCCGAGCGCTTTGGACTGACCGAAAATATGCCGGAACAACTGGCCATGGCCTTGGGCGCGGGAGAGACAACACTGCTTCAACTGACGTCGGGATACGCCATGCTGGTTAATGGCGGCAAGAAAATCAGACCAACCCTTATTGACCGTATTCAGGACCGTCACGGACGGAAGGTTCTTAGCCACGACGCGCGGGTCTGTCGTGATTGCCGTGCTTCGTTCTGGACCGGTCAACCGGTCCCCGCCTTGGCAGATCCACGCCAGCAACTAACAGACGCAGCCAGCGCCTATCAGATCGTTTCCATGCTTAAAGGCGTGATCGAGCGTGGAACCGGTCGTTCGATTCGTTCCGTCGGCAAACCGCTGGGTGGCAAAACCGGCACCACCAACAAAAGCGTTGATGCCTGGTTCATTGGTTTCTCGGCAGATTTGGCAGTCGGTGTCTTTACCGGTTTCGATACTCCCAGGTCACTGGGCAGGCGAGAACAGGGGGCTTCCGTCGCGGCACCGATTTTCCGGGATTTCATGACCGAAGCCCTGGCCGAAAGCGCGGCGACACCGTTTCGTATTCCGCCCGGCATTCGTTTGGTCAGGGTAAATGCGACGACTGGTAAACCAGCCAGAATTGGCGAGAAGAAAATTATTCTCGAAGCCTTCAAACCGGGAACCATTCCGTCTGGCGAAACCCAGGTGTTGCGGGGCATCTCCACTGCCGGCGGTGCACCGGCAATTGGCACCGGTGGATTGTATTGATCGTTCATCGGGGTTAGAACCAATTACTTAAATCCCACTCCGAATGGAAGAAGCAACAACATGCGCGCCGAAATCGCAGCCCTTACCCAGGAAATCAAACAGTCGCTGGAACTGTTAAGGAGGCATCTTTGACTATGATAATGCCGGACGCCGCCTGGAAGAACTAAACGCCCTGTCGGAAAATCCCGAATTCTGGAATGAGCCGGAACACGCCCAGACCCTGATGCGCGAGAGAACAGGTTTGGAAGATGGCCTGAAGGCCATCGATTCCCTAACCCGGGAACTCAACGATAATATTGAACTACTGGAAATGGGTGAAGCCGAAGACGATACAGACATTATCGCCGAGGCCGAGGCAGCCCTGGAGGCCGCTCATAAAACAGCCGCCAAGGCGGAGCTGCAAACGCTTCTGTCAGGCGAGGTCGACGCCAATGATGCATACCTTGAAGTCCACGCCGGGGCTGGCGGAACAGAAGCCCAGGACTGGGCCGAAATGCTGCTTCGCATGTATACCCGCTGGGCCGAAAGCAAGGGCTACAAAGTCGAGTGGCTGGAAGAAAGCGCCGGTGAGGAAGCCGGTCTTAAATCATCAACGGTAAAAATTTCCGGCCAAAATGCTTACGGCTGGCTAAAGACGGAAAGCGGCGTTCACCGGCTGGTCAGGATATCGCCTTACGATTCCAGCGCCCGACGCCACACCAGTTTTTCCTCCATCTGGGTCTACCCGGTGATCGATGACAAAATCGATATCGAAATTCTGGACAAGGATTTACGGGTCGATACCTACCGCGCATCGGGTGCCGGTGGTCAACACATCAACAAGACGGACAGCGCCATCCGTATCACCCACCTGCCGACCAATATCGTCGTCCAATGCCAGAATGATCGCTCGCAACACAAAAACCGTGCCGCCGCCATGAGCATGCTAAAAGCCCGGCTTTACGAGGCCGAAATCCAGCGCCGCGAAGATGAATCCCAGGCGGAGCACGACGCCAAGACCGACATCGGCTGGGGCCACCAAATCCGCTCATACGTCTTGCAGCCCTACCAGATGATCAAGGATTTACGGACCAACGTCGAAACATCCAACACCCAAGGGGTGCTCGACGGTGATCTGGACGATTTCATGGCAGCCGCCCTTGCGGCCCGCGTTAAGGGAAATGAGGATTAGTCTCTTTTGTTATCCCTCAAGCGCCGGGCGGGTTCTCCGAACCCCTGGCTCGCCGCATAAGCGGCGGCCCGCAGTCGCGGGCTTAAAGAAAGTGTGTGAGGCAGGCTTTCACGGATATGGCTCCTGTCACCATTTGAAACCTGACTTCCAGAGGCCAAGCCAAGCGAACGGAGTGAGCGCCCGGCAACTGAGGGACTTGATCCTTATGCGAGCCAAGAGGCCGGACGGCCTCGCCCGGCGTTTGAGGGGTAATAAAGAAAGCAGTAAAAATCCTTTTTACTGCAACAAGATTTCCCGGAACAACACGCCTTCGATCTTCACCTCGCCCATGACCTCGGTGACAATTTTGGTGATGCCGTTGCGCATGTTTTCTGTACCCGCCCCGCCCGCAACTTCGTCACGGGTTTGCGACCGCAGATATCCCTGCATCTTGTCGACGATTTTCAGCTCCTGAGCCACCAAAAGCGGCAGGTCGCGGGTGACGATCTCGACGACGACTTTAAGTTTGATGTAATTGGTTCGGGCGCCTTTTTTCTTCAAATCGACGACCAGTTGAGGAAATTCATGATAGACGGGCGGTCCGGGCGGGATGACCACGACCTCTTCCTTCTCAGGCTCACCGCCGGCAAACATGAAGTAGGCACCGGCTCCACCGCCGCCAAGCAACAGAACAACGACACCAATAATCAGGAACAGTTTTTTCTTACCGCCGCCTGATCCTTCTTTTTCCTCACTTTCCTCGCCGTCTTCGTCTTCCTCGATGTCTTCTTCTTCGTCACTCATCCGTGAAACCCCTGCCCAACTGTCCCAATCTTTCTGTTAGCGCATTATAACCATGACCAGCGCTATGACTAAATGATTATAATGCTTGCACGGCGGCTAACACCTCTTCGGCGTGGCCTTTGACTTTCACCTTGTGCCATACCTGCCTGACGACACCCTGATTATCAATCAGAAATGTCGCCCGCTCGATGCCCATATATTCCCGCCCGTAAAGTTTTTTCAAAATCCACACTCCGTAAGCTTCACACAGGGTCCCTTCTTCATCTGATAAAAGAGAGAATGGCAAATCGTACTTGGCCTTGAAATTGTCATGCCGCTTAACGCTGTCCTTCGAGGCTCCCAGAATAACCGCGCCCGCCTTCGTGAATTGAGCATGCACGTCACGAAAATCCTTGGCCTCATTGGTGCAACCGGGAGTCGAATCCTTGGGGTAAAAATAAAGCACCACCGATTTACCACTCAGTTCTTTGAGCGATAGGGTCCCCCCACCATCGGTTGGCAAATCAAAATCAGGGGCCCTGTCTCCGGGGTTTATAGTCATCGTGCAATATCCTTTATTTGTTCGATTCGTTCAGCCGGTTCGGCGATAATGGTGTTGAAGTGAGCCAATACCTTTGCCGCCGTTTCCGCCATCTTGACTTTTAAAGCACCGGCATCAGGGACACCGCAAATTCTGGCCAGTTTATCAAGAAGACTTTCGGGAATGTCGTGATCGCGACGCTGGCGTAACTGGCGCGGAATGGTCAGCCGCAGCATGCCCTGCAAGTCTTTCCACAATTCAAGACCCTGTATCAGATCGCTGCAAACTCCGGCATCGAGCAGGCCTTTTTCAGCCAGGTTTTGCAGGGCCGTTCTGGTATCACGGGCGAGAATATCGGGGTGATCATGGGCGTGGCGCAATTGCAGATACTGGGCGATAAATTCCACATCGACGAGGCCGCCACGAATATGTTTGACGTCCCAGATAAAATCCGTGCGATGGGTTTGCAACATCCGTCCACGCATCCCTGCAATATCAACAAGCAAGGCATCGGGGTCGCGACTGCGGGTCAGCGTCGCTTCGATAATGGTTGAGATTTTTTCCTCCAGGCCGCCCCAGGCGCTGATGATCCGGCACCGGGTCAGGGCCATTTGCTCCCATGTCCAGGCCGCTTCATCATTGTATTGATTAAAGGAATCGATGCTTGAGGCTATCGGCCCGGCCGTGCCCGATGGACGCAGCCGCATGTCCACTTCGTATAGATCGCCCTCACTTGTTTGGGCGGTTATGGCGTTGATAAGGCGCTGGCTTAAACGCGCGAAGTAATGTCCGGGGCTGAGCGGTTTCGACCCGTCAGAAGCTGTGGCGTCAGGCGGCACATCATAGACGAAAACCAGATCAAGATCGGATTCCGGCGTCATTTCGCGGCTTCCCAGTTTGCCCATGGCAAGAATTGCCATGGCGGACCCGGTAATACGGCCATGTTGGCCCACCATTTCCTCTTCGACTTTGCCAAGAAGGGCGGTGATCGAGGTATCGGCGATATCTGACAAGGATTGGGCGCAGGCATCCTGATCAAGTTTCAAAAGCAGGCTCAAAACCCCCACCTGAAAACGTCTGTCATTGGCCCAGCGCCGGGTGGCGACAAGGACATCTTCCAGATTGTCCGAACGCTCCAGAATGCGCTCCAGTTCACTGGTCATCTCATCCTTCAATGGTGGATTATCAAAAAATCCCGGACTCAGGACGCTTTCCAGGACTTGTGGCCGACGGCTTAAATGTTCAGCCAGTCTTGGCGCACCGCCCATAATTTCGGCAACCAGATCAAGCAGACCAGGGTTTGAATAGAACATGGAGAACAGCTGCACCCCGGATGGCAGCCCGGACAGAAATTCATCGAACTTCAAAAATGTCGCGTCCGGGTCGGGTGTGGAGGCGATGGCTTTTAGAAGCACCGGAAACAGTTCCGTCAGCAATTCGCGCGACCGGGAACTGCGCATACAGCGGTAGCGACCATGATGCCAACCGCGCACAGTGGTATCGACGATGTCCGCATTGGCAAAACCAAGACTGGCGATGGTTCTGATCGTTTCAGGGTCGCTGTCGCCGCCGGTAAATACAAGATTTCCCGATACGGCGTCATCGGCGCTCAACGACGGTGCATCCTCAAAAAGCGCCCCGTAATGGGTCTCAACAATTTTTAGGTGGCCGGTCAGTTCGGCGGCAAAGGCATCGACATCGGCGCAGCCAAGAAAAGCGGCAATGCCTGCAACCGAAGATGCGTCTTCGGGAATGCTGTGCGTTTGCTCATCGTCAATCATTTGCAGGCGATGCTCAACCCGGCGCAGATACCGGTAAGCGGCGATCATATCGGCACAAACCGTTTCCTTGATCTGGCCAAAGCGGGCAAGTGCGGTGAGGCTTACCTCGGTCGGGGCCGGGCGTAATTCCGGTTGCCTGCCACCCCAGATCAACTGCTGGGTCTGGGCGAAGAATTCAATCTCGCGAATACCGCCCCGCCCCAACTTGACATTATGGCCGGCGACCCTGATGGCTTCACCGCCCCGATGGGCATTGATCTGGCGTTTGATCGAATGGATGTCGTCAATGGCGGCAAAATCGAGATTTTTACGCCAGATAAACGGCGTCAGCCATTTCAGAAAGGCAGCCCCGGCCTTGCGGTCTCCGGCAACCGGGCGTGCCTTGATCATGGCTGCCCGTTCCCAGTTCTGGCCGATACTTTCATAATAGTTTTCTGCAGCCAGAACCGAAATGGCGAGCGGCGTTGCACCGGGGTCGGGGCGCAGGCGAAGGTCGGTGCGGAAGACATAACCGTCGGCCGTTCTCTCCTCCAGCAATTTGACAAGGCCGCGGGCGAAGCGGACAAAATGATTTTGCAGTCCTTCCGGATTATCTGTTTTCAGGCGCTCCGGGTCATAAAGAATAACCAGATCGATATCGCTGGAGTAATTTAACTCCCGTGCCCCCAGCTTCCCCATGCCGAGGATCACCAGTCCCGAACCGCTCTCTGGGTCTTCGGCGTCCTCAAGAACAAGCGCACCCTGGCTGGCGGCTAACCTGAGCAAATGTGCGCAAGCCGCTGAAATGGAGGCTTCGGCAAGATCCGACAGGGCCCCGGTAACTTCTTGCACCTGCCAGAAACCGGAAATATCGGCCAGGGCGATGGCCAGCGACGCACGGCGTTTGGCCTGCCGTAAAACCCTGGCCAGTTCCGCTGTCCCCTCAGCGGTTACGGCAATGGACGTGCGCGCCCCGGCCACACTTTCCAGGACCTGCTTCATCACCGGTTCAGGTCCCTGCTTGAATAATGTGCAGGAAAAGCTCAGGTCCGAAACAAGGCTTTGGGTCAGGTAAGGACTGCTGCCGAAGATCGCTTCAAGAAGACGTAGCGCCCCGGCATCAAGGAGGATGGCTTCGGCGAGGGCGCGCGTATCTGCATCCTCGCACACCCCTAGCGCATCGCACCAGCGCTCCAGCCCCAGGGCAACGCGCTCAGGGTCCGCGGCGGTGGCGGGATTTTTATTCTCGGTGTTGCTGAAAAAGAAAGTCATGGGACACAGAAAACTGTTAACGGGAAGGCTGAGCGATTATACCAAGTAACGTGAGAAGATAATTGCAGAAGAATGGACCGATGACTAAAAATTTCGACCTCAGGCTAAGCGAAGCCCTTGACCAACACCGGGCTGGCCGACCCGATCTGGCAGAGCCAGTCTACCGCGAACTGTTCGAGGAGAACCCCGGAAACGCAGAACTCAACCATCTGTTGGGGATCATTGAGCTGGCCAAGGATCGCCATCAGGAAGCCGAAGTTTTCATCGCCCAGGCAATCAGGCGCGACGACAAAAATCCCAAATATCACAACACACTGGGCGCTTTGTTAAGGGAAACCGGCCGCAATCAGGAAGCCGTTGAGGCCTACCAGATGGCGCTTCACATCGACCCCGGCTTTAGCCAGGCCCGCCATAATCTGGGCGAAGCCTTTCGCACGCTGGGAGAGAATCAGGAGGCCGAAGACTGTTTTGTAAAAATTCTTGAAACCGAACCCGACAATGTTGACGCCCTGAATAATTTTGCCGTCCTGAGAATGGCCGACAATCACTATGATGAGGCTCTGGAGCCTTTGCGCCACGCCGCCGCATTAGCCCCCGAAAATATCAGGGTGTTGACCAACCTTCTTAAAAGTCTGGAACACATGAGCCTTCTGGCCGAAGCATCCGAATTGGTTTTCAAGCTCGAAGCGGCGGGGCCAGTCAACGCCAGAGGGAAACTTATCGCCGCCCGGGTCGAGCGTCGCACCGGGCGTATCGCACAAGCCGCCGGCAGTTTGCGCGGCCTTTTGAAAAAACAGTTAAAACCCGGCATTCACTCTCAAATCCTTTTTGAGCTGGGGCTTGTTCTCGACCGAACCGGCAACCCTGACGAAGCATTCAGTGTTTTCACACAAGCCAACGCCATGCAGCCATTGGAGGACGTCGACCCGGCCCGATATCGCTCCCGCGTTACCCGGGACAGAAACTGGTTTACGGCGGAGAATTTAGGGGTTTGGGAGGACTCGGTAGGCGACGATACGCCCGCTCCGGTTTTCCTTGTTGGCTTTCCACGCTCTGGCACCACACTTTTGGAACAAATACTATGCGCCCATCCGGGGATCGTCAGCACAGGCGAGGCCTCACCCCTGGTAAGGCTTAGAAATTACCTTCATCAACAAGGCAATTACCCTGAATGTCTGGGCACTGCAGAGGCTGAGGATATTAAAAAGTGGCAGGATTTATTTGCCGATTACTGTCACGACATAATTGATGAACCTCATGATGGACGGGTGATCATCGACAAAACACCCCTTAACATCGCCGAGATGGGGCTCATCAACAGGCTTCTACCCAATGCCAAAATCGTAACCGCCCTGCGTGACCCGAGGGATGTTTGTCTAAGTTGCCTGATGCAGAATTTTCAGCCTGACGACGCACTGACACATTTCAATGACCTTCAATCAAGCGTTCAGCTTTATGTCCAGATCATGGAATATTGGCAGCATTGCAGACAGAATATGGCACTGCCATGGATTGAATTCAGGTACGAAGACTTAACCCGTGATTTCGAGTCCTGCGCCCGACGGGTGCTTGATTTCATCGACCTTCCCTGGTCCGACGATGTCAAATTATACCGCGATGGCATTCTGGCCCGGCCAATCACCACACCCGGCTTTCGCGACATGGCCATTCCGATGTATACTCACGCCGTCGGACGATGGCTTAAATACCGACAACATCTCGATCTGGCCTATGAGCCGTTGGAATCCTTTACCCAGGATTTCGGCTACGCTGAATAAGAACTTTCAACCGTAAAGACGTTAATACTTTGTTTGCGGCAATCTGATAGACCGGCAAGATGACTAATCGTATGAATATAACGGCTTAAGGTATGACGAATAGATTTTTCAGGCGGCTTCTTCGCGGCACGGTCCACCTGTTGGGTGGGTTGGGCGCCGGCCTGGCTATCATGATGATTTTTTCGGCCTGGAAATTATCCAGTGGACCGATATCGCTTGCATTCCTGACGCCCTATATCGAAAGCACCCTGGCGACATTCCATAAATCCCTGCGCATTCACCTTGATGACACCATACTGACCTGGGCAGGTTGGGAGAGAACCCTTGATATCAGGGTCCTGAATGTGCGCGTACTGGGCGAAGACGATAGCCTGGTTGCCAGCATTCCCGAACTTTCCCTGTCCCTTAGCGCCAAGGCCCTGATCAAGGGTATGGTCGCGCCAAAAAGCATCGAGATGTTCCGTCCCAGCCTGAAGGTAGAGCGCCACCGGGACGGCACAATGGAAGTCGGTTTCAATACAGAGTCACCGGCTTCACAGGAATTCATGCGGCTGATGTTCTCGGTGTTGCTGGCCGAGCCGGACCCGACCCATCCCATGAGTTTCCTCTCCAGGGTCAACATCTTCGATGCAGATATTGAGGTCTTCGACCAAAGACTGGAAACAAAGTGGAGCGCCCCTAACGCCCAGGTGCAACTGTGGCGCACCGCCAACGGCATCAAAGGTGATGTCACCATGGACGTTCTTATCGGCGGCACCAAAGCCAACGTATCGGTGCTGGGAACTTATCTGGCGAGCGAAGGAAGGTTTGACCTGGGTGTCGATTTCAACGCTGTCACCCCCGCCGCTTTTGCCAGCATTTCACCCAAACTTTCCATGCTGGCTGGTATGGAACTTCCTTTTCAGGGCACCTTGACGTTCTCGATGCTAAGCGACGGGTCGGTTGAAAGCTTTGGGTTTGATGTCGGCGCATCAAAAGGGGCGCTGTCCATCCCGATAAAGACGGCGCAATCAATGGGCTTTCTTTCGCTGGCGCAACGGGTCGAGGTCACCGGTGTTGAATTCAGGGGCCGCTATGAATGCACCAGCGAGAAGGTCGAAATTAATAGCCTGAATGTCGACTTTGGCGAGGGTGGAAAAATCTACCTGCCGGAGCCCATTGAACACGAAATGCCCATTAAATCCCTGAATGCCCGGGGCCGGTACTTGTGGAATACGTCCCGCCTTGAACTTGATGTGCTCGAACTTGATCTTGATGGTCCCAAGGCTTCCATTGCGCTCAACATGAATGGCGAGGACGATGGCGTTTCAATTGGTGCCAGCGGGGTTCTGCGAAACATGGACCCGAACAGATTGTCCCGCTACTGGCCGCGCACACTGGCCGCGGACGCCCGCAGCTGGGTCGTTGATCATATTTCAAATGGCATCGTTCCCGAGGCCCGCGCCGCGCTTCAGATGCGGGCCAAAAAGAATGGCGATGTTGAGGTGCTGAGCCTGACCGGTGACATGAACATTCGCGGTGTCACCGTCGATTATCTGCCGCCCATGCCCAAGGCCGTCAACGCCAATGCAACGGCGCGTTTCAACAAGAAGAAATTCGACATTTTCATAACCGGGGCGGAAGCCGAGGGTCTGACCACCCGCAAGAGCATCATCTCCTTCCGTGGTATGGATCAGGTCGATCAATACGCTGACATGGACCTTTTCATTAAAGGGCCCTTGAAAAATGCCCTTAAACTAATTGAAAGCAAACCGCTTGGTTTTTCTTCGGCCATCGGCATTAACCCCGAACGCGCCGAAGGACGTGCCGATGCCCATGTAAAACTCGGTTTTCTGCTTGAAAATTCCCTGACCACTAATGACATTGATATTTCCGTCGCAGCCCGGATGCATGATGTCAGCATCGACAACATCATTCTCGGTCAGGGAATCAAGAACGGACAGCTTGACCTGAAAGTCAGCAAACTTGCGCTTGATATGAACGGCGACGTCAAATTGGCGAACATTCCGGCGACCTTGCAATGGCACCGAAACTTCGGCGACGATGTTCCTTTCCGGGCCAAATACAAAATATCGTCACGCATCGACAACATCCAAAACCTGAGCGATTTGGGCATCGATTTGGCGCCCCTGCACGGCGAATTCATCGAAGGCGGCGTTGGTGTTGAAATTGGGCTGAACACCCAGGATGACGGAACCGGCAAGGTTCAGGTCCGGCTTGATTTAAACCAGGTATCGCTCAACGTTCCGGCATTGGGATGGTCAAAGAAGATTGGCAGCGCCGGAATAGCCCAGGTCGATCTTGCAATCGACGGTACCCGCCTGACCGACATCCCCCGTTTCTCGCTTGCCGCTGGTGATCTCAGGATCAATGGGTCGGCCAGTTATGACGAAAACGGAACCGGCATTGGCAAAGTCGACATCAGTCAGTTCAGCTTGAACCGCACTGACCTGGCCGGCGTTATCATTCCCGGAAACGATGGTGGCTGGACCGTCAGTTTCCATGGCCCCAGCTACGATCTGGCACCATTGTTCGACGATCTGTTTAAAGGCTCACCCGATGATGAGGACCGATTCAACCTCAAACTCAGCCTTTCTGCCAAGGTCGACAAGGTCTGGATCGGTGACAAAAGATACCTGAAACAGATTACCGGCACTTTTAGTCGGGCCAACAACCGCTGGCGTGGAATTAACGTTGATGGTGCACTTTCAAACGGCGAACGTTTTCTGGTCAACCTGAGACCCAGCGGCAAGGGCAAGCGTGATATCATCATCACCGCCGACAATGCCGGTGACATGCTGCGCACTCTGGATGTCTACAACACCATGATCGGCGGCAATCTTGAAGTCAAAGCGACTTTTGACGACACCGTGCGTGGCCATCCTTTAGACGGCGAAGTCCTGATCACTGATTATCGGCTGGTCGAAGCACCGGCCCTGGCACGGCTGGTGGGCATCCTGACACTGACCGGAATCGCCGACGCCCTGCAAGGCGACGGGTTATCCTTTAGTGAATTCAAGGCACCCTTTGTGATGAAAGATGGCGTCATCGATCTTACCGACGTCAAGGCGACAGGATTGTCGCTTGGTTATACGGCGAAGGGACGCATTTACAGCCATGCCGAAGTTTTTGATATCGAAGGAACGGTTGTTCCGGCCTATGCGCTTAACAGCGTTCTGGGTAACATACCGCTGCTTGGCACATTGCTAACGGGCACCGAAGAAGGCGGTGGGATTTTTGCTGCTACCTACAGAATGACAGGCCCTATGGAAAACCCGGAAGTCGACGTCAACCCACTTTCAGCACTGGCCCCGGGTATTTTCCGCAACCTGTTCGGCATTTTGACAGACGGTCCAAATTCTGACCTTGAAAATGCCGACACAGGAAAATCACAGGGCAGAAAACTCTTTGGCCCGACCGAGGGTCTTTAATGGCGGCCATCACATTATAGTGAAAGTTTCACCGTCAGGCTTGTTTCCAAAAGGCCCCTGACGCATTGTGTCGCCCGCGCTGAATTTTTCAAATCCGAGGATTAACGTCGTTATGCTCCGAAAATTGCTTTTATCCGCCTTCCTGATCGCCTCCCTGGCCGCCTCTGGTTCCGCCTCCGCTGGCGAGGAACTGAACGCCGCCCAGAAAATGGAAGTCGAGAAAATCATCCGCGACTATATCGCCAATAATCCGGATGTTCTTATGCGTGCGATGCAGGACTATCAAATTCGTCAGCAGGCCGCAAAGCTGCAACAGGCTCGCAATAACCTGATCACGCTGGCCGCTGACTTAAACACCAACCCGGCATCGCCGGTGATCGGTAATCCTGATGGTGATGTCACCATTGTCGAATTTTTCGATTATCGCTGTGGATACTGCAAGAAAGTCTTCCCGACCATTCAGGCCCTGCTCAAGGAGGATGGCAATATTCGTTATGTCCTTAAAGAGTTTCCCATACTGGGGCCGCAGTCGGTGATCGCCAGCCAGATGGCGCTGGCCATCTGGAACAAGGCACCAGAAAAATACAGGGATTTCCACACCGCCCTGATGACGGCGCGCGGACAACTGAACGAGAAGAAGGCCCTGTCTATCGCCGAAAATCTGGGCATCGATACCAGCAGCTTTGCCAAAGATATGAACGGGGCACCGGTTACCGATGAGCTCAACCAGAATATGAGACTGGCGCAAAGCCTGGGCATCGAAGGAACACCGGCCTTTGTCGTCGGCCAGGAGCTGGCCCCCGGTGCTATCAGCATGGATGAACTGAAAAAAATGGTTGAGACTGCCCGAAAGGGTTAAGGCTTATTTCACTTTCAGAATAGAAAACCGAAAACCGCCAATCCCTTCGACCAGCAACAGCAGGGATTGTCGCCCCTGCCCTTTGGCATCAATATACATTTTGACCAGTTCATTGGGGTCCCAGATCGGTTTCTGGTTGACCTGATGAATGATCTCGCCACGCTGAAGGTCCAGATTGGTCGCCTTTTCAGGATCAATCAGGGTGATCACAACGCCGGTCGACCCCCAGCGGATGCCGAACCGGTCGCGCACCTTGGGTGTCAGGGCGGTCAGTGTCAGGCCGATGGTTGGAAGGGACGCAAAAACGCTCTTATTGACCTGCCAGGCTGGTGTCCACTTGACAGTTTTCATGGTCAGGTTAAGGGATTTACCTTCCCTGATAACAGTAATGGGAACACTGTCACCGGCTTTAAGTTCCCTGACCTTGGCGACAAGTTTTTCAAACGTATCGATGTCGGCTCCGGCAAACGAGACAATCATATCACCGCGATGAATGCCGCTTTTATCGGCTGGTCCGCCCAGGGCGACATCCCGGACAAGCACCCCTTCGACTTTGTCGATGCCGATGGCTGCGGCAACTTTTTGCGAAATTCCCTGTACCTGCATACCGACGAAAGCGGCTTCCTGAGCGCCCGCCGATGTGATCGCAGTGAACATCACAAGGGTCATTAAAACAAAGCCGTAAAACAAATTACCCCGTTTCATAAAGGCTCCTTTTGCAAGATTCACTGACAGTCAGGCAGTGGAATCTCCTCCAGACTTTCCTGGGTCAGGATAACAGTAAAGTCCTGATAATCCAGAGTCAGTGTCGGCGTGACACCATTTTCAAGTTGCAGAATTTCGACTTCGTAGTCGGGGGCCGACTGCTGGGTATTCAATTCATAGAAACCCATACGGATTTTCCAGCCCGATTGCCGCGCTAAGGGCCCCAGTGCTGCAGCTTGCGCCCCCGAAATATGATCACCGGGTTTCACCTTCGGGCCGATAAAAGCCGTCACCTGTTGCGGCCCTTCCCCGTCAGCACCATCAAAGACCGTACGTGACACCTGCCGCTCGCCAGCCAAAGCCCGTTCAATGAGCCATGCCGTATGGCCCAGCGGGAACATGGTTCCTTCGGGCAGGGGAATTTTCGTGCCTTCGGGGATTTGGTAATTTGCGTTTCCGCTCCCGTCCGGGGCATCAACAAGCGCACGTCCCCGGAAATCTTCACGTTCGCCATTTACGTTGTTGGAAGCAAAAAACCGGTATTGGCTGCCGTCGTCGGATTCCCAGGCGGTAAAGCGTAATTCCTGCGAAATTTGCTCACCGCTGTTGGTGGAAAGATCCATCCGTAAGGTCTGCGACATGGTCCACCCCTCACAGGTCCGCTCCATGGACAGTCCCATGTTGCCACCGGCACCGACAAAATCACTGCCCGAACGCACCATCCCAAGCTTAAGTGAATAAAAGGCCCGGTGGGCAACCATATCGGCAGCTAACGCCACCCCGGCGCTTGACAGCGTCACCAAAGCAACAACGGCGACGGTGATGTTTTTAACACTGATCCTGATATTTTTCATAAACGGGACTTTACGGCAATTTTGCCTTTAACTGGAAGTGGTAGTTGCGAAAATGCTGCTTTAACGATATCCAAGCGTATGAGAATTCTTAGCGTATTCGGCACCCGCCCCGAAGCCATCAAGATGGCTCCCGTTGTTAAGGCCCTTGAGGCCGCCTCTGGCGTCGAGAGCGCCGTCTGCGTCACCGCCCAGCATCGTGACATGCTGGATCAGGTTCTGAACCTGTTTTCCATCACCCCGGAATTTGATCTTGATATTATGCGCGATAATCAGGACCTGACCCATATCACCAGCGCCGTACTGACAGGACTGGGTGAAGTGCTTGATATATACCAGCCCGAGCGGGTTCTTGTTCATGGCGATACGACAACCACATTCGCCGCAGCCCTTGCCGCCTTCTACCGCAAAATTCCCGTCGGCCACGTCGAGGCTGGGCTCAGGACCGGTAATGTGTTTGCCCCCTGGCCCGAAGAAATGAACCGGCGTTTAAGCGATAACATCGCCGATATCTACTTCGCCCCGACAAATGGTGCTGCGGAAAATTTGCGCCGTGAAGGGTGCAGCGACAATGACATCATTATTACCGGCAATACAGTTATCGACGCCCTTCTCGATGTAACAAGCCGACTGGGCAATGATAAGGCCCTGCAAACCAGCCTGGCCGAACAGTTCCCGTTTCTGGACCCGGATCGTCGCCTGATCCTGGTTACCGGTCACAGGCGCGAGAATTTCGGTCAGGGCTTTGAAGACATCTGCCAGGCGCTTGCCGAACTCGGCGGGCGTGACGATATCCAGATCGTCTATCCGGTTCACCTCAACCCGAATGTGCAGGAGCCGGTCAACAGAATTCTTATGGACAAAGCCAACATCCACCTGATTGAGCCGCTCGATTACCTTCCCTTCGTTTATTTGATGGACCTAAGCTTTCTGGTGATCACTGATTCAGGCGGCATTCAGGAAGAAGCCCCATCCCTTGGCAAGCCGGTGCTGGTCATGCGCGATGTGACCGAACGCCCGGAAGCGGTCAAAGCCGGGACGGTTAAGCTGGTCGGCACCGACAGCCAGTTGATTGTCGGGGAATGTACGCGATTACTCGACGAGCCCGATGCCTACGCTATCATGAGCCGCGCCCACAATCCTTATGGTGATGGCAAGGCCAGCGGCCGCATCGTTAACGAAATCATAAAACGAGGAAACGCCGGTGAGCCTTAAGTTCGAAAAAATCTGTGTAATCGGCCTGGGCTACGTCGGCCTTCCGACCGCCGCCGTGTTCGCCAGTCGCGGTGTTCAGGTGATTGGCGTCGATACCAACCTGGCCACGGTTGAAACCATTAACCAGGGCAAGGTCCATATTGTCGAACCGGATCTGGACATCATGGTAAACGGGGCCGTCAGTACCGGAAAACTTCAAGCAACAAGCACCCCACAAACCGCTGACGCCTATATCATTGCCGTGCCTACCCCTTTCAAGGACGACCACAAGCCCGATCTCAGCTTTGTTAAAGACGCCGCCCTGTCCATCGCCCCGGTGCTTGAGGCAGGCGCGTTGGTGATCATCGAATCAACCTGCCCGGTCGGAACCACCGACAAGGTTTCACAGTGGCTTGCAGGCGCACGAAGCGACCTCAGTTTCCCCCATCAGGCAGCCGACGACGCTGATGTTCAGATCTCTCACAGTCCTGAACGGGTGTTGCCGGGCAAGGTGCTGTTGGAACTGGTCCGCAACGACCGGGTTATCGGCGGCATGTCGCGGCGCTGCGCCGAACGCACGGCGGCGCTCTACAAGATTGCCGTCGAAGGCGAGTGCCTGCTGACCACGGCGGCGACTGCGGAATTGGTGAAACTGTCAGAAAACGCCTATCGGGATGTCAATATCGCATTTGCCAACGAGCTCAGCCTGATCGCCGACAAGATGGACATCAATGTCTGGGAGGCCATCGAGCTTGCCAACCATCACCCGCGCGTCAACATCCTGCAGCCCGGCCCCGGCGTCGGTGGCCATTGTATCGCCGTTGATCCCTGGTTCATTGCCGATGGGGCCCCCGACGAAAGCCCACTGATCCAGAGCGCCCGCAAAGTCAACGATGGCAAACCGGGTCATGTGGTGAAGCAAATCCTGGCAGCCGCCAAGGAAAGTGGCGCGACAACGATCGCCTGTCTGGGCCTTGCCTACAAGGCCAACATCGACGACATGCGCGAAAGCCCGGCCGTCGAAATCACCGCCGCCCTTGCTGATGCCTTCGACGGAGAGGTTCTCGTCGTCGAACCCAACAGCCCCAACCTGCCAGAGGCGTTAGCCGAATCAGAAGGCATCAAGTTGACCGATCTGGAGACAGCCCTGAACAAAGCCCAGGTCATCGCCCTGCTGGTCGATCATCAGGAATTCAAAGACATCGACAAAAGCCGCCTGGAAGGCAAAGCTGTGATCGATACGCGGGGAATTTGGCGTTAAAGATATTAGCTCTTTATAATATTAGTTTAATCGCATATAAAGGGTGCCAAATCACCTGACGGGGAACAAAAGCGCGATCAAGCACCCCCATTGATGCAGATTAAAGACAGGGCCAAGACGTGAAAGAACCCGAGAAGCACCGGGACTCCGAAACCGGAAAGACCGAGGTCAAGACCACCACTTGCTACATGTGTGCCTGCCGCTGTGGCATTCGTGTGCATTTGCGTGATGACGAGGTTCGCTATATCGAGGGCAACCCCGAACACCCCCTGAACAAGGGTGTGATCTGCGCCAAGGGTGCATCCGGCATCATGAAGCAGTATTCCCCGGCCCGCCTGCTTAAACCCCTGAAGCGCAAGGAAGGCACCGACCGCGGTGCCGGTTCCTTCGAGGCGATCACGTGGGATGAAGCTTTTGGGACTCTGGAAGCCAGACTCGCCCATATCCGCTCCACAGACCCCAAGAAACTCGCATTCTTCACCGGCCGCGACCAGATGCAGGCGCTGACCGGCATGTTCGCCAAACAGTTCGGCACCCCAAATTACGCCGCCCACGGTGGTTTCTGTTCGGTCAATATGGCGGCCGGGCTGATCTACACCTTCGGCGGATCGTTCTGGGAATTCGGTGGGCCTGATCTGGAACGGGCAAAGCTGTTCGTCATGATCGGCACCGCCGAAGATCATCATTCCAACCCCATGAAGATGGCCCTGGGACAATTCAAGCGGGACGGCGGACGTTTTGTCGCGATCAACCCGGTGCGTTCAGGATACGCCGCCATTGCCGATGACTGGATCGCCATCAAGCCCGGCACCGATGGCGCCCTGCTGCTGGCACTGATCCATGAAATCCTTAAAATGGGCCTGTATGACCGGGATTTTCTGGTCAACTACACAAACGCCCCGGAACTGGTCAATCAGGACCAGGACAGCGCCGATTTCGGCCTTTTCGTGCGCACCGACCTGCCCATCCGCGATGGCTGCGCCGACCCGCAAAACAAGCTGTGGTGGGATCGCCATTCCGATGAAGCCGTCGACAACCGCTGGCCCGACGCTGACCCGCGCCTGATGGGTTCTTACAAGCTGGAAGACGGCACCCCGGTCAAACCATCATTCCAGTTGCTGCACGATCAGGTCAAGGATTACACCCCCGAATGGGCCGCCGACATCACCGGCATTGATGCTGCGACCATTCGCGAACTGGCCCACGAAATGGGCATTACCGCACGCGATCAAAAAATCGAACTGCCGATCGCCTGGACCGATGCCTGGGGTAACGAGCACGATAACGTCACCGGCCCGCCGGTTGCCTTCCACGCCATGCGCGGACTGGCCGCCCATTCCAACGGCTTCCAGACGATCCGCGCGCTGGGTATCTTGATGACCATTTTAGGGACAATCGATCGACCCGGCGGGGTTCGCCACCGCGCCCCGTTCCCCAGGCCGATCCCGCCCTGCGCCAAGGGGCCGACAGGCCCGGAAGCGGTGCAACCTGACACCCCCCTCGATGGGATGCCGTTGGGTTGGCCCGGCGCGCCTGAAGATTTGTTTGTTGATGACGAAGGTCAACCGGTCAGGCTGGACAAGGCCTTTTCGTGGGAACATCCGCTATCCGTTCACGGCCTAATGCACAACGTCATCACCAATGCCTAACA
>JACNJU010000150.1 GCA_014382375.1 Rhodospirillaceae bacterium
AGGACCCGACTCTTCCAGTTGCTGGGCCGCAGGGCGAATGCCACCGATCGCCCCCTCAAGAGATTCCACCGAACGTCGATAGACATCGACCTTGTCGGAACCGTTTTCAATTGCGGAAGCGAATTGTTGTTTGCGCAAGTCGAGCGTTCCCTCAATTTGGGCAATACGAGCCCATGCACTCGACGCCAGATCTCCAAACAAGCCCCTTATGATCTGCACAAAAGCGAACGTTTCGATGATCAGAAACGTCAGGCCCCAGTTCCACAATCCACGGGCGGAATACCAGATCGGTCCAAAAAGGCCGGCCCACATATTGAACGTCCAAACGAAACTGGCATCGTTGCCAATTCTTTCAAACTGTGCGGTATAGTAGCCAGGGTTCGTTCTCACGAACGTTGCAACCAGGTCGCATCGCTCGGCTGCGTCATTGCCGACGCCTTCCGGGGACAATTCGACCGGCGATTCCATATTAACCTCTTTCATGATACCTCCGTTCCCTCGATCACCGTTTTGAGAAGTCCACTGCGTGTTATGACACCTATATCGACGCCATTGTCGTTTACGACAATGGGTTCATCCTCATCTATGGCCAGATGGATCAAGGTGCTAAGGGACTCGTTTTCAGCCACTCTCGGGGCGCTCCGTGATGGATTGCCGTGAATGGCCACATACTCGTCAACGGGCTGCATTACGGCATGTGCCCTGACGACTTTAAGGCGCGAAATACCGGCGACGAAGTCCGTGACATAATCATCCGCCGGATGCATGACGATATCTTCTGCCGTTCCAATCTGGACAACACGGCCATCACGCATGATGGCGATGCGATCGCCGATGCGAACAGCTTCGTCCAGGTCGTGGGTAATGAAAATTGTCGTTTTCTTCATTTCTGCGGAGAGCTTTATGAACTCGTCTTGAAGCTGCCGGCGGATTAATGGGTCCAGAGCGCTGAACGGCTCATCCATCAGCAGAACGTCTGGGTTGGCAGCGAGAGCCCGCGCCAGCCCAACCCGTTGCTGCATGCCGCCAGACAGTTCATGCGCGAACTTATTACCCCACGCGTCCAATTCGACGATCTTGAGGATGTTCTGCGCTTGGCGCATACGTTCATTCTTGTTTACCGAGCGAATTTCAAGTGGCATCGCGACATTATCCAAAACCGAGCGATGCGGTAGCAACGCGAAATTTTGGAATACCATGCCAATTTTCTGGTTTCGAAACTCTCGCAAAGCCTGGGGATCCAACGCCATAACGTCCGTCCCCTCAATCATGATCTTTCCGGCAGTGGGTTCAAGAAGCCTGTTGAAATGGCGAACGAGGGTGGATTTCCCGCTTCCCGATAAACCCATAATGCAAAAAATTTCGCCCTCTTTGACGTCCAGACTTACATCCGCAACACCAACAACGACGTCGTAGCGCTCAAGAACCTGGGCTTTCGTAAGACCTTCGTCATGGATCGCACGCATTGCTTCGTCGGCATTATTACCGAAAAGCTTCCAGACATTCTCGACTTTAATCACGATGTCATTCGGTTGTTCATCAGTTATTGAAGACACTGGCTACTCCCTCCTGGGCCCGGGGGTTTTGTTCTCTAAATGTCAGTACTGTTGCCGGTCTCGTTTGACCGGCAACAGCTAACTAACAATTCAAAGTAGGACCTAAAGACCCAGCCACGCGTCGACGCGCTTCGGGTTATTTTTGATCCACTCACTTGCGACTTCCGATGCGTCGCGCCCCTTGCCGGAAATCTCATAGGCAAAGCTGCTTACATCGTCCGCCGTCAGCGAAAACCTCTCGAAGAACTCCACAATGGCCGGTGAGCGCCCCTTCAATGATTTCGACCAGGCAATTTGAACGTTTTTCAAGGCGTCTTTCGTGGCGACTTTAGACTCTTTGAACCAGTCAGGCGAATCCGATGGCTGAACCATTTTGTAGTTAGCCGGATCGTATTTAGGCTCAGACAGCATCATCACATCGAACATGTACCAGATAGCATGAGGCTTATAGCAGTAGAATGCGTACCCCTCGTTTTTCGCGATCGAGTCTTTAACCCGCGCAGTCTTCACACTTTCTTCCGCACGAATTGGATCAATGAAGGGCGAAAGGTCATAGTCCCGGACCTTCACTTCGTTGACGTTTGCAGAGGCCCACCCCGGGGCTCCAATCCACATCTCGCCCTTACCGTTACCGTCGCTATCCATTTTCATGGCAACGTCGGGGCGACCCAGGTCGGCGATATCGGTGATGTTGTTTGCCTTGCCAAAATCCTGTGAAACGCAGAAACCCTGGTTGCCTTCATAGGGGTTTTTACTCAAGGTGACGGTTTTTTTGCCATCGACATATTTTTTGGTGAAGCTACCTTGATTTGGCAACCAGACATCGGGATGAACGTCAATATCGCCCCTTCCCTGGTCCATGGCCTGGAAGATTGTCGCGTTGTTTCCGGGAACCAAATCGGCCTCGCCGCCGATACGTTCCACAACGACGGCCTGCAGTAAGGCTGCAATTGCCTGCGCACCGGTCCAGGTTGGTTTGCCAATGTTTACCTTTTCCGCGCTCATCGCGGGGGTCGAAGCCAGCGCAACGACGCCAGCACAGATTAAACTTACAAATGTTTTTTTCATTTTTAACTCCTTGTTTTGAAAAGTTGAATTTAAGTTGAAGCTTCTCCGGCTTCTTCTTGTCATAGACAATAGTTCGGCTAATTCCTTTACTTCGCCGATTGCGCTGAAAGCAGCATCTCCTCGTAAGCGAAAAGGGCAGCCGATCCCCCCGTGTGGAGGAACAGAATACGGTCAGACGGTTTAAAGAAATTCGCTTTGACCAGTCCTATCAAACCGGCAAAGCCTTTGCCTGAGTAAACGGGATCGAGGAGCAGGCCTTCGAGTCTTGCTGCTTGGTTGATCGCATCAAGGGTCGAGGCCGCCGGAACACCGTAGCCATCTCCGACATACCCATCATCCACGATGATCTTGCTGCTTGCGATGCCACCGGCATTAATCTTTGCCAATGTCCTTTCGGTCAAGGCATGGACGGCCTTGATCTGGGCTTCACGTGGTTGGCGAACGCTGATACCCATTACCGGCAGGTCACGGCCCAGTGCATGTAAACCGGCGACCAAACCGGCCTGTGTGCCGGTACTTCCCGTGGCCATCACAATCCAGTCAAAATTAATGTTCATGGCATCCGATTGCATAGAGATCTCTTGCGCGCAAGAAACATAACCTAGCGCACCAATTTCATTGGAACCGCCACCAGGAATGAAATACGGCTTGTGGCCTTCTGCGCGTAAACGTTCCGTCGCTTCCAGGCCCTCGGCATTCATATCTAATCCAGGGCCGCGAAACTCTATTGACGCACCGAACAACCGATCAAGTAATACGTTGCCGGTTTCTTCGTAATCCTGACTCACATCTGGGACGCGGCGCTCCAATAAAGCATGACACCTGAGACCTACACGGCATGCTGCGGCAGCTGTCTGGCGGACATGGTTTGATTGCACGGCACCTTGTGTAACAAGCATGTCAGCATTCTGTTTTAAGGCTTCTCCAACCAGAAATTCCAGTTTGCGCGTCTTATTGCCACCTGTCGCAAGACCTGTGCAGTCATCTCTCTTGATAAAGATGTTTGGCCCCCCAAGGTGATCGCTAAGACGAAGCATGGCTTCGATAGGGGTCGGCTGATGACAAAGCGCGACACGCGGGAATACACCCAAGTCAATTCGCGCAGAGTCTGCTGAAGTTGAAGCTTCCATTTTATTGAACTTTCCCATCCAAATTAAATCGACCCTAAAGCATGGGATGGTTTCCAGCACTTATCCAATATTATGTTTGCCTAGCATTATGCAAATTTTGCATTACAATCGCTTATTATGGATATTCTCTGGTTCAAAGACCTCGCAAATTTGTCGAAAACTGGGCATTTTTCACAGGCAGCCGAGCTCGGAAACATTAGCCAGCCAGCTTTCAGTCGGCGAATAAAAGCCCTCGAAACCTGGGTTGGAACAAGCCTCGTTGATCGCTCGGGGCATCCTGTTGTTTTGACGAATTCTGGCCAACAAATGTTGGAGGCTGGCGAACAAGCGATTTCACGGATTGAGATCGAGCGAGAACAAATTCTAACAGCGCTCGCTCAACCAGATAGGTACGTGGTGACATTTGCGGCACAGCACTCGATAGGTTGGCGTTTCTATTCGACGTGGCTTCAAGATTTCGAGAATAGTTTTGGGGCGATCCTTTCTCGCTTACGTGCAGATGATCTGCCGAATTGCATCAATGATCTCAAAGAAGGGGGCGTTGATTTCGTCATTGCCTATCAGAGTGAATTTTCTTTGAGCATGGCACCATTTCCCTCACTCGAATCCATCGGGATCGGTCGGGATAAACTCCTCCCAGTATGCAAATGTACATCGGACGGAACGCCGTTGTTCGATTTAGACAACGCGTCGATGGCATCCATCCCTTATCTTCAATTTGGTTCGTCGGCACCGATCGGAGGCCATATTGAGCCACTGCTCAAGGCGAGCGGCATTCGGGAAAAGCTTTCCGTGGTCTACGAAAATTCTATGGCCGGGGCATTAAGAATTAGAGCTCGAGATGGAGATGGCGTTGCGTGGCTTCCACGTAGTTTGGTTCAACCGGACATTGAGACTGGACTACTTGTGATAGCGGGCCAACCTAGTTGGTTCATCAATCTACAAATCCGTCTGCATCGAATGAATACAAAAACCAACCTCCTTACCAGAAAGATTTGGACATTCCTTGCTCTGCGCGAGGGTGTATCGCTAACATCGCAATAGTGATTGCCGCCTGACATCACTACGGCTTCAGGCGGTAGATCGCGAACAACGGCGTTTCGAGCCGATTTCAACAGCAAGAGAATGTGACATAACTTTAAGGATAAAATGATGATTGAACGAATTGATGTCGGTGCCCGTATGAGTAAGATCGTCAAACACAACGGCATTGCCTATCTTTGCGGTCAGGTTGGCAACCCAGAAGACGATGTAGCGGAACAAACCCGTGAATGCCTACGCCGGGTCGAAGTTCTTCTGGACAAAGCAGGCACATCGAATGAAAAGCTTTTACAAGTAACCATCTGGCTTGCTGATATGCAGGACTTTGCCGAGATGAATGCCGTTTGGGACGATTGGGTTCCTGAAGGCCATGCGCCCGCACGGGCCTGTGGCGAAGCCAAGCTTGCCCGTACAGAGCTGAAAGTGGAAATTATTGTAACTGCTGGCTACTGAGTTGAACCGGATTAGCGAAAGCTGACTTGGGGCTCTGATCTGGGAATATGCTTATTCTTAGGATCATTTGTAGCTTTTTCTTCAACATGTTTTGGCTGGGGTTGGCTACTTTCCTAAATTAAGGTTCAACAATAATGCCCAACTCTGATGTCGCTTCTTGGCTACACCCGGACTAACCATTGCCACCTTACCAATTTCCGCTACCGGATACCAAAGCCGAAATTACACTATAGCCACCCGCCTGTCTCTTTCAGATGCAATATGAAGAAACCGTCGTTTTCAAGATAGTCCGCTTTTCCTTGTGTGAACCCTTCCTGCAGCAAGATCATTTGTTCAACAAATAAATAGTCGGACAGAAACCAACACGGGGGAAATGACAATGCGAGCATGGGAATTCCTGAATGAAGACCGAGAACCACCGTCCAAGCCAATAACGATCCGCGCAATTCACAAGATGAAACTTGCTGCCAAACGCCATCAGGCATCAGAAGAAAAACGCCATGCCCTCATGGCAATTATGTACGCGGACCCAGCATCCGAGCAGGTTAATAACGACCTCGAACGCCAACGCCTCGAACTGGAACAGCTTCGTACAGAAATTGCGGCAACAAAAGCTGAGACTAAAAATAAGTCCGCCACCCTTCTCCACCATTCCGCTAAACGAGGCATCAAAGCTGCCGAAAAATCACAAAACCATGTGACCAAATTGGCAAAATCAGGATTGGGTCGAAAATTTAAGGCATAGTCCATCCGACAATGCCGACAGAATGCCAGACGTCGCCCCAGGAACGGTTATAATCGGTTTTTAGCACCTACCCCACCTCTCTGAAGGGCAATGCCCATTCCGAGGCATTTGTCGCTATCTTATTGTTATTGCTCAAATAAGTGCTCCACCCTTCCCACACCAATACAATCATTTTTGACTTTACTCAGATTCCGACGAGAGCGAACGTCCGGTCATGAAACGGGATGGAAGGTGCT
>JACNJU010000056.1 GCA_014382375.1 Rhodospirillaceae bacterium
ACTCGGCATAAAAGAGGTAGACGACGGTATCTGGATCGTCAGCTTTATGCACCACGATCTCGGATATATCGACTTGGAGCAAAAAACATTGCAGACTATCGAAAACCCGTTCGGCGCGAGGTTGTTACCTATGTCTTAGGTACATTCTGTTACCTATGTCTCCGGGTCGGACAAGGAAGCATTGGCGCACCCGACAGGATTCGAACCTGTGACCTCTGCCTTCGGAGGGCAAGAGATTGGGTTGCCAGCAATCGCCGATAGCCCAGTTTAACAGCCTTTATCCCTTATAATCTAGGCATTGCTCGCCAGCAAGCGCCATTGCTACCCACTAATTTGGTTGCTATAGTGTTGCTAGATCAAATATCTAGCAACCACTTGGGCAGCCATGAAACAGACACGTGCTATCACTATAGAAGTTGTAAAGGCGATCAATCCTGGAGAGATCATCTGGGATACCAAGGTGGTTGGTTTCGCCGTTCGCCGTCAGAAGTCCGAAGCTCGAACCTATGTAGTTAAGACACGCGTCAACAACCAGCAACGCTGGTTTACCATCGGGCGACACGGCAGTCCTTGGACCCCTGAGAAAGCTCGGAGGGAAGCACAACGCCTCCTTGGTAGTGTTGCGGAAGGGCATGACCTCTCGTCTATCAGAGACGAAAATAAGGCAGCTATGACGATGGGTGCCTTGTGTGATCTTTACCTTAGCGAAGCAGAAGCCGGGAAGATCCTTACCAAGTTCGGAGAGCCGAAGAAGGCTTCAACAATCTCCACAGACCGAGGGCGCATTGAACGTCACATAAAGCCGTTGCTCGGAAAAAAATTGGTCAAGAACATAACGACGCAAGATGTGAAGCGTTTTATGCATGATGTTGCGATTGGGAAAACTGCGACGGACGTAAAGACTGGTCTCAGGGGCCGAGCAATAGTGGAAGGGGGACGAGGCACAGCTACTCGTACCGTTGGATTGCTCGGTGGAATCCTTTCATATGCCATCAACAATGGCATGAGGCCCGATGAAACGAACCCGGTTCATGGGGTGAAACGATACCCGGACAAGAAAGAAGATCGATTTCTGTCGTTGGTTGAATTTGGGAAACTCGGCGAAGCAATGACTAGCGCCGAAGACGATGGCGAAGGTTTATACGGTCTGGCTGGAATACGGCTCCTTATGCTTACGGGTTGCCGAAAGTCTGAAATACTGACCTTAAAATGGGATCATGTGGATTTTGAAAATACCTGCCTTCGGCTTCCTGATTCTAAGACTGGTGAAAAAGTTATTATGGTAGGCGCGCCCACCTTAGGTGTTCTTAGTTCCCTCCCCCGCATAAAAAACAATCCATATGTTCTTCCCGGTAAGAAGGTGAGACAACATCTTGTCGGCCTTCCAAAGGTATGGGGCCGTATCAAAGCAAAAGCCGGGTTGGAATGGGCGACCCTCCATATACTGCGGCACAGCTTTGCCAGCTATGGCGCAGGTTCTGGCCTAGGCTTGCCTATTATTGGTAAGCTCCTTGGCCATAAGGACGCGACCACGACGGCTCGCTACGCCAAGGTCGATCTTGATCCCGCGCGAGTGGCGGCTAATCGGATATCCGAAGGAATTGCATCGGCAATGAATAATAATCGAGGCGGTGCTGAAGTTGTGCCTCATCATAAGAGGGAAGACAATTGATGACGGGAAAACAGTCGAATGTCGCAACATATTGAAAACCTTCATCTTCAATATTTATTGCAAATACATTTATAAAAAACTGTATCTATTAATTCAGTGGATTAGAGGTATCAAAGTGTCAAAGTCCGATAATTTAATAGATGATGGCCTCTTAAATGCTGATGAGGCCGTAGAGCCTTTTGGTGAATGGCCAGTGGAGGTGAGCGCGGATATCGAAGAACACATCAAGGACGCTGACAGCTGGGCAACAGATTGGCGACTTTTTGAATTGGATTTTGAGAGTGAAACCCGACAGGCTGAGCACCAGAAATACCTAGCGGCTCTGCATAAAGTTTGTTCGGATTATAACAACCAAGTTCTGAAGGAGTTTCCGTTAGGGGTTGCTCGCTGGTTGGCCCAAGAAGCAAATAATGTTTGCGAAGATCTACCAAGTCAGGTTTTGAAGTGCCCGGAAGAGGGTGTGTCTACAGCTAACTTTGCACAGGAAAACCGGTTCGGTATCATTCGTGAGGAATGGGAAAAGCAGGACCGTAACCCAGCGTTTATCCTTCAGGCGCTGGTCATTGCTAAAGAGTTGGGCGTTCAACCGCCAAGTTGGGTGTTGGACCCGCTCATTGAAGCAGGTGTAAAAGTTTACAAAAACAACGGCGCTCTTATGTTTGGAGAAGCCTTGGGCCTGACCCCAAATAAGATCGAAAAGGGCCGCACCAGGCAGAGGAAAATGTGGATTGCGGATTTAGTTGCCGAGGCCATCGACGGTAATCTTTCGCAATCCGAGGCCAAAGAGTTGGCTATATTTGAAGCGGAAATTGTTTTCGGCTGGCAGCAATATAAACCCGGCACTGTGCAGAAGTATTATGAAGATTACGCAAATGAGAGAGAAGGTTTTAGTCAGTCGTTTATGGAATCTCTGGAATGGTTTGAGCTAATTGAAGATCCTGTATTTCAATCCACGCGCTTGCCGTATTGGCGCCGGAAAGTTTTATTGCTGCGGTTGGAGGCTTACAGGGAGGCGATGGAGTTTTACCCTGATACGAAGGATGCGCATCTCGACAGAGTGAAAAGACACACACATGTCACGACAAAGACAATAGCTGGATTGCGTAGAAATGAGCCCCCAAGGAATAGTAGCGAACATTTTATCGATACTGATTTCTAGTACCGAGGCGTGTAGGTCACGTTAAAATTTCACAATTATACTCAACACACCAAACATTAAAGTTTTCCGGCTGCATTATCGCAGTCCCTATAGCGAATCAGTAAATTGTAGCAGCACAAACCGATTTATTTTGGTCGAATCAAATTTCAAAAATCCCATTCGATCAGTTCCTCATAACTCACTTTAGGCTTCCTCCTAACGCCGCAATCCCGCGGCAACCGATAGGAGTGAGTTATGGCTCTCGATACTATTCTCTACGACGAGGAAGCTGCTGGCAAATACATTGGTGGCGCCTTGTCCCCCGTCTCTACCCGCACTCTACAGCGTTGGCGCCTGGAAGGTTTTGGCCCGACATACGTCAAGTTAGGACGGCTAGTTCGTTATCGTCAATCTGATCTCGAATCTTTCCTCGAAGAACGCATCTGTACATCGACTTCAATGGACGCTGCTCCCAATTCTACTCAAGGGGGGCACTTTGATGGGTAAACGATCTGACACTTTCAAGCGCAGCCCCCGAGGGTTCTATCCCACGCCGGCAAGCGCCCTTCGCCCCCTTCTTAGACACCTTACTCAGGCTATTCAATTTGATGAACCCTGCGCGGGTGATGGTGCATTAGTCCGGCATCTGGAAGCGGCAGGACATTCTCTTGCATCTGCCTCAGACATCCATCCGATGGCCATGGACATAGTAAAATGTGACGCCATCAATCTTGAGCGGTGCGTTGGTGACGTATTCATAACGAACCCGCCTTGGCCTGAACAGAACCGCCGCGGAGAACCAGTGCTTTCGATTCTTATGCATCTGTCATCACTTGCGCCCACCTGGCTTTTGCTGCCAGCCGACTTCGCTCACAACGTCTATTTCGGCAAGGTCGAAAACCGATGCCGCAACATTGTTAGCGTCGGTCGGGTCAAGTGGATATCCGGCTCCAAACACTCCGGCAAAGACAACTCAGCTTGGTATCTATTCGATGGAGCCCATATGGGGCCAACAATATTCCATGGGAGAGCGGCATGATTGGAAATAACAAGGGGCCAGAGCATGCCTGAGGAAGACATAAGAAAAAGCAAGCCTATGCCAACCAATTGCCCAGAACGGAAGAATATCACAATGATCAACAACAGCACATTTTCTTATCAATATTTAGAAATTAAAGAGAATGATTTCGATGAATGGGTTATCGATGCCTCGTCGGATTCTCTTTTTGAGGCACTTAACGAATACACAACCGTAGTGGAAGCTAAGGTAAATTCAGTTGGAAATGAAAATTTTTCAACTGAACACGCTCTTCCTCCGGAGATTAATGACAAAACTTATCACCAAGAGTTATACGCTAACAGAATATCTGAAATTCATGGTGAGCTGCACAGTCGAAACGAGCCAGTTGGTTATATAGCTGAGGGGCTGATTAGCCAATGCACAGAGCCGTTGTGTTCTGATCTGCTGTATATTGATATTGAAAGCCGGAGCCAAGTAGATCTAACAAAGTCTGGGACTATTAGATATGCGCATGACGCCACCACTGAGGTGATTTGCATAGCTTGGGCTATTGGAGATGCGCCTATTGAGACATGGTTTTCAGAAGACGAAAAGCCGTTCCCTGAAAAAATTCGCGAGCACATAGACGAAGGTGGAAAGCTCATTGCGTGGAATAGCGCCTTTGAGAAGGCAATGTTTGATCACGTAATTTCTAAGCGGCATGATTGCCCTGCCCCCTCTGTGGAAAACTGGCGTTGTGCTCAGGCTGTTAGCCTCACTAATGGATATTCTGCAAAGCTGGAAGAAGCTGCAAAGGCCCTAAACCTACCTCAGCAAAAACTTCCGACCGGCAAACATCTAATCAAAACTTATTGCGCCCCCAATCACCAGACTGAGTGGGAGCCGGGCGACAAGGAACTGATGGCGAATTACTGCAAGGCTGATGTTGAAGCCATGCGGTCTATGCTCCCGCATTTTCGCCAGCTCACTAATGATGAATGGCACGAATATACATTAACGCAGCGCATGAATGACCGAGGTATCCCGGTGGACTTGTCCTTTGTAGGGGCAGCATGGGAACTCAGTCAAAAGCTTGCGAAAAGTGCTGACGGAAAGATTGAGAAGCTCACTGATGGGCTTGTCCTAAATGCAAAGGGGCGAAAAACCAGAGATGAATTTATTAATCCCAGATTGAGTGAAGAGCATCGGTCATTAATCTCCAACTATTCAAAGGGTATGGCTAAATTGAGTTTCGATAAAGAAAACCGGGCAGCCTTACTGTTGCGTGATGACCTTGATCCAATAGTCCGACGTTATCTTGAATTAGTGGACGAGGCCGGATCTAGCTCACTCACAAAGTATTGTACAATACTAGACACGGAATCCGATAGCTGCGTCCACGGAGCTTTAAGATTTAACGGGGCATCAACCGGACGGTACACAAGTCAAGGACTGCAGATACACAATATATCTAAAGACTGTTTCCCATCCGAAGAGGTAGAGCAACGGGTCGCCCGAGTGACAGGCGGTTCAGATATGGTTGATCCTGGCATCTCTTTAGCACGTCTGACTCGTGCCGCAATTTATCACCCCGACGGCCTGTACTGGGTCGATCTTTCGGGAATTGAAAGTCGTGTAGAACCATGGCTGGCCAATGATCCAGACGGAGAGCGCCTGCTCGACGTCCACCGTCAAGGTACCGACATTTACCAAGTTACTGCTGCAGAAATGTTCAACAAAATAGTTGAAAAAGTATCCCCTGATCAAAGAAATGCAGGAAAGGTTGCCGTGCTTGCGTGTGGGTATGGCGGCGGTAAAAGTGCCATACAAATAATGGCAAAGAAGTTAGGCTTGGTGTTTTCGGACGGCCAAGCGCGCTCAATTGTTAAGTCGTGGAGAAGATCAAACCCTTGGGCTGTGCGTCTATGGGCTGCTCTCGAAAAAGCTGTGCAAAATGCTGTCCGAGATCCTGGGGTGAGTTATTGGGCAGGAAGATGTGAATGGTACTCCGAAGGTGCAGCGTATCTCTGGTGCAAGCTCCCATCGGGTCGGCTATTAGCGTATCCACAGCCAAAATGGGAGCGCCATACATGGCTCGGAGAGACCAAATACGGCCCCAGTTATCAAACTACTGATCGACCGAAGAAAGGGCACCCACCGGTTAGGAGGCAGTTACATCGAGGCATACTATCTAACAACATCACTCAGGCAGTAGCTGCCGATTTGCTTCGCCAAGCTATCGTAAAGGCCGAAGATGCTGGATTGGATATTCGTTTGTCAACGCCGGAGTAAAAATACACCAGAGGCCGGAGTAAAAATACACCACCTTCGATGAAGCAATCCCCGGTGTTGCGGGTTGT